>SLMP01000146.1 GCA_007133465.1 Nitriliruptoraceae bacterium | reverse complement strand
CGCACGACCGGGGGTCGGGTGCGACTGGCGCACGACCGGGGCCGGTGGCGGACGTTGGCTGTCACACCCTGCTGGTTGTCTTGGGGTATGGCGAACTCCCCGATGCTGACGATGCCGGCCTGGATGTCCGTGCGCTACGGCGGGCACCGGGTCGCCCGCCCGGGGGTCGCGGCGGAGCGTCGGGCCGGTTACGACCGCGACCGTGCCGCTGAGCGCACTCCCGACGCGGGGCTCGGGGCTGGCGACGGGCGTCCGGGGGTGGGTGGTGAGCGTGCCGATCGGGAACCGCCGTTCGGTCTGCCGGTGTTGGCCGGTCTGCCGGAGCTGGCGTCGGCGTTGGATGCGGTGGTCACGGCCGATCGGCGGCTGGTCGAGGCGGTGGTGACGGTCTCACGGCTGCTGGACACCGGCGAGGTCGAAGCCAACACAGGGGTGTCGGTCGAGCATTGGCTGGGGATCCTGGCGCGTCAGACCCGTCTCGACCGGCGGCTGCTGCTGCGGCTGTGTCGGTTGCTCGACCGGTTCCCGACGTTGCGGAGCGGCGTGGAAGCCGGCCGGGTGTCGTTCGCGCAGCTCCGCGGTCTCGGGTTGGTGTTGCGGGACGCGCCGGTCGCGATCGACGAAGCGTTGAACGTGCTGCTGGGTCGGCTGCTCGACGAGTTGCAGGGGGCGGATCCGGATGTGTTGCTCGATCAGGTCCGCCGCGCGATCGTGGAGCTGGCCCCGGCCCGCTCCCGGGCCGAGAGCTCCGGGGGCGCCAACACCCTGTACCTGCAACCCAACCTGACCCGGACCGGTGGGCGGTTCGGCGGTGAGCTCGACGCGCTCGGCATGGCCATCGTGGACGACACCACCGCCCCCAACCACAGCCAACGACGCCACCCGCACGGCGCTGGCGGGGCCCGGGCCGACAACCTGCTCGCCTGGCTCACCCACGACTGCAACGCTACCGATCCTGACGACGGCACCGACACGGCCACGGCAACCGCCGACCCCGGCGAGGGCCCCGATCCGGGCGGCACCGCCACGGCGACGGCATCCGCCGACCCCGGCGAGGTCGCCGCTGCACCGGGCGACCCGGCGGCTGACGACGCCGCCGAGCACGCCGCGAGGGGCACGACCAGCGGTTCACTCGCCAGCGGTTCACTCGCCAGCGGTTCGGCCAGCGGTGGCGTCGGGGGGTTCCGGTGGGTCTCGCCCACCCCGCAGCTGCCCAACCCGCCGGTGAAGCTGCTCGCCAGGGTGGAGCTCGAGACGCTCGGCCGGCTGCCGGTGGAGCTGATCACCCGGCTGACCGGCGGGCACCTCAGACTCTCCACCGCCGCCGCCAAACGGCTGCTCGAGGAGCGTGGCGCGGAGCTGCGCACCATCGTCATCGACCAGGGTCAGGTCGTCGGGGTTGGACGCGCGACCCGCCAACCGCCCGGCTGGATGGCCGACATCATCCTCGCCATACACAACACCTGCACCGAACCACTCTGCGATCGGCCCGCCCGTGGAGCCGATCTCGACCACGCACGACCCTGGCACCCCGTACGGCCCGACGACCCCTACGGCACCACCGACCTGGGCAACATCGGTCCACTGTGCACCTCCACCAACCATGACAAGGAACGCGCCGGCTGGCACGTCACCCAGACCGCCGACGGACGCCGTAGCTGGACCCACCCCCGCACCGGACTGACCATCACCACCGTCCCCGCCACCTGGCGACCGCCAGGCACCGACCCACCCCACCAGCCGCACGCCACCGGGCCACCCACAGCCACCGGGCCACCCACAGCCACCGGGCCACCCGACCGTCCTACCGGCGGGCAGACCGGCGGGGTGACCGTCGGGGTGACCGGCGGACCGGCAACGGCAGGCCCGTCGGGTCCCGGGCAGACCCAACAACCGACCATCGCGGACGACCCGGACGACTTCCCCTTCTAGCCCGGAGCACGTGCCGGGCAGCGGGACCGGACGGCGGCACGCCTCCGCATCCGATGATCGCGCCTCGCCTCGCCCGAGGCGCGATCGCCCGTGGGCACGGACATCGATGGTCCCGCCTCGACTGCTGCTGAGGAGCCTCCAGAGCCAGCTCCCCCGCCGCCTCTAGAGTCCGTTGTGCGCCGGCCCCAGTGGAGTGGCGGTGCGACGTGACGATCGAGGAGCCCGCCGTGCCAGAGCGGACCACATCGACGACCTCCAAGGACCCTTCGACGACCTCCGGCCTCGACCGCTACTTCCGCATGTCGGAGCGCCGCTCCGATCCGCGCACGGAGTCCATCGCCGGGGCGACCACGTTCCTCGCGATGGCCTACATCGTGTTCGTCAACCCCGGCATCCTCGCCGACGCCGGCATGGACCCCGGCGCGGTGTTCGTCGCCACCTGCCTGGCCGCGGCGCTCGGCACGCTGGTGATGGGCCTGTACGCCAACCTGCCGATCGCGCAGGCGCCCGGCATGGGCCTCAACGCCTTCTTCGCCTACACGGTCGTGCTCACCTTCGGCATCCCGTGGGAGACGGCGCTCGCCGGCACCTTCGTGTCCGGCCTGTTGTTCCTGATCCTCGCCGTCACCGGCGTGCGTGGCGCGATCATCAACGCGATCCCGTACCAGCTCAAGATGGCCGTCGGTGCGGGCATCGGGCTCTTCATCGCCTTCATCGGCTTGAAGGCTGCCGGCATCGTGGTGCCCGACCAGACCACGATCGACTCCGGCGGGGCCGCTGGCACGGTCGTCACCCTGGGCGATCTCGGCGCCTCGACCACCCTGCTGGCCATCTTCGGCCTGCTCGTGACCGGCTTCTTCCTCATGCGGGGACTGCGGGGCGCGGTGTTCTACGGGATCCTGGCCACGGCCATCGGCGGCATGGTCGCGGGGTTGATCGACGTCCCCTCCTCGGTCGTGTCGGCCCCACCGAGCCTCGCACCCACCTTCGGGGCGGCGTTCGGGGCCTTCTCCGAGCTGTTCACCCTGGAGATGGCACTGGTCGTGTTCACGATGTTGTTCGTCGACTTCTTCGACACCGCCGGGACGCTGATCGCGGTGACCAACCAGGCCGGGCTGCTGGAGAAGGACGGCTCGCTGCCCGGCGGCAACCGGCCGCTGGTCTCCGACGCGATCGCCACGATGGGTGGCGCCACCCTCGGCACCTCGACGACCACCTCGTACATCGAGTCGGCCGCCGGTGTCGGCTCCGGCGGGCGGACCGGGTTCAGCTCGGTCGTGACCGCCGGGCTGTTCCTGCTCGCGCTGCTGTTCTCCCCCCTGCTCGGCGTCATCACCGCGGAGGTGACCGCTGCCGCGCTCATCGTCGTGGGCGTGATGATGGCGCGCGGGCTCGGGGAGATCGAGTGGACCCGCATGGAGTACGCGATCCCGGCGTTCGTGACCGTCATCGCGATGCCATTGACCTACTCGATCGCCAACGGCATCGCCCTCGGCCTCGTCCTGTTCCCCCTGATGATGGTCTTCAAGGGCCGGGCGAAGGACGTGCACCCGATCATGTACGGCCTGGTCGTGGTGTTCCTCGTCTTCTTCGTGTTCCTGATCGAGTGATGCCGAACGGCCCTGATCGGGCGCCGCCGGCGCTGCTCAGGCGTCGGCCGTCGCTCGGTCCCGGCCCGTGACCTCGAGGCTGCCGTCGCCACCCAGCTCGACCACCACGATCTGCCCGTCGGCGACCGCCCCGGTCAGCAGCGCCTTGGCGAGCTGGTCCTCGAGTTCCTTGCGGATCACCCGTTTCAGCGGACGAGCGCCGTAGAGCGGGTCGTAGCCGAGCTCCGCCAGGCGGTCCATCGCCGCGTCGGTGACCTCAAGGGTGAGATCACGCTCGGCGAGCCGAGCCCGGAGCCTGTCGAGCTGGATCTCGACGATGTCGCGCAGCTGCTCAGGCAGCAACCGGTCGAAGATCACGATCTCGTCGATGCGGTTGAGGAACTCGGGCCGGAAGTGGGCCCGCACGTCGGCGGAGACCCGCTCGCGCAGGTGTTCGGGCGTGAGCGTCGGGTCGAGGATGTGGGTCGAGCCGAGGTTCGACGTCATGATCATCACGACGTTGCGGAAGTCCACGGTCCGGCCCTGGCCGTCGGTGAGCCGCCCATCGTCGAGCACCTGCAGCAGGACGTTGAACACGTCAGGGTGGGCCTTCTCCACCTCGTCGAGGAGCAGGACGCGGTAGGGACGACGACGCACCGCCTCGGTGAGCTGCCCACCCTCGTCGTAGCCGACGTACCCGGGCGGGGCGCCGATCAGGCGGGCGACCGTGTGCTTCTCCTGGTACTCCCCCATGTCGAGCCGGACCATCGCCCGCTCGTCGTCGAACAGGAACTCGGCCAACGCCTTGGCGAGCTCGGTCTTGCCGACGCCCGTCGGCCCGAGGAACAGGAACGATCCGAGCGGCCGATCCGGGTCGGCGATGCCCGACCGCGACCGACGGACGGCGTTCGCGACCGCCTCGAGCGCCTCGTCCTGGCCGACGACCCGACGGTGGAGCTCGTCCTCCAGCCGGATCAGTTTGGCGGTCTCCGCCTCGACGAGCCGGCTGACGGGGATGCCGGTCCAGCGGGCGACGACCTCCGCGATCTCCTGCTCGGACACCTCCTCCTCGAGCAGGGACTCGCCCTCGGCACGCAGCGCCTCGATGCGCGCCTGTGCGGCCTCGATCTGACGCTGCAGGTCGGGGACCCGGCCGTAGCGGAGCTCGGCAGCCAGGGCGAGGTCGCCGTCGCGTTCGGCAGCCGCCGCCTGCTCGCGGATCTGCTCGAGCTCCTCCTTGGCGGCCCGCAGGGCACCGATCGCCTGCTTCTCCTGCTCCCAGCGCGTCCGCATCCCCGCGTCGCGCTCGCGCAGGTTCGCGAGCTCCGCCTCGAGGTCGGCGAGCCGTGCCCGAGCGGACTCGGTCTCCTCCTTGGCGAGGCTGACGCGCTCGATCTCGAGCTGGCGGATCCGCCGGTCGACCTCGTCGATCTCCGGCGGCAGCGAGTCGATCGCGATGCGCAGGCGGGCCGCGGCCTCGTCGAGCAGGTCGATCGCCTTGTCGGGCAGGAACCGGTCGGTGAGGTAACGATCGGAGAGGCTGGCGGCGGCAACGATCGCGTCGTCGGTGATGCGCACGCCGTGGTGGACCTCGTAGCGCTCCTTGAGGCCCCGCAGGATCCCGATCGAGTCGGCGACCGACGGCTCGGCGACGTGGACCGGCTGGAAGCGCCGCTCGAGCGCCCCGTCCTTCTCGATGTTGCGGTACTCGGCGAGCGTGGTCGCACCGATCATCCGCAGCTGCCCGCGAGCCAGCATCGGCTTGAGCATGTTGGCCGCGTCCATCGCCCCCTCGGCGGCGCCGGCACCGACCATCGTGTGCAGCTCGTCGATGAAGGTGATGATGCGACCCTCGGCCGCCTCGATCTCCTTGAGGACCGCCTTCAGCCGCTCCTCGAACTCCCCGCGGTACTTCGCGCCGGCGACCATCGCGGACAGGTCGAGCTCGACCAGTCGCTTGTCCTCGAGCAGCGTCGGGACGTCGCCCTCGACGATGCGGCGGGCGAGGCCCTCCACGATCGCGGTCTTGCCGACGCCGGGCTCGCCGATCAGCACCGGGTTGTTCTTGGTGCGCCGGACGAGCACCTGGATCACCCGCCGGATCTCCTCGTCCCGGCCGATCACCGGGTCGAGCTTGCCGTCGCGGGCCAACTGGGTGAGGTCGCGGGCGTACTTCTCGAGGGCCTCATAGGTGGCCTCCGGGTCCTGCGAGGTGACCCGCTGCGAGCCGCGGACCTCGCGCAGCCCGTCCAGGATCGCGTCGCGAGTGACGCCCTGTTCGGCGAGCACCCCGGCGGTGCGGTCGCCGGCCTCCGCCAGCGCGAGCAGCAGGTGTTCGGTGGAGACGTAGGCGTCACCGAGGTGCAGGGCCTCCTGTACGGCGGCGTCGAGGACGCGCTGCAACCCGGCGCCGAGCGAGACCTGGCCGCTGGCACCGTACGCCGCGGACGTGTCCTGCAGCAGCTCCGCGATGCGGTTGCGCAGGGTGGTGGGGGTGACGCCGAGCTTCTGCACGAGCGGCAGCACGACCCCGTCGGACTGCTCGAGCAGTGCCGTGAGCAGGTGGGGGGTGCCGACCTCTGGGTGGTTGCGCTCACGCGCGAGACCGGCGGCGCGCTGCAGCGCCTCCTGGGACTTGTGGGTCAGACGATCGAGGTCCATGCGTGGTCTCTCCTCAGGGCCGGGAGCGCAACGAGGGGTGCGACGCGGTGTGGCGACAGCCGCGTCTGCGCAACGGTCACCACCCGCTTCCCGTCACCCGGATGAGGCTACGTCGCGGTGGCGTGGCCGGCCGGGTTGTTGCGGCCGGCCGGCTGCGAGGATCTGCAGCGCCTCGGCACAGGACGTCGCCGCCAGGGTGCTCAGTCGCCGTTGTCGCGGGTCCACGGCGGACCGCCCCGACCCGGACGCTCCCCATCGTCCCCACCACGCCCAGCCCACGGCGGCGGCCCGTACGGCGGCTCCGCGCCCTCCTCCGCCCACGGCGGACCGCCCCGACCCGGACGCTCCCCATCGTCCCCACCACGCCCAGCCCACGGCGGCGGCCCGTACGGCGGCTCCGCGCCCTCCTCCGCCCACGGCGGCCCCGCGTCCGTCGGAGCCGTCTCGGCCGCCTCGCCCCCCAGATCGGCTGGGGCATCGATCGCGGTCGTCTCCGTCCCACCGCGGTCCTGCGCCGATGCCACCAGGGGCACGGCGATCAGCGTGCCGGCAGCCACGGAGAGGAGGATCCAGCGCCCGCGCACCATCGGAGAACCCCCTCGTCGGGTACCCAGTATCCCCGCCCGCTCCCCCGGGCACAAGATGGCACGAACGCAGCTACAGCTCGGCGGACCGGCGCTCCGGGGGGCGAACCGGACGGGCGCGCTGGACCGGGTGCCCGCGCTCGGCGGTGCGGCGCCGCAGTGCGTGCACCTCGACCTGGCTCGGAGGCGCCTTGACGATCGCGAAGCGCTCGCCGCCGGACTCCTGAGGCTCCACGCGGTCGGCGAGGACCCGGACCATCTCCTCGAGCTCGGCGACCCGCCGCCGGCTGGCCTCGAGCTTCTCGCCCAGGTCGAGCACCACCCGCACGCCGGCGAGGTTCAGACCTTCGTCCTGGGTCAGCGTGCGGATGAGCCGCAGTCGCTCCACGTCGCGCCGCGAGTAGCGGCGGGTGCCGCCCTCCGTGCGGGCGGGGGTCAACAGGCCCTCGCGCTCGTAGGCCCGCAGGGTCTGGGGGTGCAGCTCCGCGAGGTCCGCCGCGACGGAGATCACGTACACCGGGGTGTCCAGGTCGTCCGCGGCCCGGAAGGGCGCGTCGTCCGGGCGACCCGTGCCGGCATCCACCTCGTCGCGGCCACGCGACGACCACGACCAGGGGCGTCCCTGCTCGTGGGGCTCGAGGTAGTGCTGCTCAGTGGGCACGGGGGGCCTCAGGTCGTCGCGTGGCGCCCGTCGAACAGGGCGCGGTCACGGTCGGTGGTGTCGTCGAGTTCGGCGAGCTGCTCGAACAGGTCGCGTTGCTTGCGGCTCAGGCGTTGCGGCACCTGGACCTTCACGGTCACCAGCAGGTCGCCGTTGCCGCTGCCCTTCTTCGGTGCCCCCTCGCCGCGGACGCGGAACGTGCGTCCGGTCGCGGTCCCGGCCGGGACCTTGATGGTCCGGGAGCCGTCGCGCGGGGTCGGGATCGTCAGCTTCGAGCCGAGCGCGGCCTCGCTGTAGGTGATCGGGACCTCGAGGGTGACGTCGTCACCTCGGCGTCCGAAGCGAGGGTGCGGTTCGACGTGCACGGTGACGAGCACGTCGCCAGGCGGCCCCTGGCCCATGCCCGGCCCGCCGCGGCCGGGAACCCGGATCACCGCGCCGTCGCGGACCCCGGCGGGGATCCGTACGGTCAGCTGCCGAGGCTTGACGACCCGGCCGGACCCGGAGCAGGTGGTGCAGGGGGTCTCGACCACCGTGCCGCGGCCGCCGCACTGCTGGCAGGGCTGGGCGAACGAGAACGGGCCCTGGTCGATCGTGACCTGCCCGCGGCCGCCGCAGGTCGTGCATCGCACGGGACTCGTGCCGGGGGCCGCACCGGAGCCGCCGCAGGTGTCGCAGGCGCCGTCCCCGGTGATGCGCAGGGTCGTGCGAACGCCGGCGAGGGCGTCCTCGAAGGTGAGGTGGACGTCTGCGCGCAGGTCGTCGCCGCGGCGGGAACGCCGCGTGCGGGCGGTGGTCGGACCACCCGGGAAGCCGCCACCGGCGGCGCCGCCGCCGCCGAACAGGGAGCCGAGCAGATCGTTGAGGTCGGCGCCTTCGAACGAGCCGGGGCCGAAGCCGCCGCCGCCGAACCCGCCGGGCCGGCCGGCGCCGGCGAACCCGGCCGCGCCGAGGCGCCGCAGCTCGTCGTACTCGCGCCGCTGCTCGACGTCGCCGAGCACGGCGTAGGCCTCGCCGACGGCCTTGAACCGGGACTCGGCGCTCGGGTCCCCGGGGTTCGCGTCCGGGTGGTTCTCCCGGGCCAGCTTGCGGTACGCCTTCTTGATGTCGTCCTGGGAGGCGTCCTTGGCGACCCCGAGCATCTGGTAGTAGTCCTTCTCCAGCCACTCGCGCTGTGGTGCCATGCCGTTCACCTCCTCACTCGGGTCGCCTCACCTGGCCGGGGCCGTCGGGACGGGTCGCCGGGTCCTCACTGGCTCACGACCACCATCGCCGGCCGCAGGGTGCGCTCGCCGAGCCGGTAGCCGGGTCGCAGCACCCGTGCGACCTCCGGCTCGTCATGCGGTTCGTCGGCGGGCACCTGCTGGACCGCCTCGTGGACGGTCGGGTCGAACGCCACACCGGCGGCGTCGATGCGCTCCACCCCGATCGAGCCGAGGGCATCGCGCAGCTTGGCCGATACCAGCGCGACCCCCTTCGCGAGCGCCTCGTCGGCCGAACCGGCACCGGCCTGCTCCGTGCGGTCCAGGTCGTCGAGGCTCTCCAGCAGCGCGGCCACGACGTCGATGCGACCGTGATCACGCTGGAGGGCCGCGTCGCGCAGCACCCGCTTGCGGTAGTTCTCGAGCTCCGCGTGCGAGCGGCGCAGGTCGTCGAGGTACTCGTCGCGCTTGGCCTCCGCTTCGAGGAGGTCCGCGAACAGCTCGGCCCGTGAACGGGGGTCGGCGAGGATGGCCGCGAGCAGTTCCGTGTGCGGGCCGTCACCGACGAGGTCCTGCAAGGGCTCGCCGAAGGGCTCGCCGGCGGTCGGCTCCTGGTCGGCGTCGCTGCTCGGCTGGTCCCGATCGGCGGACGCAGCCGGGGCGGCCGGCGTTCCCGTGCTGGCCTCGGGCGCGCGGGCGGCGTCGTCGGTCGGGACGGTCGGCTCGACCGGTGGCGCGGGGGTCCGGGGATCGTGGCTCACGGATGGTTCCTCTCGACGGCGCCGGGTGGCGCGGTCGCCTCGGCGACCGGCCACCCGGTGCGCGTGGTCAGCTGGACTGGATCTCGATGCGGCGCGGCCTCGCGTCCTCCGCCTTCGGCACGGTGATGGTCAGCATCCCGTCGCGGTAGGCGGCCTCGACCCGGTCGGGGTCGACACGGTCGGGCAGCCGCACGGCCCGGTGGAACCGGCCGAAGTGCCGCTCGATGCGGCGGAAGCCGTCGGCCTCCCTCTCGCCGTAGAACCGGCGCTCGCCGGCCACGGTCAGCACGTTCTCCTCGAGCGAGACCTCGACGTCGTCGGCGGCGACGCCCGGCAACTCGACGTGGAGCACGAAACCATCCTCGGTCTCCTCGACGTCCAGCGCCGGTGCGAACGCGCCGGCGGGGCTGGCCGCCTCACGGTCGCCGAACGCCTGCCGGAGGAACCGGTCCATCTCGTCCTGGAACGACGCGACGTCGCGCATCGGGTCGCGGTAGCGGATGATCGCCATGCGATCGACCTCCTCTCGTGTGATCGGTGTGGGGGTGGTGATGGGGATCGGTCGGGGCGGGTCCGGCACCCTCCCGGGGTGGGGCGTCGGGGCCGGG
>SLMP01000173.1 GCA_007133465.1 Nitriliruptoraceae bacterium | reverse complement strand
TCGCGTGGAGGTGATCGGATTTGAACCGACGGCTTCTTCGTTGCGAACGAAGCGCTCTGCCAGGCTGAGCTACACCCCCAGGTGTTGCGGCGCAGGAGTGTATCCACGCACGGGTGCCGGCACGAACGAGCGAACGAACGCGGCGGCGCCGCCTGCGGGCGACCTCGCCGATCAGCTCTCGGCCAGCACCCGTTCGAGGACCTCGCGGTGGGCGTCCAGCGCCGCTCGCAGCTCCCGCTGGCCTGCCGCGGTGGTGAGGTCCCCGCGGGTCCGCTCGGTGATCGCCCGTGCCGCATCCGTCGCCCGCCGCAGGCCACGAGTGAGCCCGTCCGGCGCATCGATCGTCACGAGCACCGACAGGATCTCCTGCATCAGGTCGAGCAGCCGCTCCGCGTCCTCGTGCTCCCCGCGCCGGACGTGATCGAGGCTCGCACGCCGGAGTTCTCCGACGGTCTCGGCCAGCCCGTGCAACCAGGAGGCATCGTCGACCGCGACCTCGTCGGGTCCGGGCAGGCTCGCGCCCGTCACGGCGGCGCGGGTCAACACCGCCTCCGCGACCTCCTTGGCCGCATCCTGGACGAATCCCGCGTGGTGCACCTCGGGGTGATCGTCGGTGGCGTCGAGCGCCGCCTCCAACGCATCCCGGGCATCGTCGATCAGCTCGTCCGCGCGGGCGAGCTCCCGCCGGTGGATCGCGCGGATCGCGTTCGCTGCCGCACGGATGGCGTCCCGGGAGGAGGCCAGGGCGAGTTCGCGGGCGTCGTGACGTGCGACGAAGCGCTCCCGGACCGGCTCGCCCAGACGAGCGAGGTCGGAGATCGGTGCCACGTCAGCGGTCCGCACGCGCAGTGCGGTCGATCACCTTCGCCGAGTGGTCCAGCCCGCCGTCGAGCCCGCGATCGAACTCGCGCACCACGCGGCGCGCCTCGTCGCCTTGCACCTTCAAGCGCCGCAGGCGGACGGTGTAGCCGAGCGTCACGGCGACGACGACGGCCGGGAACAGCAGGAACCACCCTCCGAGGAACAGCCCGACAGCGACGGCCGCGAGCGACAGAACCAGCAGCCGCTCGAACCAGGCGCGGCGCCGGGCCACGCGCGGATCCTCGCGCCGGAACCGCCGGGCGGATCCGGGCGAGGGTGCGTGGACCGCACGCTGGACGATCCGTTCGGGGTCACCCGGGACCATCACCCGCCGACCGGGGGTGGCTCCTTGCTCGCTCCGCAGGACGTCCATCGCGCGTTCGAACCCTCCGACGGTGACATGTGGTGAGGCGTTGCGGGCTCGCACCGCGCTCGGAACCAACGCGGCTGCCCACAGGACCACCAGCAGCACCAGCGCTTCACTCACGGTCGCCTCGCCGGATCGCCTCCTGGCCGCCTGCTCGGGCAGTGGCATTGGCGGGGACCGTAACACCCGAGTGCGGCCCCGACGAAGCACCCGCAACCGCCCTCGCGGACGGCCAAGACAGCTAGTCCAGGTCGACGTCGCCCGAACGCCCGCCCGATTTCTTGCGCAGCCGCAGGTCCGTGACGACGACGTCCCGCTGGACCGCCTTGACGAGGTCGTAGATCGTCAGCGCCGCGACGCTGGCCGCGGTCAGCGCCTCCATCTCCACCCCCGTGCGGTCACGGGCCTCGACGATGGCGAGCACCTCGGCCGTCCCCTCGCCGGCGGCGACCTCGATGGACACCTCGACGCGGGTGAGCGCGATCTGATGGCACAGCGGGATCAGCTCCCACGTCCGCTTGGCGGCCTGGATGCCCGCGACACGCGCCACCGGGATGGCCTCGCCCTTGGGGAGGTCGCCCGCGACCAGCCGGTGCGCCGTGTCGGGGGTCATGACCACCCGGCAGCCCGCGACGGCGGTGCGGGCCGTCACCTGCTTGTCGCCGACGTCGACCATCCTCGCCTGCCCTCGCGCATCGAGGTGCGTGAGCGCTGCCTCGTCGCCCATGGAAGGTCCGTTCAGTCGACGAGCAGGCGGACGGTGACCTCGCCGCCCTCGGGGATCTCCATGACGTCCTCGGGCACCACGGCCAGACCGTTCGCCAGCGCGATCGAGGTGATCACGTGCGACCCCTGCGGGCCCGTCGGGGTGGCGACCCACCCGTCGCCGTCGCGCTCCAGCCGGACCCGGGTGTACCCGCGCTTGTGGCGCGGTGCCGACAGCCGGGTTCCCGCCCGTGCCGTGACCGTCGGACGGTCGATCCCGCGGCGGCCCTGCAGCCGACGCAGCGCCGGCCGCACGAAGACCTCGAACGACACGAAGGCCGAGACCGGGTTGCCCGGCAGGCCGATCACCGGGGTCCCGCGGACGCTGCCGAGGATCTGTGGCATCCCGGGTTTCATCGCCACCTTCACCGTGCGGACCTCGCCGAGCTCGCCGATCACGTCGGGCAGCAGGTCGCGGGTGCCGGCACTGGCACCACCGGTCGACAGCACGAGGTCGGCGTGGCCGAGGTTGGCGTCGATGGCCCAGCGCACCGCGTCCGGCTCGTCGGGCACGATGCCGGCGGAGAAGGGCACGCCTCCCGCGGCACGGATCATCGCCGCGAGCATCGGGCCGTTCGCGTCACGGATCTGGCCCGGTCCCGGGATGTCCTCGGCGGGGACCAGCTCGTCACCACTGGACAGGACGACGACCCGCGGCGGTGGCAGGCAGCGGACCCGGGCGACCCCGGCGACCGCGAGCAACCCGACGTCGGCCGGCGAGACCCGGTGCCCGGCGCTCAGCAGCGGCTGACCGGGCTGCAGGTCCTCGCCGGGGTACCGCACGTTGGTGCCGACCGGGACCGGCGCGTGGAAGTACACCTGGCCGCTGCCGCCGGAGGTCGTCTCGACCGGCACGACGGCCTCCGCGCCCTCCGGGAGCGGCGCGCCGGTCATGATCCGGGCCACCCGTCCAGCGGTCAGCGTCGTCGCCCGGCCCGGCCCCGCCGCGACCTCGCCGACGACCGGCAGGCCGACCGGGACGGTCGAGGTGGCGGCCTCGAGGTCGGACACGACGACCGCGTACCCGTCCATCGCGGCGTTGGCGAAGTCCGGCACCCGGACCTCACTGACGATGTCCTCGGCCAGCACGAGCCCGAGGGCATCGGAGAGCCGCAGCCCGATCGGCTCGGGTGTGGGGAGCAGGTCGAGGACAGCCGCGAGGTGCTCGTCGACCGGCGTCAGTTCGTCGGCGGTCGTGACCTCCTGTCGGCCGTGGCCGACGAAACGTGTCACTGGTCGCGCTCCTCGAGCCACCGGCGCAGCCAGGCCACGAAGTCCGGACCCAGGTCCTCACGGGCGGCGGCCAATGCGACGGTGGCTTCGAGGAAGCCCAGCTTGTCCCCGGCGTCGTAACGTGGCACGTCGAGCTCGAGCCCGACGATCGGTTCCTCGTGGGCCATCGCGTTGAGCGCGTCCGTGAGCTGGATCTCCCCACCGCGACCCGGTTGGGTCTCGCGCAGGGTCTCGAAGATCGAGCCGGGCAGCACGTACCGGCCGATGACCGCGAGGTCCGAGGCAGCGTCCTCCGGGCTCGGCTTCTCCACGAGGTCGCTGATGAGGTGCTCGCCCGGGGTGTCACCCGGCGTGACGGTCGCGATCCCGTAGAGCGACGCCTGTTCGGGCCGGACCCGCAGCAGGGCGACGACGGGTCGCCCGGTGCGCTCGTGCACCGCGATCATCCGTTCGAGGAAGTCTGCCTGCGGGTCGACGATGTCGTCACCGAGCAGGACCGCGAAGCTCTCGTCGGCCGGGACGTGGCCGGCCCCCATCAGCACGGCGTGCCCCAGACCGAGGGGCTCGTGCTGACGGACGCTGTGGATCGTCACGAGCCCCGCGAGGTCGCGTACCAGGGCGAGGTCGTCCTCCTTGCCCTTCGCCTCGAGCGCTGCCTCCAGGTCGAGGCGCCGGTCGAAGTGGTCCTCCATCGAGGCCTTGCCCGTCGAGGTGACGAAGACGACGTCGTCGATCCCCGCGCGGGCGCACTCCTCGACGATGTACTGGACCGCCGGCTTGTCGACGATCGGCAGCATCTCCTTCGGGACCGTCTTCGTCGCCGGCAGGAATCGGGTCCCCAGCCCTGCCAGCGGCAGCACGGCTCGGCGCACCATGTCGGCTCCTTCGCGGATCGGCTCGTCTGCCGAGCCTAGTTCGGAGCTTCTCGTGGGCGGGACGGCCAGCACCGGCCACCCGGCCGCCACGCAGCGACCTCTACGCTCGCGCCGATGGCCACCAGGCACGAGGAGTCGAGGTGGAGGATGCGCGCGCACCCGACAGCCTCGCGGCGCGCAAGCGCTCCCTGCGTGCCTCGGCTCGGGCCGCGCGCCGCTCCTTCACCGCCCCGGAGCGTCAGCAGGCGTCCGCAGCGATCGTCGCGCGGCTGCAGCAGCTGCCGGACGTGCGCAACGCGGTGACCATCCTGCTCTACGCGGCCAACCCCACCGAGGTCGATCTCGCCGCCCTGGTTCGCCCCCTGCGGAGACGCGGCGTGCGCACGCTGTTCCCTCGGGTCGACGGGGCGCACCTCGACCTGGTCGCGGCCGCGGACCTGCGGACCCTCGAGCTCGGCTACCGCGGGATCCGCGAACCGTCAGGGCCTCGGGTGGGCCCCGAGGTGGTGGACGTCGCACTCGTCCCGGGCGTCGCCTTCGATCCCCTCGGCGGCCGACTGGGGCAGGGCGGGGGCCACTACGACCGGCTCCTGGCCCGCCTCCCGGGCGCCTGCGTCCGGATCGGGGTGTGCTTCGCCTGCCAGATGGTGCCGCGCGTGCCTCGCGCCCCGCACGACGAAGCCGTGGATCTCGTGGTCACCGAGCACGCCCTCTACCGCGCGGACCAGGGACCGTCACCGGCGTGACCATGAGCGGCCCGGGCTTGCGACGACGACCCCCGTACGGCATCATCAGCGCTCGTGACCGCCGAGTGCTAACGCGGTTCCAGCCGCCCACAGGAGCACCGTCGATGCCCACCTACGAGTACGCCTGCAAGGGGTGCGGTGAGCACCTCGAGGTCGTGCAGTCCTTCAAGGACGGCCCACTCACCGAGTGCCCCAGCTGCCACGGTGAGCTGCGCAAGGTCTTCAGCGCCGCCGGACTGATCTTCAAGGGCTCGGGCTGGCACGTGAAGGACTACGCGAGCCCGTCCCGCACCAAGGGCGGCGCCTCGCGCCCATCGGGTGATCGCGAGGGCGCCACCAAGGCGACCGACGCGGCATCGTCGACCGACTCCTCGTCGTCCTCGGACACCAGCTCGACCTCCTCCGCGACCGAGTCGCGCTCCGCCTGATCCCGACACGGACCGGCTTGTCCACAACCTCGGAGGCGGCTTCGTCGCGCCGTCGGCGGCATGGTCTGCTGTCGCCATGCTCTCGCTCCCCCGTTCCCGGCTCGACGGCCCCCCGGTCGCCCTCCCTCCGGCGCTCGACCGACTCAGCGATCGCTGGTGGTCACTGCGGCCGCGACACCGGGCGATCGCGGTCGTCGTGCTCGCCGCCGTCGTCGTCCTCGTCGGTCCGGTCCGCCTCGTTGCCTCGCCACACGGCCCCCCGACCTCCGTCCTGGTCGCGGCCCGGGACCTGCCCGTCGGCCACGAACTCGGTGCGGACGACCTGCGACCCGCCACCTGGCCGCGGGACCTCGTCCCGGACGGCGCCACCACGGAGGCGCGCGGCACGGTGACGGGGCCACTGCCGCGAGGCGGGGTGGTCACGTCCGCACACCTCGCCCCTCCCGGTTCGGGTGTCGCCGCCGCGGTCCCGACGGGTCGTGTGGCCGTGACGATCCCGGCGGACCTGCTCCCGCCCCTGCCGGCCGGCGCGCACCTCGACCTCGTCGCCCCCGACCCCGACGGCATGCCGCGAGTGGCCGCGTCGTCGGCGACCGTCGTCGCCGTGGAAGGGGAACTCGTCTGGGTCGCCGTGGACCCCCCGGAGGGGCCGGCGGTGGCGGCTGCCGCGGCCCGCGGACAGGTCGTCGCGATCCTGCGTCCGCCGTGAGGGAGCGATGCAGCCAGGCCACCGGCCGCGGCCGGCGCGCCGGTCGAACGCGCGGCTCCCGGCAGCGGTCGCTCAGCTGGCCTCGCGCTCGACGTGGCGGCTGCTGTCCGAGGGCCGCCGGAGGCGGTCGAGCCACCGTGGCTGTTCGGCCGCGAGGCCGGCCCGACGCTCGGCCTCGCGGACGAGTTCCTGGGCCATCCGCGGGAAGATCAGCCCGTGGAACGGCACCAGCGCCGACCAGTAGATCCGCCCCCACAACCCGCGCGGATGGAAGCGAGCGCGCTGTTCGAGCCCGCTGCCCTCCGGGAGGTCGATCACGCGGTACTCGAGCCACGCCTCCCCGGGCACCTTCATCTCCGCACGCAGCCGCAACAGGCGCGGCGGCTCGAACGCCTCGACCCGCCAGAAGTCGACCGCCTCGCCCACGGCCAGCTCGAAGGGATGCCGCCGGCCGCGACGCAGTCCGATGCCGCCGATCAGCTTGTCGAGCAGCCCGCGGACCTCCCACAGCAGCCGCGCCGCGTGGTAGCCCTCCATCCCGCCGACCCGTCGCACGACGTCGAACAGCTGCTCGGGCGACGCGGCACAGACCACCCGGCGACGGTCGGTGAGCACCGTGCCGCCCGCCCAGGACGGGTCCTCCGGCCGGGGGTCCTCGGGCGTCGCCGCGTCCCCGGCCACCTCGGGTCGCGATCGGCCGCTGCTGCCCGGCGCTGGTCGTCCACCCGCTCTGGGCGAGAGCTGGGTGAGCGGCACGCCGGGTCCGGCACTCGCCCAGGTGGTCGCGACCTCCAGGTCCTGGATGCGCTGGAGCGCGAGGCGGACAGCGTCGCGGAACGGCAGCTGCGCCGGCGTGAGCCGTTCGGCCGCCACCGGGTCGGTGACCACCACCTCGTTCACCAGCGAGCCGACCAGGGGGCGTGCAAGGCCCGTCGGCAGGGGCGTGACGAGTCCCACCCACAGTGAGGACAGGCGCGGGGTGAGCACCGGGACGGGCACGATCACCCGACGACGGAGGCCCGCGACCTCCGCGAAGGTCTGCATCATCTCGCGATAGGTCAGCACGTCCGGCCCGCCGACCTCCAAGACCTCCCCGGCCGACTCCGGGACCTCCAGCACCTCGCAGAGCAGCCGCAGGACGTCGCGGACCGCGATCGGCTGGCATCGGGTGTCGACCCACCGGGGTGTCACCATGACCGGCAGCACCTCGACGAGGTGGCGCAGCATCTCGAACGACGCGCTGCCCGAGCCGATGATGATCGCGGCGCGTAGCTCGGTCACCGGCACCGGGCCGGAGGCGAGCACCCGGCCGACCTCATGGCGGGAGCGCAGGTGCTCGGAGAGGTCGTCACCCTCACGGCCGAGGCCACCGAGGTAGACCAACCGGGCCGCGCCGGCGTCGGCAGCCGCGTCGCGGACGTTGGTGGCAGCGGTCCGGTCGCGCTCGGCGAAGTCGCCCTCACCGTCCATCGAGTGGACGAGGAAGTAGACGGCGTCGGCCTCGTCGAAGGCGGCCCGCAAGGAGTCCGTGTCGAAGACGTCGATCTCGGCCACCTCGATCTGGTCGCGCCAGGCGCGGCCATCGAGCTTCGCCGGGGTGCGCACCGCACAGACGACCTCGTGCCCCCGCGCCAGGAGTTCCGGCACCAGCCGTCCACCGATGTACCCGGTCGCACCGGTCACCACCACCCGCATCGTGCGCCCTTCGGTCCTCGGTCGTCGTGGCGTGGCGTCGTTCGCGCTGCCCACCACTCCCGGTTCGGGCACCATGCCCGGTGCGGACGGCCGGGGCAACGCCGACCGACGGCCGGGGGCAGGCCGTAGGCTTGGCGCGCTCGTGCGGCGCCCCGTCCCCGGGGGCACCGGCCTGCCCCCTTCGTGCTCGAACTCTTCCAAGCGATCGTCCTCGGCCTGCTCCAGGGCCTGACCGAGTTCCTGCCGGTGTCCTCGTCCGGGCACCTGCAGGGCGTGCCCTACCTGCTCGGTTGGGACACCGGCAGCCTCGCCTTCGACGTCCTCGTGCACACCGCGACGCTGGTCGCGGTCGTGACCTACTTCCGCCACGACCTGTGGCACCTGGCGTCGGCCGGGCTCGGGATCGGCGACCACGACGCCCGCACGCGGCGCAACGCGTGGGTGATGATCGGGTTGCTCGCGGTCGGGACGGTGCCCGCGGCCTTCGCCGGCGTGGCCTTCGCCGACGTCTTCGCAGCGGCCTTCGGTTCGCCGCGGGCGGTGGCGTTGTTCCTCTACCTCACGGCGGTGCTGCTGTGGACGGCGGAACGGATCCGGCGCCGCCGGATCGAGGGGCGCCCGATCGTCAAGGCACGCATGGAGCGTGAGGGGGCGGCGGAGCTCGAGGACCGCCCGGTCGTCGAGGACATCGTCGACGAGCTGCCGCTCGAGCCGGCCGACGAGGCGGAGCTGGACGACCTCGGCGCCACCGACCCCGGCCGCGACGTCGACACGCTGCGCGTGCGGGACGCGGTCGCGATCGGGGTGGCGCAGGCGCTCGCGATCTTCCCTGGCATCTCCCGGTCCGGGGCGACCATCGCGATGGGCATGGCGCTCGGCATGTCGCGCACGGCCGCGGCTCGGTTCAGCTTCCTGCTGGCGGTGCCGATCATCCTCGGCGCCACCCTGGCCACGCTGCCCGAGATCGGAACGCGCCCACCGGGGACGCTCGACTTCGGGCCGCTGGAGATCGCCGCCGGGATGCTGGCGGCTGGGCTCAGCGGCTACTGGGCCATCTCCACGCTGCTGGCCGTGGTGCAGCGCCGGGACCTGCTCGGGTTCGCGCGGTACGTCGTCGTCTTCGGCACGGTCCTGCTGGTCGCGACCTTCGTGCGGGCCTGACCGCCACGGCCGATCAGGCGTCGAGCACCTCGTGCAGGAAGGCCGCCACCTGCGGGTAGGCGTCGATCCGGTTGACGAGCTTCGACAGTCCGTGCCCCTCGTCCTCGTAGACGAGCAGCTCGTTGCGCACACCCCGCTCGGTCAGCACCTCGTGGATCTGCTCGGCCTCGCCGAGCGGCACCCGCGGGTCGTTGGCGCCGTGGATGATGAACAGCGGCGCACGCATCGCCTCGACGTGGGTGATGGGTGAGAGCTCGAGCAGCAGCTCGCGGTCGTGCTCGAGCGAGCCGTACTCGCGCTCGCGGAACGCCCGCCGCCAGTCGGAGGTGTTCTCGAGGAACGTCACCAGGTTCGACATCCCGACGATGTCCACCCCGGCGGCCCACAGCTCCGGCTGGAACGCGAGCCCCGCCAGCACCATGTACCCGCCGTACGACCCGCCGTAGAGGGCCGCCCGGGACTGGTCGAGGTCGTCCTGGGTGCCGAGCCACGCGTGCAACGCCGCCAGGTCCTTCACGGAGTCCAGCCGCTTCTCCACGTCGTCGAGGTGCTGGTAGGCCCGGCCGTAGCCGGTCGAGCCCCGGACGTTCGGCGCGACCACCGCGAAGCCGTGCGCGACGAGGTACTGCGTCAGCGGCGTGAACGACGGCCGGTACTGGCTCTCCGGTCCGCCGTGGATCACGACCACGACCGGGAGCGGCCCCTCACCCCCGCGCGGCCGGTAGACGAACGCCGGCACCTCGAGCCCGTCGAAGGACGGGAACCGCACCAGTTCGGCATCGACGAAGGCGTCGACGTCCACCTCGCAGGGGCTCACGGTCAAGCGGTCCAGCGCACCGGTGTCGGTGTCGTAGCGCCACACGTCGCCGGGGATCCGCGGCGAGCTGAACCCGAAGGCGAGGAAACGCCCGTCGCGGGTGAACCGGAACCCGTCCGCCACGCCGTCGCCGGGCAGCGGCACCGCCGCCGTCACCGCGAGGGAGTGGGGGTCACGCAGCTCCGCGCGGCTCCGGCCGTCGTCGTTCCAGACCACCAGCAGGTGTCGACCGGACCAGTCGACCGCGGCCCCGCTGTCCCAGCCGGGCTCGACCACGTACTCCCAGGACCCGTCCGGCGTGCCCCGCGCGATCGACACGAACTCCCGGCCGACATCGGTCGCGAAGAAGAACGCGCTGCTGTCCGGCAACCAGGTCGGGGTGCCGACG
>SLMP01000121.1 GCA_007133465.1 Nitriliruptoraceae bacterium | reverse complement strand
CGCCCGCCGCCACCAGCAGCTGCAGCCGCACCAGGTCCAGCCGCTCCAGCCCGCCGGTCGACCGGTCGACGACCCGCACGACCTCCTCGGTGACCGGGTGCTCCACCTGCAGGCGGGTGTTGACCTCCAGGAACGCGAAGGCGTCGTTGGGATCGACGGACGCGTCACCGTCATGGAGCCGCGTCAGCACGGCGTCGTCGGCGATGAACTCGATCGTGCCGGCGTTGACGTAGGCGATCGCCCGGGCGGCAGCCACGGCGGCCTCTCCCAGCGCCTCCCGCACCGCCGAGGTGATGCCCGGCGACGGGGTCTCCTCGACGACCTTCTGGTGGCGCCGCTGCACCGAGCACTCCCGCTCGAACAGGTGAAGCACCTGGCCGTGCGTGTCGCCGATCACCTGCACCTCGAGGTGGCGCGGGTGGGCGACGTAGCGCTCGAGGAACACGCGGTCGTCGCCGAAGGCGCCGCCGGCCTCGCGCCGAGCGGACGCGATCGCGCCGTGCAGCTCGGCCGGGTCGTGCACGACCCGCATGCCCTTGCCGCCCCCGCCGGCGGCCGCCTTGACCATCACCGGGAACCCGATGTCGGCCGCTACAACATCGAGGTCGAGCTCGGTGACCACGTCGAGGTCCGCCGTCAGGTCCATACCGGGCACCAGCGGCACGCCGGCTGCCGCCATCCGGGCCTTGGCGGCCAGCTTGTCGCCCATGGCGGCGATCGCCTCGGGTGCGGGGCCGACCCACGTCAGGCCGGCGTCGAGCACCTGCCTGGCGAAGGCGGCCGCTTCCGACAGGAACCCGTAGCCGGGGTGGATCGCCTCCGCGCCGGTACGCAGCGCTGCCTCGACGAGCGCGTCGCCGCGCAGGTAGCTCTCGGCCGGGCTGGCACCGCCGAGCCGGACTGCCTCGTCGCACACCTCGACGTGCAGGGCGCCGGCATCGACGTCGGAGTACACGGCGACGGTGCCGATACCCATCGCCCGGCAGGTGCGGGCGATGCGGACGGCGATCTCGCCCCGGTTGGCGATCAGGACCTTCGACGGCAGGCCGCCGCGCGTGGTGGTCATCGGCGCCCCCTCACATCCGGAACACGCCGAAGCCCGTGGCGCCACGGACCTCGTTCGAGTGGGTCGCGGACAGCGCCATGCCGAGCACGTCGCGGGTGTCGCGCGGGTCGATGACCCCGTCGTCCCAGCCCTGCCCGGTGGCGAAGAAGGCGTTGGACTCGGCCTCGATCTGCGCCTCGACCATGGCGCGGACGCCGGCGTCCTTCTCGTCGTCCCACGTCTCCCCGCGGTTCTCGGCCGCCGCCTTCGCGACGATCGACAGCACACCCGCGAGCTGTTGCGGCCCCATCACCGCGATGTGGTGGTTCGGCCAGGAGAACAGGAACCGCGGGTCGTACGCCCGGCCGCACATGCCGTAGTTGCCGGCCCCGTAGGAGGCGCCCATCATCAGCGTGACGTGGGGCACCTCGGAGTTGGTGACGGCGTTGATCAGCTTGGCGCCGTCCTTGATGATGCCGCCCTGCTCGTAGGTGGTGCCGACCATGAACCCGGTGATGTTCTGCAGGAACACGAGCGGGATGCCGCGCCGGTTGGTGAGCTGGATGAACTGCGCACCCTTCTCCGACTCCTGGCTGAACAGCACCCCGTTGTTGGCAAGGATCCCGACCGGGAAGCCATGGAGCGAGCCCCAGCCGGTGACGAGGTTGGTGCCGTAGCTGGCCTTGAACTCCTCGAAGCGGCTGCCGTCGAGCACCCGGGCGAGCACCTCGCGGGCGTCGAACGGTTCTCTCAGGTCGACCGACGCGATCCCGAGGAGCTCCTCCGGGTCGTGCAGGGGCGGGTCGGCCGATTCGGTCGGACCGGGCCCGAGCTTGCGCCACCCGAGCCCCCCGATCAGCTGCCGAGTGACCCGGATCGCGTCGAGCTCGTCGTCGGCGAGGTAGTCGCCGAGCCCGGAGATGCGCGCGTGCATCTCCGCGCCGCCGAGCTCCTCCTCCGTGGCCTCCTCGCCGGTCGCCATCTTCACCAGCGGCGGGCCGCCGAGGAACACCTTGGAGCGCTCCTTGATCAGCACCGCGTAGTCGCTCATCCCCGGCACGTACGCCCCACCGGCGGTCGACGAGCCGAACACCACCGACACGGTCGGGATGCCCGCCTTCGACAGCGCGGTCAGGTCGTGGAAGGTCCGCCCGCCACGCACGAAGATGTCCTTCTGGGTGCGCAGGTCGGCGCCGGCGGACTCGGTGAGGTTGATGACCGGCAGCCGGTTCTCGCGGGCGATCTGCAGCCCGCGCAGCGCCTTGGTGACGCTGAACGGGTTGGACGCGCCTCCCTTGACGGTCGGATCGGCGCCGCCGATCAGGCACTCCACCCCCTCGACCACACCGATGCCCGACACGCTCGATCCGCCGACGTGGAAGTCGCTGCCCCACCCGATCAGCGGCTGCAACTCGAGGAACGGGCTGTCGGCGTCGACCAGCAGCGCGATCCGTTCGCGGATCGTGAGCTTGCCGCGCGAGCGGTG
>SLMP01000131.1 GCA_007133465.1 Nitriliruptoraceae bacterium | reverse complement strand
GTCGCCCGCGTCGCCCGCGTCGCCCGCGTCGCCCGCGTCGCCCGATCGCTCGCTGGTCGCCGGGTGGCTGCTGCTCCTCGCCGCGACCGTCGTGGCGTCGTGGCTGGTGCCGTGGCGGTTGCTCGGCGAGCCCGCACCGGGCCTGCCGACCGACGGCACGCTGGTCGAGGCCGCCTGGCCCGTGCTCGCGGGGGTCGCGATCACCGCGGCTGTGCTCTGGCTCGGCGGGCGCCGCCACGGCGTCTCCGCGTCGTCCACCCCGGAGGCCTCCACATCGCCGAGGTGGCAGGTGCCGGCCGGCGACGTGCTGGTCGTCGTGGAGCCGGTCGCCGCCTGGCTGGGGCGGACCGGCGGCCGCACCGCCGCCGGCACCCAGGCCTCCCGGGGTCGGCTGACGTCCGCCGCGCTCACGCTGCAGCGGGCGCTGCGGCCGGGGGAGGGGTTCGGACGGCTCGACCGTTGGTTGACCCGCTGGCGTCCGGCCGGGGTGCTGCTCGTGGTCCTGGCCGCCGCGCTGGTACTCGCCCTGCGCCAGGGCGCGTGACCGGCACGTGCTCCGGCGGCTTCGGGCGTGGCGCGGGCAGCACGCGTGGCGCGCCGCTGGCGTGGGCAGCCCGTCAGGCCGCCATCGCCGCGGCCGCCAACAGCCCGAACGCGTTGGTCGCCCAGTGGGCGAGCATGGGCGCCAGCAGGCTGCCGGTCCGCAGCCGCAGCCACGCGAACGCCACCCCGGCCACACTCGTCACCGCGACGGTGCCGACGATCGCACCGATGCCCGCCAGGCTGCCCGGGGCGACGCCGTTCGCCTGCAGGCCGACGATCGTCGGGGCGATGTGCCACAAGCCGAACACGACGCTCGTGAGGGCCACCGCGACCGTGGTCCGGTGACGCCGCATCGCCGCCTTCAGCAGCACGCCGCGGAACAGCACCTCCTCGAACAGCACGGTCCCGACCGGGATCTTCCAGGCGACCGCCGCGAGCAGGCTGCCCGACGACAGCGCGGCGCGGTCGTCGCTCAGGAGGCCGGAGAGCGCCGGCACCTCGGTCGCGACGACGAACGCGGCGAGCACCACGGTGCCGATCCCGGCGGCGGTGACGACGCCCCACTGCAGCCCGCGACGGACCGCCGCACCGTCGAACCCGATGTCGGTGCGGTTCCAGCCGACCAGGTAGGCGAGCAGCAGCAGCCCGGTGGTGAGCAGCAGGTTGCGGGGTGCGTACCCGAGGTCGCCGACGACCAGGTTCGCGACGACGCTCCACGCCACAGCGGTGACGGACCAGAGCGCGAGGGGGAGCATCACTCGATGGTACGGACCAGCGGCCCCGGTTCCGCATCCAGCGGTGTGGTCGACCGGCCATCCGGCACCATGTGGACGGCCGAAAGGACTCCCCGCAGCACGCCGGGCCGCCGCTTCGGACGCCGAGTG
Source organism: Nitriliruptoraceae bacterium (assembly GCA_007133465.1). Taxonomy (GTDB): domain Bacteria; phylum Actinomycetota; class Nitriliruptoria; order Nitriliruptorales; family Nitriliruptoraceae; genus SLMP01. The sequence goes on along the minus strand of SLMP01000131.1, from coordinate 8,836 downwards.
GCACGGGTGGCGGGACCCAACGGACCTCCGGTCGCGCACCGGGGGCAGCGCGCGAACGGCCGCGGTGCCTGCCGCGTGCTCCCGCCCCCGACCCCTGCCGCGTGCTCCCGCCCCTACCAGCGGGCGGCGGCCCTGTGGTAGACCGGAGCAGGAGGGATCGGCGCGCGACTCTGCGGGCGTCCCCCGACGCCCCGCCGCTCCCGAGGGATCTGCGCGCCGGATCGCCATGGCGCGGCGTCGCCGGCTCGAGGTGCAGGGGCCCCCGCCGGGAGCCCGCGTCCTCGCGCCCACCGTCACGGTCCTGACCAACAGCCTGACGCCCTGGCTGCGGTCCCGCTTCACCGTGCGCGACGACGGCCTGCACGCCGACGTCCCCCGCGCGCTGCTCGGGCTCGTGCCCTACGGCCGCCGGCAGGTCCGGATGCCGCTGGAGCGCATCGCCGCCGTCGAGGTCGCGATGGCGCTGCGGCCCGAGCGCGCGGCCGCCGGTCTGCTGCTGCTCGTCGTGGCCCTGCTCGCCGTCACCGGGCCGGTGCGTCTCGTGCTGCTCGCCGGCGGGCTCTCGTTGGTCCCGCTCAGCTACATCGCCGAGCTGCAGGTCGAGGTCCGCGACGCCGGGCGCGAACGGTTCCCGATCTGCTTCTTCGCCCGCTTCGACGTCCGCCTGGTCGCTGCCGCCACCCGCCTCGAGGTCGCTGCTCGCGAGGCTGGCGAGGCGGCCGGCGAGGTGGCCGGCGAGGTGGCTGGCGAGGTGGCCGACGACGTTGCCGGCGACGTGGCCGACGAGGCGGGGGAGCGGCGGGTCCGATGATCGCGACGTTGGAGCAGGTCGTGCGCGTCGCCGGGGCGGTCGCCGCCGGGACCGCCTGGACCGTCGCCGGCTGGCGGGCCGCCCTCGAGGCCCGGCGCCCCGTCGGACGGGGGACCGGGCTGGCGCGCCAGGTCGGTGCGGCGCTCACCTACCTCGTCGGTGCGGTCCCGTACGCCACCGTCTGCCTGCTGCTGTGGCGACCGCTGCCACCGATCGGTTCGCCAGCGCTGCGAGCCGTCGCGCTGGTCGCCGGGGCCGTGCTCGGCTTCTCGGGCTTCGGGCTCTACCTGTGGGCGATGCGACGGCTCGGCGGGATGTACAACGTCTCGAGCAGCCTCGGCAGCCAGCTCTACGCGGGGCACCGGCTGGTCGACGACGGGCCGTACGCGCACGTCCGCCACCCGATGTACGTCGCGCAGGTCCTCGCGGTGCTGGGAGCGCTGCTCGTCTACCGCACCTGGGCGACCGTCTTCATGCTGGTGATGCTCCCGGCGCCCGTCCTCAAGGCCCGCAACGAGGAGCGCCTGCTCGCGGCGGAGCTCGGCGCGCCCTACCGCACCTACCGGGCGCAGGTGCCGGCCTGGCTCCCGGCGCGGGTCCCGCGTCCGCGCCGTCGGCCACGCGGTCGCGGCGCCCGGGTCCACGACACGGACCAGGGCGACGCCGGCGGGGTCCACGACGCGGGCCACGACGTCTCTGTTGGGAGGTGACACCATGCAACGCAGCACCGTCGTCCTGCTGATCGTGCTCGGCGTGGTCCTGCTGTTGGGGGGCCTGTGCATCTCGTTCATGACGGCGATCGGCTACACCTGAGCCATGCACCATGGTCCCGACCCTGTTCCACCTCGGTGACGTCGCCGTCCCGACCCACGACGTGTTCGTCGTGCTCGGCGTCACGGCCGCGCTCGCCGTCTTCGGCTGGTCGATCCGGTCGCGCGCCGGGCACGACCTCCGGCTGTGGCAGATCGCGGCCGGTGCGCTGCTGGTCGGCGCGGTCTTCGCCCGCATCTCGACGAGCTGGCGTTACCTCGCCGCCACGCCCGACGCCTCCCTCACGGGGCTGTGGTTCTACGGGGGCAAGAGCGTCCTCGGCGGGCTCGCCGGCGCGTACCTCGGCGTCCATCTGACCAAGCGGCTGATCGGCCACCGGGAGCGCACCGGCGACGTCTTCGCGCCGGCCGTGGCGCTCGGGCTCGCGATCGGGCGGATCGGCTGCTTCCTCACCGAACCCCTCGGCCGCCCGACCTCGCTGCCGTGGGGGTTGACGCCCGACCCGGCGGTGGCCGCGACGATCCCCGGCTGTACGACCTGCACGCTCGGGGTGCCGCTGCACCCGTCGTTCCTCTACGAGATCGTCTTCCACCTGGTCGCGTTCGTCGTGCTGGTCCGGTACGGGCCGCGGCTCCGTGCACCCGGAGAGACCTTCACCCTCTACCTGCTCGCGTACGGCCTGCTCCGCTTCGGGGTCGAGTTCACCCGCGACAGCACGGTGATGGCCGCGGGGCTGACCGGCTCGCAGCTGTTCCTGCTCGCGACGCTGCCGCTGTTGCTGAGCCACGTCGTGCGGCAGCTCCGTCGCGGCGCGTACGGGAGCGCCGCGCCGTCGCCCTCGCCCGCCGACAGCACCCCGCCGCCGTCCGCCTGACCCTGCCCGACCCGACCGACAGGGACCTCGATGCTGCGCACCGCACCACGGCCCCGGGCACGCGACCGTGCACCGGCAGCGGCGACCGCGGCGCCGCCGACCGCGGCGCCCGCGGCCGCCCCCCGCAGCGAGCACCCGTTCCTGCTGCGCCGGTACGTCGTCGCGTTCTGCCCCCGTTGCCACGAGGAGGGCCGCGGAGGAGCAGCCGGCGATCTCGGTGCCGTGCGGCGGTTGTCCGGTTTCCTCGCGGAGGCCGACGGGCACGTGTGGCTCGTCCGCGGCTGCCCGGACCACGGCCGCATCGTCACGCTCTACGACGAGGACCCGCGCATCCTCGACCACCTGGAGTCGTGGACCGCACGGACCCGCCTGCCGACCCCGGACACGCCGGACGACTTCGACCCGATCCCCGCGACCTACCTCGCCGGTCTCGGGGCAGCGCAGACCCAGCACACCTGCACGCTGGTCGAGGACGTCACCGAGACCTGCAACCTGGCCTGCCCCACCTGCTTCGCCGGCTCCTCGCCCGCGCTGACCGGGACCGCCCCCGTCGCGGTGGTGCTCGCCAACGTCGACCAGCGGCTGGCCCGGGAGGGCGGCCACCTCGACGTCGTCATGCTCAGCGGCGGCGAGCCGACCCTCCACACCGACCTGCTGGCGCTGCTCGACGGGCTGATGGCGCGTTCGATCACCCGTGTGCTCGTGAACACCAACGGGCTGCGGCTCGCCCGGGACGATGCGCTGGTCGGCTACCTCGGCGCCCACCGCGACCGCGTGGAGGTCTACCTGCAGTTCGACGGCTTCGACGAGGCGACCCACCGCCACCACCGCGGCGCGGATCTGCGCGAGGTCAAGCGCCGGGCGGTCGCGCGCCTGAGCGCCGCCGAGGTGTTCACGACCCTCACGATGACGTGCGCGCTGGGGGTCAACGACCACGAGATCGGCGCCGTCGTCCGCCACGCCCTGGCGACCCCGTTCGTCTGTGGGGTGTCGGTCCAGCCGGTGTTCGGCTCCGGACGGGGGACGGGGATCGACCCGCTCGACCGGCTCACCCACACCGGGGTGCTGCGGCGGCTGGGGGAGCAGACCGACGGGCTCGTCACCTGGCACGACCTCATCGGGCTGCCGTGTTCGCACCCGCACTGCTGCTCGATCGGCTACCTGCTGCGCACCGAGGGCGGCACCTGGCGGTCCCTCGTCGGGCTCCTCGGCGAGGACACCCTGCGTGCCCACCTGGCGCTGGTCAGCAACCGGATCGCCGACCAGGAGCTGCCGGCCGAGCTCCGCCGGCTGGTGGCCGAGGCGCTCGTCGGCCTGCACCGTGAGGGGGCGTCGCTCGCCCGTGACGACGTCCGTCAGCTGTTCGCGACCGTCTGCGACCGCTGCGACCTCGGCCTGACGAGTCTGGTGCGGGTGGTCGTCACCGGAAGGGACCGCGAAGCGCTGCGCCGGCTGGTCGGCGAGCGGGTCGTGCGCGTCACCGTCAAGCCGTTCATGGACGTCGATCTGATGATCGAGGAGCGGCTGCTGCAGTGCTGCGTGCACGCCGGCACGGTCGGCGCCGAGCAGCACCAGTGCGTGCCGTTCTGTGCCGCGCAGGCATGGGGGCCACTGGCGGCGACGAAGCTCGCGACGGCGGCGCGGCTCCGACCCGAGCTCGACACCGGCGAGGTGGAGGCCGCGACGTCGAGCGTCGGCGTGCTCGGCAGCGACGGCGAGGTGGAGGTGACCCGATGAGCGCGACGCGACCGCCCGCGGCGCTGGTGGACCCGCCCCCGACGGCTGACCGCCGGCCGCTGGTGGGCATCAGCGCCTGCACCCTGACCGCGGGGGCACTGCTGGCGTGGCTGGTCGGTCCGCCGCTGGCCGTCGCACTGGTGAGCGGTGTCGGCATCGCCGCGCACCTGGTCCGGGCGCAGCAGGCCCACCGGGCGGGGACCTGCATCCTGCGCGACACGCGGCTGGTGCTCGCCTACCTCGTCGTCGCCTTCGTCGCCGGGGTCCTCGGCTTCCTCTGGCCCTGGCTGCCCTGAGGGTCCGCGGGACGGCCGGCCTCCGGGACGGCCGCTGCGCGCGTCAGGCGCCGAGCAGGTCGGCCGCTGCGCGCGTCAGGTGCCGAGCAGGTCGGCCGCTGCGCGCGTCAGGTGCCGAGCAGGTCGGCCGCCCCGAAGCTGACGCTGAACCGGCGGCACCAGAGCACGACCGTGTCGTAGCGGTCGAGGTCCACGTCGTCGGGGATGGCGTAGTTCTGGTTGCCGATGTTGCCGGTCAGGCGACCGAGGTCCACCCAGTCCGCGTCGAGGTCCGCGTCGCTGTCGGCGCTGTCCGCGGCCGTGAGGTAGACGTAGAGGTCGGGCCCGTTGGAGGACATCAACTCCTCGAGGCGCAGGACCCGCGAGCTGTCCTCCAGCCGGTAGGTCGTGGCGTCGCCGGTGACGGTGTAGCGGTTGCGGGAGGTGAAGGAGCCGGCGGCGAGGGCGACGGGCTCGTAGGCCACCTCGGTCTCGGTCTCGGTCTCGGTTGGCTCCTCGGCGGTCTCGGTTGGCTCCTCGGCGGCCTCGGTCTCGGTGGGTTCCTCGGCGGCCTCCGGCTCGGTGTCGGTCGGCTCGTCGGCGGCGGCCTCGGGTTCGGTCGGCTCCTCCCCAGGGGCCGGGTCGATCGGTGCCGCCGCGGGGAACGCCTCGTCGACCACGTCGTCGATGAACAGCGCCTGCGGCTGGAACCACACCAGCACGACCACCAGCAGGCCGGACAGGGCGATGGCGGCGAGCGCGGTCAGCCATGGCCGCCGCCGCAGGCGTGCAGTGATCGAGGACAGGCGTCCCGGCGCAGGCGAGGACGTCGGATCGGGTGTGGCGGTCATCGTCGGTCTCCTCGGGCACGCGAGGGTCGTCACGGGTGCGTGGCGCGCGCCACGACATCGCGGCGTGAGGGCTGGCTGTCCATGGTTGAATCACCTGAGCGGCCCCGGGTATTCCGTCGCGGGAATCGCACACGCTGCACCCCGTCCGTCCCCAAGGCACCATCGGCACGCTCCCGGCGGTCGCTCCGACGCCCGTCTGCGGCCCGAGCAACCCACAGGAGCAGGCCCATGACCACCTGGCTGCCCGCCGACTTCATCGCCCCCGCCCGCCTCGATCTGCCGACGGGTCACCACCTGCGACCGATCCGGGCCGATGACCTGGACCTGGACTACCCGGCGGTGATGGGCTCGCAGCAGAGGCTGTGGCGGCTATTCGGCCCGGTGTGGGAGTGGCCGCCGATCGACATGACCCGCGAGCAGGACCACGAGGACCTCGTCCGTCACGCCGACGAGATGACCCGCAACGAGTCGTTCAACTTCGCATTGTTCGACGCGCAGGAGACCGCACTGCTCGGCTGCGTCTACCTCGACCCGCCGGAGGTCGACGGCACGGATGCGGAGATCTCCTGGTGGGTGGTCGACGAGCAGGTCGGCACCGACCTGGAGGCGGCGATGCGGCCCGCGATCGAGGCGTGGCTCGACGAGGTCTGGCCCTTCACCCGCCCACGTATCGTCGGGCGCGACGTCAGCTGGGAGGACTGGCACGCCGAGGAGGCATGACCCCATTCGGCGCGTCGGCCGTCAGCCGCGGAACGCGTCCAGGGCGGCGTTGAGGGTCGCGCTCGGCCGCATCTCGGCGTCGGCCCTGGCCTTGTCGGGCCAGTAGTAGCCGCCGATGTCGACCGGGTCGCCCTGCACGTCGATGAGCTCCTGCAGGATCGTTGCCGCGTCGCCGTCCAGCCGCTCGGCCAGCGGGGAGAACAGCGCCGCCACCTCGGCGTCGTCGGCCTGGTCGGCGAGCTCCCGGGCCCAGAAGCGTGCGAGCTCGAACGAGCTGCCGCGGTTGTCGAGTTCCTTGACCTTCCGCGACGGCGAGCGGCCCTCGTCCAGGTAGCGGGCGGTGGCACGGTCCAACGTCGACCCGAGCAGGGCCGCACGCGGGTTGTCCGCCGACTGCGCCAGGTGTTCGAAGGAGGCCGCGAGCGCGAGGTACTCGCCGAGCGAGTCCCACCGCAGGTGGTTCTCCTTCACGAACTGCTGGACGTGCTTGGGGGCGGAACCGCCGGCGCCGGTCTCGAACAGCCCGCCGCCGGCCATCAGCGGCACGATCGACAGCATCCGTGCGCTGGTGCCGACCTCCAGGATCGGGAACAGGTCGGTGAGGTAGTCACGCAACACGTTGCCGGTGACGGAGATGGTGTCCTCGCCGGCGCGGGTGCGCTCCAGCGTGAAGCGGGTCGCCTCCGCGACCGACAGGACCGGGAAGTCGAGGCCGTCGGTGTCGTGCGTCGCGAGCTCGTCCTCGACCTTCGCGAGGACCTCGACGTCGTGGGCACGGGTGCGGTCGAGCCAGAACACGGCTGGCACGCCGGTGGCGCGCGCACGGCCGATCGCCAGCCGCACCCAGTCCCGGACCGGCTCGTCCTTGGTCTGGCACATCCGCCAGATGTCGCCTGCCTCGACGGTGTGGCGCAGCAGCACGTCACCGCTGCGGCTGACGACGCGGATCTCGCCGGCCGCAGGGATCTCGAAGGTCTTGTCGTGCGAGCCGTACTCCTCGGCCTTCTTCGCCATCAGGCCGACGTTGGACACCGAGCCCATCGTGGTCGGGTCGAAGGCGCCGTTGCGCTTGCAGTCCTCGATCGTCTCGCCGTAGAGGGCCGCGTAGCTCGCGTCGGGGATCACGCACTTGGTGTCCTGCTGCGCGTCGTGGCGGTTCCACATCTGTCCGGAGTCGCGCACGACGACCGGCATCGACGCGTCGATGATGACGTCGGAGGGGACGTGCAGGTTGGTGATGCCGCGGCTCGAGTCGACCTGGGCGAGGTCCGGGCCGCGGTCGTAGGCGGCCTCGACGTCGGCGAGGATCGCGTCGCGCTCGTCCGCGGGGAGGGCGTCCAGCGCGCTGACGAGGCTCGCCATCCCGTCGTTCGCGTCGACGCCGAGCTCCGTCAGGGTGTCGCCGTGGGCTGCGAACAGCTCCGCGAAGTAGGTGCGCACGGCATGGCCGAAGATGATCGGGTCGGAGACCTTCATCATCGTGGCCTTGAGGTGGATCGAGAACAGCACCCCCTGCGCACGGGCGTCGCGCACCTGGGCGGCGAGGAAGTCCACCAGCGCACCGCGCTGCATCACGGCGGCGTCGATGATCTCGCCCGGCTCGAGGGGCGTCGAGGCTTTGAGGACCGCCACCTCGCCGTCGTCGCGGACGAGTTCGACGCGGACGTCGTCGGCGTCGGCGACCGTCACCGAGCGTTCGGTCGAGCGGAAGTCGCCCTCGCTCATCGTCGCGACGTGGGAGCGGGAGTCCGACGACCACGCACCCATCCGCGGCGGGTGCTTGCGGGCGAAGGCCTTGACGGCGGCCGGGGCGCGGCGGTCGGAGTTGCCCTCGCGCAGGACCGGGTTGACCGCGCTGCCCTTGACCGTGCCGTAGCGGGCGTGGATGTCGCGTTCCCCGTCGGTCTGCGGGTCCTCCGGATAGTCCGGCACCGCGTACCCGGCGGCCTGCAGCTCCTTGATCGCGGCCTTCAGCTGTGGCAGCGACGCGCTGATGTTCGGCAGCTTGATGATGTTGGCGTCGGGCGTCTGCGCGAGCGCGCCGAGCTCACCGAGCGCGTCGGGGACCCGCTGCTCCTCCGTGAGGTGGTCGGGGAAGACGGCGAGGATCCGTGCGGCGAGGGAGATGTCGCGGGTCTCCACCTCCACCCCGGCGGCCGACGCGAAGGTCTGGATGATCGGCAGCAGCGCGTGGGTGGCGAGGGCGGGGGCCTCGTCGGTGTAGGTGTAGATCATCGTCGTCATGGAGCGGTCCTCGGTCCTCGGTCGCGGCGAGGCCAACCGTAGGCGACCGGCCGCGCGGTGCGAGGGTCCGTGGCGGGCGAACGGACAGGCGAGCCGGCAGCACCCGCTCGGCGGACGCCGGAAGCGACTGCACGGCGCTGCGCGGCCGAGGGACGCCCGACGGGGTCAGTCGACCGACGTGGGAACCCGCGACCCGAAGAGGTCCTCCCAGCGCTCGTCGTCGCTCGAGGCGTCGTCCGTGCGGTCGGCCTCGAGCTGCCCGCCGGGCATGGCGGAGGGCGAGGTGGCGGGCCGTGAGGACAAGCGCCGCCCGGTCTCCGCCGTCGCGGTCGGCGTCGCCGCGGTCGGCGTCGCCGCGGTCGGCGTCGGCGCGGTCGGCGCCCCCACCCCCACAGCGACCGGCTCGCGCGGGGACGGGGCCGGCACGGAAGCGGCTGCGGATGCGGGCTCCGGCAGCAGCTCCGCTGCGACCGGCTGCGCGTGGTGCTCGCCGTTGGACGGCGGCGCGTCGCCGTTGCCGGCCGCACGCGCCTCCTGGCGGTCCGGGGTGGGT
>SLMP01000012.1 GCA_007133465.1 Nitriliruptoraceae bacterium | reverse complement strand
CAGCCGCTGGGATCAGAAGGGATGTCGGGGTGCGACGGCCGTCGGCGGTTTGGCGGGCACGCCAGCCGGCGGACTCCAGGACTCCCAGCACCGTGATGTCTGCCCGGTGAGTGGAAACGGCTGAGATCGTGGTCTGATCAGGCGTCCGGGGCAGTTCTTGGTGGTCGGGGGTGCTCGCTTCCATGCCCCTGACGTGAGATAATCCCTCTCAAGTATCGGGATGGTGGGGAGGGGTGTCAGGATGGGGGCGATGACCGCACAGATGCCGCTGCCGCTACGGCCCGACGGGGCGATCCCGATCGGCGAGGCGGCCTGCCTCGTGAGTGACGAGCAAGGCGAGGCGGTGTTCGTGTGGGGCACGCTGTGGTGGTCGTGGCAGGCCGGCGATCAGGCCGGCCGGCGGCTCGCGGTGGTGCAGCTGGCGATGGCCAAGGTCGCCAAGCGGGTGCAGATCGCGGCGGCGTTCAACATCACCCCCGAGACGGTGTGGCGCTGGTGCCGGGACTACGAACGTGACGGGATCGCCGCGCTGGCTCCGACCAAGCCCGGTCCCAAGGGAGCGTGGAAGCTCACCGACGACATCGTGCAGCAGATCGTCGCGCTGGATGCGCAAGGGCTCACGCAGGCGGCCATCGCCGGACAGGTGGGGGTGTCGTCGTTCTCGGTACGGCAGGTGCTGCGCGCACGGGTGGCGGTGACCGCCGAACCTGACACCCCTGGTGATGACGTCGATGAGACGGCCCAGGCGCTGCCGGTGGTGCCGGTGCCGGCGCCACGTACCGCCGAGCGGCAGGCGGCCCGCTTCGGACAGCTCGACGAGGCCGCACCGCAGTTCACCCAAGGCGCTCAGCTGCCGCTGGCCGGGCTGCTGCTCGCACTCCCGACCTTGGAGGCCACGGGGCTGCTGCAGGTTGCCGAAGCGACCTACGGCAAACTCACCAACGGCTTCTACGGGCTGCGCAGCATGCTGCTCACCTTGGTGCTGCTCGCACTGCTACGCGAACCCCGCGCCGAGGGAGCCACCCGGGTAGTCCCGACCGACCTCGGGCGGATCCTCGCCCTTGACCGGGCCCCGGAGGTCTCCACCATCCGCCGCAAGCTCAGCGAGCTCGCCGAGGCCGGCCAGGCGGGTGAGCTGATGGGCGGCCTGGCCCGCCGGCATGTCGACACCCACCCGCAGACGATCGGGTTCGTCTACATCGATGGGCATGTGCGCGCCTACCACGGCACCCGCAAGCTGCCGAAAGCGCATGTGGCCCGGATGCGGATCTCGATGCCTGCCACCCTCGAAACCTGGGTCGCAGACACCAATGGCGATCCGATCTTCGCCGTCATCGCGCCACCGTCAGCATCCACCGCCGCAGAGGTGCGCCGGCTGCTCCCTGAGCTGAAACAGCTTGTGGGCGGCCGTCGTACCACGGTGGTGTTCGACCGGGGCGGCTGGTCCCCAGACCTGTTCGCCGAGCTGACCGGCAACAACTTCGATGTGCTCACCTACCGCAAAGGCACCATCCGTCCCGAGCCCGCCGCGGCGTTCACCGACCACCGCTTCACTGATGAACGCGGTGTGGAGCATCGCTTCAAGCTGGCCGACCGGCGGGTGCGTATCCGCCTGTCCGCCGCAGGTGCGAAACGTCACGGGCGCAAGACCATCACCCTGCGCCAGATCGTGCGGCTGTCCCCCGACGGCCATCAGACCCACATCCTCACCTCACGGCACGATCTGCCGGCCGCCGAGATCGCCGCACGCATGTTCAACCGGTGGCGACAGGAGAACTACTTCCGCTACGCCCGAGCGCACTTCGCCCTCGACGCGCTCGACACCTACACCACCACCGACGACAACCCCGACCGGTCCGTGCCCAACCCCGCCAAACGTGCCGCCACGCGGCGGGTCCGCCAGCTCGAGCAGGTGGTGGCCGACGCTGAGGCCACCCTCGGCCGCCACCGCAACGCACCCCAGCAGCTGTCCGCCACCCTCGACCAGCTCGAGGCCACCCTCGACGAGCTCCGCGACCAACTTGCCGACGCCCGCCAGGCCAATGCGGACACCCCCGCACGCCTCCCACTCGCCCAGGTCGCTCCCGACGCGCGGCTGCTGGACTCGGAGACCAAGCTTGTCACCCACGCCTGCCGCATCGCGGCCTACAACGCCGAATCGGCCCTGGCCCGCCTGGTCGCCCCCCACTACGCCCGCGCCAACGACGAAGCCCGCAGCCTCATCCGCGAAGCGCTCAGCTGCGCCGGTGACCTCCGCCTCGCCGACGGCCGCATCCACGTCACCCTCAACCCGCTGTCCGCCCCCCGCCGCACCCGCGCACTCGCCGCGATCTGTCAGCTGCTCACCGACACCCACACCGTCTACCCCGGCACCGACCTCGTCCTGTCCTACAGCGTCAAACCCCACCCCGGCACCACATGAACTTCCTCACGGCACCAAGAGTCCTGGACTCACAGGGCGCTCAGCCGACGAAGCGGGCGGAGGGTGCCGCCAACGGTCGTGGGGTGGTCTGGACGGCGGCCGGCGACCGACCTTCGCTGCCGACGCGGCTCAGTAGGTGACCCGGT
>SLMP01000168.1 GCA_007133465.1 Nitriliruptoraceae bacterium | reverse complement strand
TTCAACGCCGGACTGGCCCTGTTCTGCGCCCGCCTCAGCGACAAGTTCCGGGACATGATCAACGTCCTGCCCTACCTGTTCCGCCTCGCCTTCTACCTCTCCGGGGTCATCTACGCGGTGGAGGCGTACATCGACAACCCCCAGGTGCTGCGGCTCTTCCTGGTCAACCCCTTCTACGTCTTCCTCAGCCTTCCCCGGGAGTACCTGATGGAGAGCCAGGACCACGAGTTCGTCGGCTGGATGTGGTTGTCGGCGTTCGCGTGGGCGATCGTCTCCCTGCTCGTCGGCCTGATCGTCTTCCGCAGCGGCGAGAAGGAGTACGGCCGTGGCTGACGCCGGCGCGGACGTGCTCGTCGCTGGGCGGGACGTCGAGCCCGAGGCGAACGTCGTCGCCGACGATGTCCACGTGACCTATCGGGTGTACGAGGACCGTCGCCCGCGCATGTCGGAGATCCTCGCGACCGGCTTGAAGCGACCGGCCTACCGAGAGATCAAGGCGGTCCGCGGGGTCAGCTTCGTCGCACGGCAGGGCGAGGCGATCGGCCTGATCGGCCGCAACGGTTCCGGCAAGTCGACGCTGTTGCAGGCCGTCGCCGGGTTGCTGCCGGCCACCGGAGGTGGCGTCTACGCGCGCAGTCAGCCGTCGCTGCTCGGCGTCAGCGCTGCCCTGCAGCCGAACGTCTCCGGCCGGCGCAACATCGTGCTCGGGGGGCTGGCGCTCGGCATGACCCGCGACGAGGTCACGGCCGTGATGGCCGACGTGGTCAAGTTCACGGGCCTCAAGGACTTCATCGACCTGCCGATCCGCACCTACTCCTCCGGGATGCGGGCGCGGCTGCACTTCGCGATCGCGACGATGGTCGAACCGGAGATCCTGCTGATCGACGAGGCGTTGTCGGTCGGCGACCAGCAGTTCCGCAAACGCAGCAAGAAGCGGATCGAGAAGCTGCGAGCCAGGGCTGGCACCGTCTTCCTGGTCAGCCACAGCCTGGACAGCATCGCGGACATGTGCAACCGCTGCCTGTGGCTCGACAAGGGCCGGCTGCTCGCGGACGGCGAACCCGACGACGTGATCGCCCAGTACCAGCAGGCGATGGACAAGGAGTCCGACGAGTGACCACCGACACCTACCAGGACCGGCTCGAGCGGTTCCGCACGGGGCGCTGGACGGCAGGGGTCATCGGCCTCGGCTACGTGGGGCTGCCGCTCGCGGTCACGGCCGCTTCGCGCGGCCTCGACGTGATCGGGTTCGACATCGATCCCCGTCGGGTCGCGGCCCTCGACGGCGGCACGAGCCACGTCGAGGACGTCACCGACGAAGAGCTGGAGGCCGCACTGGCCGCCGGCGCCCGGTTCACCGCCGACGAAGCCCACCTGCGCGAGGCCGATGCGCTGTTCATCGCCGTCCCGTCCCCGCTCGGACGCAACCGTCAGCCGGACATGTCCTTCATCGAGTCGGCCGCCGCCACCGTGGCACGGGTCGCCCGGCCGGGGCAACTCGTCTCCCTCGAGTCGACCACCTACCCCGGCACCACCGAGGACCACCTGCTCCCGGCGGTGCGCTCCGCCGGGCTGGAGCTCGACCGCGACGTCTGGGTCACCTTCTCCCCGGAGCGGGTCGACCCCGGCAACGTCCTGCAGACCGGCGACATCCCGAAGGTCGTCGGTGGGGTCTCCGAGGCGTCCGGTGCGATCGGCGCCGCCGCCTACGGGCGGTTGGTCGACAACGTGCATCTCGTGTCGACCGCGCGCGCCGCGGAGCTCACCAAGCTGCTCGAGAACACCTACCGCGCCGTGAACATCGCGATGGTCAACGAACTGGCGCAGGTCGCCCACGCGTTCGACATCGACATCTGGGAGGTCGTCGGGGCGGCGGCGACGAAGCCGTTCGGCTTCCAGCCGTTCTACCCGGGGCCGGGGGTCGGCGGGCACTGCATCCCGCTCGACCCGCAGTTCCTCGCCTGGCGGGCCCGCGAGCTGCGCGTGACCACCCGGTTCATCGACCTGGCGGAGGACATCAACCTCCACATGCCCGACTACGTGACCGGGCGCATCGCCGCCCTGCTGAACGAGCGGCAGCGGTCGATCGCCGGGACCCGGATCCTCGGGGTCGGGGTCGCGTACAAGCCCAACATCGCCGATGATCGCGAGTCGCCCGCGATCGACGTGCTGCGGCTGCTGGAGCGACGGGGTGCGGAGCTCGGGGTGCTCGACCCGCACGTCCCACCGGACCGTCTCGAGCGGCACGGGTTCACCGCGACGGAGCACGCCGACGACCTGTCCGAGTGGGACCTCGCCGTCGTGCTGACCGACCACGACGCGATCGACTACGCGGCGCTCGCCGAGCAGGTGGAGCTGGTCTTCGACACGCGCGGCGTCTACCGCCGCAAGGGCATCGATGCTCCCAACGTCGTGAGCCTGTAGCGGGTGCGGGTGCTCGTCGTCACGGTCGTGCACGTGCCGCTGGACGCGCGCATCCACCACCGGCAGATCCGGGCGCTGCGTCGGGCCGACGTCGACGTCACCTACGCGGCGCCCTGGTCGGCGACCGGTACCCCGCCGTCGACTGCGGCCGCGGGCGTCGTGACCCGTGACCTCCCACGGGCGCAGGGACGGCGCCGGCTGACCGCGCTGCGGGCGGCACGCCGGCTGATGGCGGAGCTCGGGCCGGCCCACGACCTGATCCTGCTGCACGACCCCGAGCTCGTCCTGGCCGTCCGCGGCCGCCTCGCCGATCTGCCGCCGGTGGTGCTCGACGTCCACGAGGACCTGCCCGCGAGCCTCGTCGACCGTCCGTGGGTCCCGGGCGCCGCGCGCCCTCTGGCGGAACGCGGCGCCCGGCGCCTCGAGTCGTGGGCCGAGGGCCACCTGCACCTGCTGCTGGCGGAGGACGCCTACCGGGAGCGGTTCCGCCGCCCCCACCCGGTCGTCCCGAACCTGCCGTGGCTACCGGCGGACGTCCCTCCGGCCGGCTCCGCGGATCGGGTCGTCCACGTCGGCCGGCTGTCGGTCGGCCGTGGGGCGCGTGAGCTCCTCGCGCTCGGTGAACGGCTCACCGCCGCGGGCGGTCCGTCGCTGGTGCTGGCCGGTCCCGCCGACGGCGAGGTGGCCGACGCCGTCGCGCGAGCACACGCCGGCGGCACCGTGTCCTGGCACGGGCTCCTGCCCAACGACGAGGCGCTCGCCCTCGTTCGGGGGGCCGTCGCCGGCCTCGCCCTGTTGCACGACCTGCCGAACTACCGGGTGTCGCTGCCGACGAAGATCGTCGAGTACCTCGCCCACGGGGTGCCGGCCATCGCGACGCCCCTGCCGGTCGCCCGTGAGGTGATCGAGGCCTCGGGCGGCGGGCTGCTCGTGCCCTTCGAGGACGTCGACGCGGTCGTGGCGGCTGTCGACCGGCTCGCCACCCAGGAGGAGGAGCGTCGCCGGCTCGGCGACGCCGGCCGCGTGTACGTCGCAGCGGCGCACAGCTGGGACGCGGCCGCGCCAACGTTCGTCGCCCACCTGCGCGCCGTGGCGGGTGTGACGTGACGCGCCGTTCCACGACGTTACGCTCTTGCGGTGGGCGCGCGACAGCACGCCCTGCGCGAACGCGCCTCCTGCGACGACCGACGTCCCGATGGCCGACCCCGAGCTGCTCGTGAGAGGCGGCGCCCCGTCCCCGGACGCTGCGCCGCTGGAGCCGTCCCTGCTGGCGAGGCTCAACCGGCGGGGCTTCCGGCTGTTGATGGTCGCCGACGTGCTGGTGCTCGTCGCGGTGATGGTCGGCACGATGTGGTTCCGGTTCCGTTGGGACTGGCCATCGTTCCCGCTCCTCACCTACATCGGCTCCATGCTGGTGACCCTCGCGGTCTTCGTGGCCGCGCTCTACTTCGGCGGACTCTACGAACGCGAGGCACGGCTCGGCGCCCCACCGGCGCTGCCGCGAGCGGCCCGCCAGACCCTCGCCGCCGGCGGCCTGGTGGCGCTGCTGCGGCTGGCGGCACCGGGGCTCGTCCTCGCCCTCGAGCTGCCCCGGTCCTTCACGTTCGCGCTGCCGATCCCGAACCTGGTCACCCTCATCGTCCTCGGCGCCGCAGGGGTCGCCGCGAACCGGTGGCTCTCCCACGTGCTGCGCACGCGACGGGAGGGGCCGCCCAAGGTCGTGCTGGCCGGCGACCCCGACGACATCGAGGTGGCACGTACCCACGTGGCCGGGGATCCCGGTCGCGCCGTGGTCGTCGGGGAGGTCACCGACCCGGCCCAGGCCGTCGCCGCGGTCGGACGGACGGACGCGACCGACCTGGTGGTGGTCACCGGCCCGTGGGTGGACGGGCTCTACCCGACCCAGGTCGAGGCGCTGGACGCGGCCGGTATCACCATGCTGCTGCGGGTGACCGCCCGGGAGACGCTCTACGGCCTCGAGCGCGTCCGGGAGGTCGGCGGGCTGCCCTTCGTGTTGCTGCGTGCACACACGATGCCGCGCTCGCGCGCCCGGTTCAAGCGATTCTTCGACGTGTTCGTCCTCGTCCTCGCCTCGCCGGCGATCCTGCTCATCGGCGGGCTCATGACCCTCCACCAGCTGCTCGTGGTGGGCCGGCCGTTGTTCTACTGGCAGCCACGGGTCGGGGCCGGCGGGCGCATCTTCCGGATGGTGAAGTTCCGCACGATGGTCGTGGACGCGGAGGCGGACGGGCGTGGGGCTCGTCTGGCCGAGCACGACGACCCCCGCATCATCCGTGGGTGTCACTGGGTCCGCGCGACACGGATGGACGAGCTGCCCCAGCTGTGGAACGTGTTGCGCGGCGAGATGTCGCTGGTGGGTCCGCGACCCGAACGGCCCGAGCTGACGGCGAGCTTCGAAGCGCGGATCCCCGGCTACAGCCGCCGTCACGAGCTGCCGCCCGGCCTGACCGGATTGGCCCAGATCCACGGCCGCTACCGCACGGACCCGGAGTACAAGCTCGGTTACGACCTGCAGTACCTCGTCAACTGGTCGCCGGTGCTCGACCTGCAGATCCTCGTGCGCACGGTGTGGGTGGTGCTGGCTCGGCGCCTGTGATGCCGGCTGCTCGGCGTCAGCCACCCCCGTAGCGGGCCATCCGGGCCGGCCCGCCGAGGAGGGTCCCGCCGGGCTCGCGAGTAGGCTCGTCGCCTGCCATCGGGCAGTTCGACGGGTCGGGAAGGACGAACGTGCGCGAGATCACGATCGGCGGCGCCAAGCGCGCCCGCGTCGGCTACGAGCTCGACGACGTCTCGCTCGTGCCGTCACGCCGCACCCGCGACGAGGCGCTCGTGGACCTCGGCTGGTCGCTGGACGCCTACCAGGTCGACCTGCCCGTGCTGGCGGCACCGCTCGACGCGGTCGTCTCACCGACGACGGCCGCGCTGGTCGGGGACCTCGGTGGCATCGGCGTGCTCAGCCTCGAGGGGCTGTGGACCCGCTACGACGACCCGGAGGAGGTCCTCGCGGAGATCGCGCAGCTGACGCCGGGGCCGGCGGCGACCGCCCGGCTGCAGGAGCTCTACGCCCAGCCGGTCCGCGAGGAGCTGATCGGGCAGCGGGTGGAGGAGCTCAAGGCCGCCGGGCTCGCCGCCGGCAGCCTCACCCCGCAGAAGGTCGAGCGCTACCACCACGTCGCGCTCGAGGCGGGACTCGACCTGCTCGTGGTGCACGGCGTGACCGTCACCGCCCAGCACGTCGGCATCGAGGGGGAGGAGCCCCTCGACCTGCGCTCGTTCACCGCCCGCTACGACATCCCGGTGATCGTCGGCGGGGTCGCCTCGGCCCGGTCGGCGCTGCACCTGATGCGCACCGGCGCGGTCGGCGTGCTGGTGGGGATCGGTGCCTCGTCGGTGTCGACGACCCGGGCCGCGCTCGGGGTCCACGTGCCGCTCGCGACCGCGATCGCGGAGATCGCCGCGGCCCGCGCCCGCTACCACGAGGAGTCCGGCCGCTACGTCCACGTGATCGCCGCCGGCGGGATCCTCACCGGCGGCCACCTCGCCACCGCGATCGCGTGCGGGGCCGACGCCGTCATGCTGGGGCGGCCGCTGGCCGCCGCCGACGAGGCCCCCGGCCGCGGCGCGTACTGGGGCCTCGCTGCCGCCCACCACGAGCTGCCTCGGGGTCGCTACGACCGGGTGGAACCGCTCGGGCCGCTCGAGGTCATCCTCCGCGGCCCCGCGCACCGTGACGATGGATCGGTCAATCTGATCGGCGGGCTGCGACGGGCCATGGGCATCTCCGGCTGCGAGACGCTCGCCGAGCTCCGCGGCGCCGCGCTCGCCGTCCGCGCGGGGATCGACGGATGAGCGGTCCCGCGACGGACGCTCCGCAGCAGACGGTCCTGGTCGTCGACTTCGGGGCGCAGTACGCGCAGCTGATCGCCCGCCGTATCCGCGAGGCGCGTGTCTACTCGGAGATCGTCCCACACGACGTCGAGGTCGAGGAGCTGCTCGCGAGGCAGCCCGCCGCGATCGTCCTGTCGGGCGGGCCGGCGTCCGTCTACGCGCCGGACGCACCAGGGCTCGACCCGGCGCTGCTGACCGCCGGTGTCCCCGTCCTCGGCATCTGCTACGGGTTCCAGGTGATGGCGCAGGCCCTCGGTGGGACGGTCGAACGCACCGGCCTCGCGGAGTACGGCGGCACGCCGCTGGAGGTCACCGACCCGGACGCGACGCTGTTCCACGGGCTCCCCACGGCGCAGTCCGTGTGGATGTCGCACGCGGACACGGTGACCGCCGCACCGGACGGGTTCGCCGTCGTCGCGCGGACGGAGGCGACGCCGGTCGCTGCCTTCGAGGACCTCGGCCGGCGCCTGGCCGGGGTGCAGTTCCACCCGGAGGTGCTGCACAGCCAGCACGGGCAGCCCGTCCTGGAGCACTTCCTGTACGAGATCGCGGGCTGTCGACCGACGTGGACCATGGCGAACGTGATCGAGGAGCAGGTCGCCGCGATCAGCGCACAGGTCGGCGACAAGCGAGCGATCTGCGGGCTGTCCGGCGGGGTCGACTCGGCGGTCGCGGCCGCGCTCGTGCAGCGGGCGATCGGTGAGCGGCTGACGTGCGTCTTCGTCGACCACGGGCTGCTGCGTCAGGGCGAGGCCGAACAGGTCGAGCGGGACTTCGTCGCTGCCACCGGCGTCGAACTCGTGGTGGTCGACGCGCAGGAGCGGTTCCTCGCGGCGCTCGCCGGGGTCACCGACCCGGAGACCAAGCGCAAGATCATCGGCCGGGAGTTCATCCGGGTCTTCGAGCAGGCGGCGCGCGACGTGGTCGCCGCCGCCGACGAACAGGGCGAGACGGTCGAGTTCCTCGTGCAGGGCACGCTCTACCCGGACGTCGTCGAGTCCGGCGGGGGGAGCGGCACCGCGACGATCAAGAGCCACCACAACGTCGGCGGCCTGCCCGACGACCTCGAGTTCCGGCTGGTGGAGCCGCTGCGGCGGTTGTTCAAGGACGAGGTGCGCCGGGTCGGTCAGCAGTTGGGGTTGCCGGAGGCGATCGTCACCCGCCAGCCGTTCCCGGGGCCCGGGCTCGGCATCCGGGTGATCGGCGAGGTGACCCGTGAACGGCTGGACGTCCTGCGGGTCGCGGACGCGATCGCGCGGGCGGAGCTGACCGCGGCGGGCCTGGACCGCGACATCTGGCAGTGCCCGGTCGTGCTGCTCGCCGACGTCCGCTCCGTCGGCGTGCAGGGCGACGCCCGCACCTACGGCCATCCCGTCGTGCTGCGCCCCGTGTCCAGCGAGGACGCGATGACCGCCGACTGGTCGCGGCTGCCCCACGAGGTGCTGGCGCGCATCTCCACCCGCATCACCAACGAGGTGACGGAGATCAACCGGGTCGTGCTCGATGTCACGAGCAAACCGCCCGGCACGATCGAGTGGGAGTGACGCGGCCCGGAGCGGCCCACCTGCTGGTCCCACCGGGTTGCACACCCATTAGGCTCGTGGTGCGGGACCGGTGGTCCCGCGCGAGATCACCTGCGGCGAGGAGAGCCGGTATGTGGGAACTGCTCATCGTGCTGGGGATCGTCCTCGTGCTCGCCGCGTGGGTGATCGCCAGCTACAACCGGCTGGTCCGGGCCCGCGTCCGGATCGACGAGGCGTGGGCGCAGATCGACACGCAACTCCAGCGCCGGCACGACCTGATCCCGAACCTCGTGGAGAGCGTCAAGGGCTACGCCGCCCACGAGCGGGAGACCTTCGAGGAGGTCACCGCCGCGCGTGCCAAGGCCATCTCGGTACAGGGGCCGGCCGATCTCGCGCAAGCCGAGAACCAGCTCACCCAGGCGCTCGGCAAGCTGCTCGCGATCAGCGAGAACTACCCGCAGCTCAAGGCGGACGCGAACTTCCGCCAGCTCCAGGAGGAGCTCGCCCACACGGAGAACATGGTCGCCGGCTCCCGGGGCCACTACAACGCCTCCGTCCGCGCCTACGACGAGGCGCGCAAGGTGTTCCCGACGTCCGTGATCGCCAGCGTGTTCAACTTCGAGGACCGCGACTACTTCGAGGTGGACACCGTCGAGGTGCGCTCGGTCCCGAACGTCTCCTTCGAGTGACCAACCCCCGACCCGCCGCCATCGGCTGATCGCGTGACCTCCACGTCCGGCCTCTACGACGAGTTGCAGCGCGCCAACCGGCGTGCCACGCGCTTGCTCCTCGCCGGCGTCGTGGTCATCGCGGCCGTCATGGTGTGGGTCGCCGCAGGTTGGATCCTCGGGCCTGAGGTGGCGCTCGACCCGGTCGCCGGGGTCGCGATCACCGCGGCGGGCACGGCGATCGGGCTGCTGTTCACCTACCTCGCCTACCGGTCGGGGCCGTCCCTCGCCCTGCGCGCCGCACGCGCCCGCGAGGTCACCCGCACGGAGGCGCCCGAGCTGCACAACCTGCTCGACGAGGTGTGCGTCTCCGCCGGCATCAGCGGGACGAAGCCGAAGCTCTACCTCGTCGACGACCCGGCGCCGAACGCCTTCGCGACCGGCCTGAAGCTCGAGGACAGCCACGTCGCCGTGACCACCGGCCTCGTGGAGCGCCTGCCGCGCTACGAGCTGCGTGCGGTCATCGCCCACGAGGTCGCGCACATCGTCAACGACGACATCCGCGCGGTGACGGTCGCGGTCGCGACGGCCGGGCTCGTCGCGCTGCTCGCCGACGTCCTCGTGCGCTTCCTGTGGTTCGGTGGCGGACGCGGGGGCCGTCGTGCTGGGGGAGGGGGGCGCGACCAGGGCGCGGCGCAGCTGATCTTCCTGGTGCTCGGCATCCTCGCGTTGATCCTCGCCCCCATCGCGGCCCAGCTGATCCGGTTCGCGGTCTCCCGCCAACGCGAGTACCTCGCCGACGCGACGGCCGCGGAGCTGCTCCGCGACCCCCAGTCGATGGTCAACGCCCTACGTCGCCTGGAGCTCGACACGACGGAGATCAAGCAGTTCGAGGTCGCGACGGCGCACCTGTGGTTCGAGGAACCGAACGAGACCAAGGGCAAGGACCGCGCAGCCAAGATGGCGCGCCGCTTCGCCACCCACCCCTCGATCCAGGAGCGGATCGAACGGCTCGCGACCCTCAACGCGGGCACGGTCCGGGTCGATGCACCGCTGCCGCCACCAGCTGGCGGCACGTCGTCTCCGTCGTCGACCCCACCGGACGTCCCCCCGCCGCCCGGGGCCCCACCCGGGTCGTCGGGCCCCTCGGACGCGTCGCCCCTCCCGGGCTTCCCGCCGTTCCCCGGCTTCCCGCCGGGCGGGGGGCACCCGACCGGCGGGCCGCCGCGATCGCCGGGCAGCTGATCCCCGCCGGGAAACCGGCCCAGCTCGAAGCCGGTGCCCGCGAGTGATCGGATCCGAGGGACCGCACGGCCGCTACCCCGCGCCGGCCGATGTGCCTAGGCTCGGGCGCCGGTTCCCGTCCCGTCGCTCGTCCCCGTCCGTCGCTGAGAGGCATGGTCGTCCTCGCCTTCCGCAAGCCCGCACGCGCGGCCCTCGTCGTGATCATCGCGGTGGGCGCCGCCCTGCCGTGGTCCCCCGTGGCCGCGGAGGAGCCGACCCGGGCGGGGGTGGCCGCTGCCGAAGAGCGCGCGGCGGCCGCGAACGCGCGCCTCGCTCGTGCAGAACAGGACATCGAGGCCGCCGAGGTGCGGTTGCAGGAGGTCAGCGCCGAGCACGCCCGCGTCGAAGGGGATCTCGAGTACGCCGCAGCGCGCTGGGAGGAGGCGGTCGCCGAGGCCGACACCGCCGCGACGGTGGTCGCCGCCGCGGAGGTCGAGGTCGTCGAGGCGGCCGGGGTGGAGTCGGCGCTGGTGGCCCTGCTCGGGCGGCGCGTCGCCGAGGTCTACAAGCACACGGCACACCGTCCGGACCAGCTCCTGATGCGGGCGATCACGAGCACGGACGACTGGCACG
>SLMP01000094.1 GCA_007133465.1 Nitriliruptoraceae bacterium | reverse complement strand
TTCTCCACCGACAGCTACGTCGTCACCCCGCTGTTCTTCCCGGGCGGGTCGATCGGCGACCTCGCCGTCAACGGCACGGTGAACGACCTCGCGATGTCCGGTGCGGTGCCGATCGCGCTCAGCGCCGCGTTCGTCGTCGAGGAGGGCCTCGAGCTCGCCACGCTCGGCGCCGTCGCGGAGGCGATGGGTCGCGCCGCGAAGGCGGCCGAGGTCCGGCTCGTCACCGGCGACACGAAGGTGGTCGAATCGCGGCCGGGCGCGAGCGGGCTGTACGTCACCACGGCCGGCTTCGGGGTCGTCGCGGACGGCGTCGACATCGGCCCGCACCGCGCCCGCCCCGGCGACCGGCTGATCGTCAGCGGCCCGCTCGGGCAGCACGGCATGGCGATCATGAGCCTGCGCGAGGGGCTCGCGTTCGAGAGCGAGCTCGCGACCGACTCGGCCCCGCTGGCCGGGCTCGTCCAGGCGATGCTCGCCGCTGCGCCGGACGCCGTGCACACGCTCCGGGACGCGACGCGAGGTGGCTTCGCGGCCGTCCTGTGCGAGCTGGCCGAGGCCGGCGGGGTCGGGGTCGAGTACGACGAGCGGGCGGTGCCGGTCCCCGCCGACGTCGCCGCTGCGTGCGCCTTCCTCGGCCTCGATCCGACCCACGTCGCCAACGAGGGCAAGCTGGTCGCCTTCGTCGCGCCGGAGACCGCCGACGACGTGCTGGCGGCGATGCACGACCACCCGTTCGGCCGCGACGCGGTCGTCGTCGGCGAGGTCGTCGACGACCACGCCGGCATCGTCGTCGCCCGGACGGGGCTCGGCGCCAAGCGGGTGGTCGACCTGCCGCTCGGCGAGCAGCTGCCGCGGATCTGCTGATCCTCGGCGCCAGCGGTCAGCGCGCCGAAGGCTCAGCGGACGACGATCGTCACCTGCCCGCTCTCGTGCAGCGTGCAGAGTCCCTCCAGCGTCCCCGGGGTGGTGAACGTCTGGGCGAGCGACTGCCCGGCCGCGACGTCGTACGGGCCGACCTGGTGCGCGACGACGTCCCGGTTGTGGACCTCCAGCCGGTCGCCGACCGACACCTCGAGGGTGCGAGGCAGCAGCTCGACGGTCTCGCCGGCGGCGAGCCGTTCCGCCGTCCCCGGCGGGACGTCGACGACGATCGTCTCGGACCGCAGCGCCGACGACGCGGCGACGGCGATGAGGGCGATCGCCGGCACCACGATCAGCGCGACGAGCACCCACCGCCCCCGCCGGGTCGCCGGCGCGGCATCAGGCATCCTCGCGGACCTCGGCGGTCACGGTCACGCTGTCGGCCTGCTCGAACTCGAGCGTGAGCTCGAAGGTGTCCCCGGGGCTCAGGTCCTCGACGAGGTCGATGAGCATGATGTGCAGACCCCCGGGCACGAGCTCCACGGTGGCGCCGGCGGGCAGGGCGATCTCCGGCACCTCGCGCATGCTCATCATGGCGTCGTCGCCCATGGCGTCGTCGCCCATGGCGTCGTCCTCCATGGTCGTCTCGTCAGCCATGCCGTCCTCGCCGTCCATGGCGTCGTCGACGGCGTAGCTCTCGTGCAGTTCGACGCTCGCGGCCACCTCGGCGGGCACGGATGCCCCGACGAGAGCGTCGTCGGTGTCGGTCGTGTTCTCGAGGTCGAGGTAGACGGCGGCGACGCCGGCGAGCATGGGGGACATCCGGCTGCGGACGTCGTCGACGGCGATCGCGTCACCGTCGGCGCCGCCACCGCAGGCGGACAGGGCGAGGGAGGCGGCGAGCAACAACAGCAGGGAGCGGCGGGCCAACACGGGAGGGCCTCCGGGTCGTGGCGGGCGGGCGCCCGCCGGGTGGGGTGCTACCGGGGTCGAACGGGCTCGGGTCGGGGGGCGGCTCACGGGAGCAGCGCGCGGACGACGCGGGCGTAGTCGCTGGCCGTGGTACCGAACGGCAGCTCACGGACGACCGTGCCGGTGTCGTCGACCACGTAGGTGATGGCGGAGTGCGCCACGTCGTAGCGATCGTCGCCGGGCTCGTGCTCCTCGACCTCGAAGCGGACCCCGAGCTGGTCGGTGAGCGCGACCAGGGCGGGTTCGTCCGGCGCCGTGAGGCCGAGGTAGCGGTCGTCGAAGAACAGCTCGAGGTAGGTGCGCAGCCGCTGGCCGTCGTCGCGTCCGGGATCGAGCGTGACGAACGCGACCGTCGTACGGTCGGCCAGCGCCGGGCCCAGCTCCGCCTGCGCACGCTTGATGTCGCCCATCGTCATCGGGCAGACGTCCGGGCAGGACAGGTACCCGAAGTAGACGAGGAGCACCTCGCCCTCGTCGGCCACCAGGTCGACCTCACGCGGCGGGTCGCCGGCGCCGTGGTCGAGCAGGGTGTGCCCGGTCGCCACCGGCGCCGGTTCGCGCACGATGCCAGGGAGCTCGGCCTCCGGTCGCAGTGCGGCGACCACCACGGCGGCCGCGAGCAGGAGGGCCACGCCCAGCGCGACGAGGAGGGCGACCCGACCGCGGGACGACCTCGCCGGTCCGGGGTCCCGCTCGGCGTCGCCGTGTTGCGGTCGGGGGTCGATCGCCGCGGCCCCCGGCGCCTTCCGAACGTTCACCCCTCAGGGCCTTCCGCCGCACGCGACCTCAGCTCCGGGCCAGCGTACCCCGGGTAGGTCCGGACAAATAGCATCGGGCGGGACGCCCACGTCGCTGGCGCCGGGTAGGGCAGGGCTCGCGCTCGGCGTACCCTCACCCGGCATGGAGCTGACCCTCGGCATGCGCGCCGACTACACGGTGCGGGCGGTCTTCGACCTGGCGTTGCACCACGGCGAGAGCTGGCGCAAGGCGGACGACATCGCCCGGGACCGGGCGATCCCCCGCAGCTACCTGGCGCACCTGCTCGCCGACCTCGTCCACGCCGGCATCGTGACCTCGCACGCGGGCCGCCGCGGGGGCTACCAGCTCACCCGTCCGCCGGCGGAGATCGACCTGCTCACGGTGATCGAGGTCGCCGATGGCGCCGTCGCGTCGGCCCACTGTGTCCTGCGAGGTGGCGCGTGCCTGGGCGACGACCACTGCGCGATCCACGAGCCCTGGGCCCGCGCCCAGGCCGCGCTCCGCGACGCGCTGCGGGCGACCAGCTTCGCGGACGTGGCCACGGTCGACGCGCTGCTCAGCGAGCACCCGACGCCCCCGGAGGACGCCGTCAGGGCACCGAGATGATCGTGGTGCCGGTCTCGACGAGGTCGTAGAGTTCGATCACGTCGTTGTTGTACATCCGGATGCACCCGTGGGTGGCCGCCTGCCCGATCGTGTGCTCGTCCGGGGTGCCGTGGAACCGGATCAGCGAGTCGCGCCCGCTCGGGCGGTTCCAGTTGACCGCCCGCGGCCCGAGGGGGTTGTTCGGCCCCGGCCCGATGAACGCCGGTGCCCCGTACCCCCAGTCGTGCGGCGACGGGTTGGTCCAGGTCGGCTCGTAGCGCTTCGCGCCGACCGTGAATCGGCCGGTCGGCGTCGGATAGTCGCTGGTCCCGATCGCTGCGGGCCAGTCCCGCACGATCGTTCCGTTGTCGTAGAGGTAGACCCGCCGGTCGTCCTGCCGGACGAGCAGGACCTGCTGGAAGGCGGCCCGGGTCACCCCTGGTGAGGTGCGGACGGTCTCCACCTCGACCTCGTCGGCGCCGGACAGGACCGCCGCACGGACCGCGGTGGCCGTCGGCTCACGCTCGACCCGCACACCGGTGCGCTCCGGGACGAGCACGACCCACCCGCCGTCGGTGTCGAGGCGGGCGTCGCGGACCGGCACCTCGATCTCCGCCGCGATCTCCTCGACGAGCACAGCGATCGGTTCGCCGTCGGCCAGCTGCAGCGGCACCTCGAGCTCCTCGGCACGGATGCCCGGTTCCTCCTCCGGCGAGGCGACGGCCCGGACCGTGCCGAGCTCGGTGAGCGCCTGGATCGCGGGCGTGAGGTCGGGGACGGCGTCGAGCTCCCGGGCCGTGACCGTCCACTGCCGTTCGCCCGCAACGACCCGCACCGGATGGTCCAGGGCGACGTCGACGGCCGTGCGGACCTCGGGCAGGATGGTCTCGACCAGCTCCGTCGTGATCGTCGGTGTGAGCTCCGCGACCCGCAGCTCGATCGTCTGCTCGCCCTCGCCGTGCACCGCGCGCGACATCCGGGTCGTGGCGTCGGATCGGTCCAGGCGCGCTCCGGTCGCGCCCTCGACCAGCTGCGGTTCGCGCCCCACCAGCTGCAGCTCGGCCTCGACCGGCTCGTGGTCGATGGTGCGGCCGAGCTCGGCCACGAACGCATCGACGGCCGCGTCGGGCACGGTCACCTCGACGTCGAGGTGGAGGTCGGCGGTCTCGCCGAACCACCGCATGCGGGCGAGGTCGACGAGCGGCATCGCGGCCCCGTCCCGGGCGGAGGCCAGTACCGCGGCGAGGTCCGTGCGAGCGTCGAGCTCGCGTGGCGAGGTCGTCCAGGTCCGATCGTCGTGGACGACGGTCACGCTCCGATCGAGCCGTTCGTCCAGCCGCCGCTGGACCGCGGTAGCCGCGTCCTCGAGGGCCAGTTCGGACACATCGACGCCCTCGACGTGGGTGCCGGGCAGCATGGCCTGCTGCTCATCGAGCTGCATCCGCCAGGTGACCGTCTCCCAGGTGACCCACGTCCCGGCCGCCGCGCCCACGGCGCCGAAGAGGGCAACGATCGCGAGCGGCCACCACCGGCGGCCGAGGCGGGTCGCCGGTTCCTGCGTGGTGCGGCGTCGCATGGTCGTCGTTCCGGGGTCGGCGGTGCGTGCCGGCCGGGGCACCGGACACGTGCGGCCGCACCCGAGCGCTGGCAACGACCGCACTCGTAAGGATAGGCGCGCGGGCAACCATCCGTGCGGCCGTCGCCGCACCCGCCCGCGCCGGCCCGGTTACGTCGAGCTTCGCCCACGCCCCTAGGCTCGGGACGAGACGAGTGGAGGGGACAACCGTGGCGGAGGTCGGGGTCGTGGGGTCGATCGAACGGGTCGGCGTCGTCGGATGCGGGACGATGGGGTCCGGGATCGCGGAGCTGGTGGCCCGCCAGGGCCTGCCGGTGCGCTTCATCGAGGTGGACGACACCGCCGTCGAGGCGGGCTCCCAACGCATCCGCAACGCGCTGGAACGCCAGGTCGCGCGCGAGAAGCTCACCGCCGACGAGCGGGACGCGATCCTCGGACGGATCAGCGGCAGCGCCGACTGGAAGACCCTCGGCGACTGCGATCTCGTCCTCGAGGCGGTCCCGGAGGACCTCGCGCTCAAGCAGGAGTCCTTCCGCCGTATCGACGAGGTGGTCCGACCGGACGCGATCATCGCGACCAACACCTCGTCGCTGCCGGTGATGGACATCGCGGTCCACGCGCGCCGGCCCAACCGCGTGCTCGGGTTCCACTTCTTCAACCCGGCGCCCGTCATGGCGCTGATCGAGCTCGTCCGCACGGTCGTGACCGACGAGGCCGTGGTGGCCGCTGCCCGGGAGTTCGCGGCGACCATCGGCAAGCAGCCGGTCGTGGTCGGCGACCGGCGGGGGTTCATCGCCAACCAGCTGCTGTTCCCCTACCTCAACCAGGCGGTCGGCATGGTGGAGGACGGGTACGCGACGAAGGAGGACGTCGACGCCGCGATGCGTTTCGGCGCCGGCCTGCCGATGGGTCCGATCGCGCTCACCGACCTGGTCGGCATCGACACCGTCGTCGGGATCATGGACGCGATCCACGCCCAGTTCGAGGACACGCGGTTCGCGCCCCGGCCGATCCTCGGCCAGCTCGCGGCCGCGGGCTACACCGGCCGCAAGGCCGGCCGTGGCTTCTACGAGTACGAGGAGCCGGACTCCTCGCGGGTCGTGCCCGACGAACACGTGCGCCAGGCCGCCGACCCGGCCACGATCGCCGACTGGACCACGGTCGGGGTCCTCGGCACCGGCACGATGGCGAGCGGCATCGTGGAGGTGTGCGCGAAGGCCGGCTACGACGTCGTCGTCCGGGGGCGGACGAAGGAGAAGGCGGAGGGCGTCGCCGCCAAGGTGGCGCGCTCGATGCAGCGCATGGTCGAAAAGGGTCGGCTCACCGAGGAGGACATGGTCGCGACCCTCGCCCGCATCAAGCCGACCGTCCACCTCGACGACCTCGCGCCGAGCGACGTGGTCATCGAGGCCGTCGCGGAGGACCTCGGCGTCAAGCGCGCGCTGTTCGACGAGGTCGCGCCGATCCTCAAGCCCGAGGCCGTGCTGACGACCACCACCTCGTCGCTGTCGGTGGTCGAGTGCGCGATGGCGACCGATCGGCCGGAGAAGGTGCTCGGCCTGCACTTCTTCAATCCCGCCGCGATCATGAAGCTGGTCGAGATCGTCGACACGGTGCGGACCGACCCGACGGTGGTGGAGCAGGGGCGGGCGTTCATCGACCGCATCGGCAAGGTCGGGGTGCTGTGCGGGGACCGGGCCGGGTTCATCGTCAACACGCTGCTGTTCCCGTACCTCAACGACGCGGTGAAGATGCTCGAGTCGCACTACGCGACCGCCGAGGAGATCGACACGGCGATGAAGCTCGGGGCTGCCTACCCCATGGGGCCCTTCCAGCTCATGGACGTGGTCGGGCTCGACATCACGCTCGCGATCCTCGAGCGGCTCAAGCAGGAGTACCGCCAGCCGTCCTTCGAGCCGGCCGGGCTGCTGCGCCACCTCGTCGAGGTGGGCTTCCTCGGCCGGAAGGCGGGCCGTGGTTTCTACGTCTACACCTGACGAGCTGCTGCCCAAGGACGCGAGCCGCGGCGAGCTGCTCGCGGAGGTCGGGCGGCTGCTCGTGGCGCTCGGTCGCGACCCTCGGGTGCCGTGGCGGGCGAAGGCGGTCGTGGCGGGCGCACTCGCCTACGCCGTCACGCCGTCGCGTGTGCTGCCGCCGCCGCTCCGGCAGCTCGCGGGTGGACTCGGTGCCCTCGACAACACCGTCGTGCTGCTTGGCGCGGTCCGGCACCTGATCACCGCGGCGGGCTACGACCTCGTGCACGAGCAGTGGCAGGGGACCGACCGGGGGTTCGCGATCGTGCTGCTGGCGGCGGGCGTCCGATCGTGATCCCACCGCGCCCCGAGGACCCGTTCCTGCCTCGGATGGTCGGCTACGAGATCCAGCGCGTGCCGAGCTACCGCGCCGTGAAGGCCTACACCTGCCCCGGCTGCCCCCAGACGGTCCCCGCCGGGCAGGGACACGTCGTCGTCTGGCCGGTCGGGATGGTCGAGGACCGGCGCCACTGGCACCTGCACTGCTGGCGTCTGGCGGTCCGGCGGGGGCGGGTAGCCTGAACGGTCGTGCCAGGCCGGTCGTGCCAGGAGGCGACGTGACGAAGAAGCAACACGGCAAGGAGGTCGCTCGCGCTCGCTCGAAGCGCCGGGTCTCCGTGCAGCAGCGCCGGGAGCGCCGCAACCGCGCCATCGTGCTGACGATGGTGGTCCTGATGGCGTTCTCGTTGATCGGCGGTGCCCTGCTGAGCCTGGCCCGGGACCCCGCCGCGCCGCCGCCCGTCGACGCGACCGAGGCCCCGACCGAGGACCCGGTCACCGACGATGCGGCGACCGACACGACCGAGGAGGTCGCGGAGGAGGAGGCGGTCGGGCCGTGCGGGCCGACGCCCGACGACGTACCGGAGATCACCTCGGCCAGCTACGACGAGCCGTTCGACCTGACCATCGATGCCGACGCCGCCTACCTCGCCACCTTCGAGACCACCTGCGGGGACATCGTCGTCGAACTCGACGCGGCTGCCGCGCCCGTGACCGTCAACAACCTCGTCAACCTGGCCGAGGACGGTTTCTACGACGGCATCGTCTTCCACCGGGTCATCCAGGGCTTCATGGCCCAGGTGGGCGACCCCACCGGGACCGGTGCCGGTGGGCCCGGGTACACCTTCGAGGACGAGCTCGAGCGGGCGGAGGAGCTGTTCGCCGCCGTGCAGGAGGAACAGCGCGAGGAGCTCGGTGCCGACGCGGACGAGGACCTGCCCGTCCCGGGCGGCTACCCGCGCGGGACCGTCGCGATGGCCAACGCCGGCGCCGACACCAACGGCTCGCAGCTCTTCTTCGCCCAGGGCGACCCGACCCTGCTGCCGTCGCCGGCCTACACGGTGTTCGGCACCGTGATCGAAGGCATGGACGTGGTCGACGACATCGTCGCCTCCCCGACCGACCCCGCCGATCGGCCGCTCGCCGACGTGGCGATCCGGACCGTCACGATCGACAGGTCCTAGGCTCTCGTCCCACGTCGGCGGTGGCCGTTCGGCGCGCACGCGCGGACCGCGGGTGCGCGCCGGCACGCCACCCTGTCCCCCCAAGCCAGCACCGTCCCCCGAGGAGACCCCCGTGTCCCAGTGGAACTCGCCCCCCGAGCTCGACATCGACCCGTCCGCGTCCTACACCGCCACGATCCGGACCAACCGGGGCGAGATCACCGCGAAGCTCTTCGCCGATCAGGCGCCGAACACGGTCAACAACTTCGTGTTCCTCGCACGGGAGGGCTTCTACGACGGGGTGATCTTCCACCGCGTCATCGAGGGCTTCATGATCCAGGGGGGCGACCCGACCGGCACCGGCACCGGCGGTCCGGGCTACCGGTTCGCGGACGAGCTCGACGCCGCCCGTTCCCACGGTTACAAGATGGGCACGCTGGCCATGGCCAACGCCGGCCCGAACACCAACGGCTCGCAGTTCTTCATCATGCACACCGACTACGGCCTGCCGCCGCAGTACTCGGTGTTCGGCAAGGCGATCGACGGGCTCGACGTCGTCGACGAGATCGCCCGGACCGCCACCAACCGCAACGACCGGCCGGCTGAGGACGTCGTGATCGAGACCGTCGAGATCACCCAGGCCTGACCGGCAGCACGCCGGATCGATCGGCGACGACAGCACGACGCGGCCCGTCCGCACGTCATGCAGCGCGCCGGCCGCCCACCGGGCGGCCGGCGTGTGCGTTGTGCGGCCGCGCGCAACTTCTCGTGGGCGTCGCACGTCGTTGCCAGTGAGGGCGTGCGTCGGCGCGCTTCGCTACGACCAGGAAGGATCTCGCGAGGTGGCACGGTTTCGCCTGCTCGTCGTGCTGCTCGTCGTGGGGGTCCTCGCGACGGGCTGTGCCGGCCTGCCGCGTACCTCGCAGGGGGAGGGCGCTGCCGGGTCCGGCGGCGGCGCGTCCGACGGGCACGAGGACGAGGGCACGGCCGTGGTCGACGTCCGCGTCGACGCTGCTGGCACGACCCACCTGGTCGTGACCGAGGACGCGCGGCCGCGGGAACTGGCCGCCGTGCCCGCCGGCGACGGCGAGGTGGTGCACACCGCCGTCCGCCCGGGCGCCGGCGACCCGCTGACGGTGCTCGTCCTGGTGCGCCGTGACGATCCGGCCGCCGGTACCCGCTACGAGCTGCGCTACGCGGTCGACACCGGGGAGGAGCGGCTCGAGGACCTGCCGAGCCACCTGCAGGTGGACGCGGGCACCGCGATCGTGCTGGACGTCCCACCGTTGCCGGTCTGGGCGCCGGACGGCTCAGCCGTCGCGTGGGTGGAGTGGAACCCGCTCGGCACCCGGCTGCGGGCGCTGGGCTGGGACGTGGAGGACGGGCGGACCCGCCCCGCCAGCGAGGCGGTCGCCTACCGGCTCGACGAGGTGCCGCCCGGGGTCCAGCTCGACGGCTGGGAGGACGGCGACGACGGCGACGTCGTGCTCACCGGCCGGCGCGACGGCGAACGGTGGCGGATCGCCGTGGAGCACGAACGGCAGCGCCTGGCGCTCGCCGCCGCGGACCGCCGCTGAGCCCCCGCTCACCCCCGGTCGGCCGGGCCGGAGGGGCGCGGTGGCTCGGGCCCGTTCGGGTCCGCCTCCCCGCCGTCGTCGCTCGGCCAGGGTGGGAGCTCGGAGAGATCGACCCGTCGGGGCCGGACCCCGCGGTCGTAGTCACGCATGCGCCGTGGGTAGCCGACCTTGGCGGCCTCGTAGAGCGGGATGTTGACGTCGCGGCAGAACGCCGCGGCCTGGGAGCGGTCCTTGATCGGCCGCCGCAGGTACTCACCGTCGTCGGCGACGAGCAGCAGCGTCGTCGAGTAGATCGCGGTCTTCGGCTCGAGGTAGGCCTCGACCCCGGCCCGGGAGGTGACGAAGTCTTCGAGCTCCTTCGTCGCGGTCCGTGACGCGCGTGCGGTCGACGGGGACGGTTCGACGCGCTTGCCCTCGCCCTTGAACCAGGCACGGAGGCGGTCGGAGAGACTCAACGGGATACCTCGAGCGCGAGCGACGAGCGCGGTTGCTCCCAGGCTACCGAGGCACTCCGCCGGCCGGACCACGGCGGACCGCTCGGCCGGCCGGGCCTGGCGCCGCCGGCCAGGCGCGGCGCGGGCGGCCAGGGCCGGC
>SLMP01000037.1 GCA_007133465.1 Nitriliruptoraceae bacterium | reverse complement strand
GATTGCGCTTGTGCAACACCGACGTGATCGCCGCCGTCAACGTCGTCTTCCCATGATCGACGTGACCGATCGTCCCGATGTTCATATGCGGCTTGGTCCGCTCGAACTTCGCCTTGGCCATCCGTGCTACTCCTCGTGATGCGATCGATCGATCGGCGGGTTGCTCTCCAGCTGACAGCTCAGGTGGAGCCTACTGACGAACGAAGCCCTCCGACGCGCCCGTCCGGGCGCCGAAGGGCCACGCTCGGCTCGTAGCGGCGGGTGGACTCGAACCACCGACACAGCGATTATGAGCCGCTTGCTCTACCTCTGAGCTACGCCGCCATGGCTGTGGTGCTCGCCTTGCCGTTGTTGCCGGGTCCGGGGGGACCCTGAGCCCTGGCGCGGAATCGAACCGCGGACCCCATCCTTACCATGGATGTGCTCTGCCGACTGAGCTACCAGGGCGCGCTGCCGGACGGCGCAGCGTAGCCCGCACCGGTCAGGCCGTCGAACCACGCGGTGCCGTCCGAAGCGTCACGGTGCGGGCGGCACCGACATCGGGTGGAGGGAGCAGGATTCGAACCTGCGAAGGCTGAGCCGCTCGGTTTACAGCCGAGATCCTTTGGCCACTCGGACATCCCTCCGTGTGCGTCCGGCCGCAGCCGAGCGCTGGCGCAGGGTACGCATGGCCCACACGGCCGGCAAACGCCACGACGCGAACCACTAGGCTGACGGGGTCCGTCGGACCGCGCGGAAGGGTGTCAGATGGCCGAGGCGAGCTTCGACATCGAAGCCGGGGTCGACCGCCAGGAGGTCGACAACGCGATCAACCAGGCAGCACGCGAGGTCGCGACCCGGTTCGACTTCAAGGGCACCGACACGCTGGTCGCCTGGGCGGGCGAGGAAGCGATCCAGGTCGAGTCGGTCTCCGAGGACCGCGCGAAGGCCGCGCTCGAGGTCCTCAAGGACAAGTGCGTGAAGCGCAAGGTCTCACTCAAGGCCCTCGACGTGACCGAGCCACGGGACGTGGCGGGCGGTCGGAGCCGGATCGACGTGCGGCTCGTCACGACCCTGTCCGGCGACCTCGGCAAGGAGATCGTCAAGGCGATCAAGTCGACCAAGCTGAAGGTCACCCCGACGAACATGGGCGACCGCGTCCGGGTGACGGGCAAGAAGCGCGACGACCTGCAGGAGATCCAGGCGATGGTCCGGGCCAAGGACTACGACGCGCCCCTGCGTTTCACCAACTACCGCTGACCGGCGTCATGCCCGCCGTCGCGCCGCGGCGTGGCGTGGCGCGGCGCGACGGTGCATCACCCCGGGTCCCCGGCGGACCGACACCGAGCCGATCCAGCCGGTCCGCCGCGGCCGAACCCGGGGTGGTGGCCCACGGCTCGTTGCCCGTGCGCACGCTCCACACCATCCGCCCGTCGGCTCCACGAGCCGCTCCGGCGCCGTCGACCACCGAGGTCCCGTCTTGCCCGAGGGGCACACCATCCACCGGCTCGCCCGTGACCACGCCACGTGGTTCGCGGGCGACGCCGTGCGCGTCTGCTCGCCTCAGGGCCGCTTCGCCGACGCGGCGCGCCTGCTCGACGGTACGGTGCTGACCGGGACCGACGCGGTCGGCAAGCACTTGTTCCATCGCTTCGACAGCGGCGCCGTCGTGCACGTCCACCTCGGACTGTTCGGCCGGTTCTACACCCACGCCACGCCACCACCGCCGCCCCGCGACACCGTCCGGTACCGGCTCGTCGGCGCACAGCGGACGGTCGACCTGGTCGGGGCCACCGCCTGCGACCTGCTCGACGACGACGAGGTGGCCCGCATCGTCGCGCGGCTCGGGCCGGATCCGCTGCGCCGCGACGCCGACCCCGAGCGTGCCTTCGCCGCGCTGCAGCGCCGCAGCGTCCCGATCGGGCGCGCCCTCCTCGACCAGGCGGTGGTCGCGGGGGTGGGCAACGTCTACCGCGCCGAGCTGCTGTTCGTCCACGGCATCCACCCGGAGCTGCCCGCCCGGGCGATCACCGCGGAGCGCTGGAAGCAGCTGTGGGCCACGCTGGTCACCTGGATGCGCGCCGGGGTGCGGATGCGACGGATCGTGACCGTCGACCCGGACGAGGTCGGCGTCCCGCGCAGCCGGATCCGGCGAGCGGACGCCACCTACGTCTATCGGCAGGCGACCTGCCGGCGGTGCGGCAGCGCGGTCCGGCGCTGGGACCTCGCAGGCCGCTGGGCCTACGCCTGCGAGACGTGCCAGCCCCCACCGCGCCCTGGATCGTGAGGACCCCGATGGCCGAGCACACGGATCCGCCCAGCGAGCCGACGTCCGTCCCGCGTCCGGATGCCCCGCCCCGCCGCGTGGACCCGGCGATCAGCGACAGCTTGCGGCGCCTCGCCGTCGGCGCCGCCGTCGCGCGCTACGCGGTGCCGTTGCTCGCGCTGCCGCTGATCCCGCTGCTGGTCACCGACCGTCTGCCCGTCCTGATCCTGCTCCGGCCGACCAAGGACTTCCTGTTGCTCGGCGGTGGGCAGCTGCGCGTGCTCGGCGAGCCGAGCGTCCTCGTCCTGCTGGCCGCCTACCTGCCCCTGATGCTGTTCGGGGTGTGGGCGTTCTACGCGGTCGGGCGCGCCTACCGCGACCAGCTGCGTGCCGGGACGGGGCCGGACTGGCTACGACGCACCATCCCGCAAGACAAGCTCGAGATCGCCCAGGCGGTGCTCGCCAAGCGCGGCCCGGCGATCGCCATCCTCGGCCGGCTCGCAGCCCTGCCGCCGACGGTGATCGCGGCGGCGGCCGGCGCCTCGGATGTCGACACCCGCCGCTTCCTCGCCGCCGACGCGGTCGGCGCGCTCGCGTCGTTCGGGATGGTCGTCGCGGCCGGGTACGCGCTCGGCCGGGCCTGGGAGGCGGGCGGGATCTGGCTGACCGCGGTCGGGCTCGTCCTGTTCGTCGCCCTGATCGCCCTGCTCACGCGCTGGCTACGGGCCGAGGCGAACGCGCACCGCACCGCGGACCCCGTGCCGGACGCCTGAGCCGCTGCCGCCCCGGCGGACGGCTCGAGGTCGGCGGACGCTCAGCCCCACCGTCCCGCGGTCGGCGGCAGCTGCCCCATCTTGCGCGCCTGCGCCTCGAGCGCGGCGATGCGCTCCGGGATCGGGGGGTGGGTGGAGAACAGCTTCATCATGCTGCGCCCGCCGAACGGGGCCGCGATGTACAGGTGACCCAAGGAGGGGTTCAGCTCGGCCGGGGACCCGCCGGCGCGCTGCAGCCGCGGGTCGCGGCCGCCGGCCTCGAGCTTGGCGAGGGCGCTGGCGAGCGCCAGCGGCTTGCCGGTGAGCTCGGCGCCCGTGTGGTCGGCGAGCGACTCCCGCGAACGGGTGATCGACGCCTGGATGATCATCGCGGCGATGGGCGCCAGGATCGAGGTGGCGATGAGCACCAGCGGTCCGGGCCCCTGGTTGTTGTCGTTCCCACCCAGGAACGGCAGCCAGCGCAGGGCGTACGCGAGGTAGGTGATCGTCGTCGCCAGCATCGCCGCGACCGAGCCGATCAGGATGTCGCGGTTGTAGACGTGCTGCAGTTCGTGGCCGATGACCCCCTCGAGCTCCTCCCGGTCGAGCGCCTGATAGAGCCCGACGTTGATGCACACCGCGGCGTGGCGCGGGCTGCGGCCCGTGGCGAACGCGTTGAGCTGGGGCGAGGGCGACAGGTACAGGCGCGGCAGCGGTTGCCTGGCCTGCTCGGCCAGCCGCCGGACCATCTCGTAGACGTCCGGGAAGCGCGCCTCGTCCATCGGCTGCGCCCGGGCCATGCGGATCGCGAGTCGGTCGGAGTAGAAGTACGACGCCGCGTTCATCCCGAGCGAGAGCAGGAGCATCGTCGTCAACCACACGTTGCTCCCGGACCCGGCGTCGAGCATCGAGCCGATCCCCAGGAGGATGGCGCTCATGGCGACGAACAGCACGAGCGTGCGGGCGCGGTTCATCCGGGAC
Organism: Nitriliruptoraceae bacterium; assembly: GCA_007133465.1. Lineage (GTDB taxonomy): Bacteria > Actinomycetota > Nitriliruptoria > Nitriliruptorales > Nitriliruptoraceae > SLMP01. Next base: position 26,328 of record SLMP01000037.1, on the reverse strand, counting down.
CTCCGAGCTGGTCAGACCCGAGCGGGCGGCCGAGGGTACTCCCCACCGGTTCCCCGGTACCGGCGGGGTGATCCGGCTGCAGGCACGTGCGCTGCGCCAGCGCGGCGCAACCTCCCCGGCGGCCGCGCCCCCGTGCGGCACCAGGCGGCGCCGAGGTCAGGCGCCAGCAGCGCCGACGTCAGCCGCCGGTGGCGAAGGTCGTCACGACCGTCGGGTCGGCGACGAGCCCGGGGAGTACGCCCAGCAGGATCGTGCCCACCATCAGCACGACCACGACGACCGACAGGCTCAGGGCCGGCTGCAGACGCGGCGCCTCCGCGGCGGCCGGCTCGAACCAGATCTCGCGGATCACCCGCAGGTAGTAGAAGAAGGCGATGACGGAGTTGACCACGAGGAAGCTCGCCATCACGAGGCCGAAGACCGTCACCTCGACCGCGACCGCCTCGATGATGGCGAACTTCGCCCACAGCCCGACCGTCAGGGGGGCACCACCGAGCGAGAGCAGGAACACGGTCATCGCGAGGGCCAGCAGCGGGCTGCGCGTCCCGAGCCCGGCATAGTCGCGGATCGAGCGCTCGCCGGTCCGGCGGTTGACGCCGATCGCGACGGCGAACGCGCCGACGTTCATGACCGCGTAGGCGATCAGGTAGAACAGCACGGCGCGCACAGCGGCCTGGTTGACCACTTCCGCCCCCGGCCTCGCCAGCCCGAACGGGATCAACATGTAGCCGGCCTGCGCGATCGAGGAGTACGCCAGCAAGCGGATCAGGTCGCGTTGCTGCAGGGCGACCAGGTTGCCCAGCGTCATCGTCAGGATCGCGAGCACGCCGAGCACCGGCGCCCAGACGTCCGCCACCGGCTCGAAGGCGACGAACGCGATCGTCAACAGCCCGGCGAACCCGGCGGCCTTCGACGCGACGGCGAGCATCGCCGCCACGGGCAGGGGTGAGCCCGCGTAGGTGTCGGGTGCCCAGAAGTGGAACGGCACGGCGGAGATCTTGAAGCCGAAGCCGACGATCACGAGCATCACCGAGCCGAGCAGCAGCGGCACGCTGCCGGCGTCGCCGGCCAGGGCCTGCGCGATGCCCTCGAGGCGCGTCGTGCCGGTGAAGCCGTACACCATCGACATGCCGAACAGCATCAGCGCGGCGGACAGCACGCCGATCAGGAAGAACTTCAGCGCGGCCTCCGAGGAGTACAGGTCGCGCTTGCGCATGCCGACCATCACGAACGCCGGCACCGACACGGTCTCGAGCGCGATGAACAGCACCAGCAGGTCGCGGGCGGACGGCATCAGCAGCATGCCGATGAACGCCGTCAGCAGCAGGAAGTAGTACTCCCCCTGGAAGTAGCGCCCCTCGGCGAAGTAGCGGGCGCTGATGGCGAGGATCGCGAGCAGCGTGCCGAGGAACAGCAGCTTGAACGCGACCGCGAAGGAGTCGACCACGTACTGGCCCTCGAAGGCCACCCGGGGCGCCTCGGCCCACAGCACGACGGCGAAGACGATGGCGACCACCGTGCCGATCATCGCCAGCGGGTTCACCAACTGCTTCGCGTCGCCCCGCAGCGCGAGGTCCGCGGCGAGCACGAGCAGCGCCGTGACCGTCAGCGCCACCTCGGGCGCGATCGCCAGCCAATCGATCGCCATCGTCTTGTTCTCCGTTCGCCTCGTCCAACCCGCCCGTCACCGGGCGCCGGGACGACGTCAGCCGCCGAGGAACCCGACGAGGTTGGTGACCGCCGCGTCCTGCACCCCGAAGACCAGCCGCGGGTAGACGCCGAGCGCGAGGATCAGCACGAGCAGCGGGGCCCACGACACCCACTCGATGGTCATCACGTCGTCGAGGTGGCCGGACGACCAGCGTTCCGGCGGATCGCCGAGGTTGACGCGTTGCAGCAGCCACAGGAAGTAGCCGGCCGTGAGCACCGTCCCGAGCGCCGCGACCACCACCAGGGCGAGGTAGAGGCCCTGGTAGGAGTCGGCGAGTCCGACGCCGGGGCTGATCGCGGCCCACATCGCGGTGAACTCCCCCCAGAACCCGGCCAGTCCCGGCAGCCCGAGCGACGCGACGGCGACGTAGGTGAGCAGCACGCCGTAGCGCGGGAGCAGCTTCAGCATGCCGCCGCCGATCGTGGCGATGTCCCGGGTGTGGTAGCGCTCGTGCAACGACCCGGCCAGGAAGAACAGCATGCCGGTGATGATGCCGTGCGCGAGGTTGCCGAACAGGGCGGCCTGGATGCCCGTGGCGTTCATCGCTGCGATCCCGAGCATCACGAACCCCATGTGGCCGACCGAGGAGAAGGCGATCAGGCGCTTGATGTCCGTCTGGGCGAGGCAACACAGCGAGCCGTAGATGATGCCGATGACGGCGAGGACCCCGATGATGGGGGCGAACCGCGTCGCGCCCTCCGGGAGGATCGGCAACGCGATGCGGATGAAGCCGTAGGTCCCCATCTTCAGCAGCACGCCGGCCAGCAGCACGGACCCGACGGTCGGGGCCTCGGTGTGGGCGTCGGGCAACCAGGTGTGGAAGGGCCACATCGGCACCTTGATCGCGAACCCGAGGAAGATGCCGAGGAATGCCCACGTCTGGAAGGTCGTGCTCCCGAACGGGGCGAGCGCCGACAGCTCCGGGATCGACCAGGTCTGCGCCCCGGACTGGAAGTAGATCGCCAGGAACGCGACCAGCATGAACACCGAGCCGAACAGGGTGTAGAGGAAGAACTTCACGCTGGCGTAGTCGCGCCGTGGGCCACCCCAGATGCCGATCATGAAGAACATCGGGACGAGCACGAGTTCCCAGAAGATGAAGAACAGGATCAGGTCGAAGGCGACGAACGTCCCCGCCATCCCCGTCTGCAGCATCAGCATCAGCGCCAGGAACGCCTTCGGCTTGCCCGGCGGCGGCAGGACCTTGAGCGAGTAGATCGCGCACAGCAGCGTCAGCAGGTACGTCAGGAAGAACAGCGGCAGCGAGATACCGTCGATCGCCAGGAAGAAGCGCGCGTCGATCGCCGCGATCCATGGCACGTCGGTGACGAACTGCAGCTCACCCGACCGGCCGAAGTCGAAGGTCGCGGTGATCGCGATCACGAGCGCGAACGACACGCCCGTGATCAGCACGGCGGCACGTCGGATCTGCTGGTCGAGCGCGGCCGGCATGAGCGCCAGCGCGCCGCCACCGACCAGCGGCAGGAACAGCGCGACCACCAGAGCCCAGCCTGCGGTGTTCGGATCCATCGTCGTCTCCTTGAGCCCGGACGCCTCGCGGTCGTGACGTGAGGTCCGGGTGGCCGGCCGGTCTCGCTGGTCGGCCCTGCCGTCGGTTCGGTCGGGGGTCCCCCGAGGGCGACCCGTGATCGGGGTGGGCGCCGGCGGGCCGGCACCCGGGGGATCAGGTTCGGTTGTCGTTCATCGCGCCAGCGCGACCGCGAGCACCAGGACGACCACGCCCGCCACCAGGGCGCCGGCGTAGCGCTGGACGTCGCCGGACTGCAGGCGCCGCAGCCGCTCGCTCCACCAGGCGGCGCTGAACGCGACCCCGTTCACCCCGCCGTCGATGACGCGCTGGTCGACGTCGTAGGTGGCGACGGCGAGGGCCTTGGTCGCGCGGCCGACGCCTCCCACGGCCCCGTCGATCAGGACGTTGGAGGTCCAGGTCGCCCACGCCGACCACCGGTCGCGGACCGGGACCACGATGTAGCGGTAGCCGATGTCGTCGAGCCAGTACTTGTTCACCAGCGCGGTGCTGAGACCACCCATGTGCAGGGTCGGGTCACGTTCGGGCAGACCGTGTCCGTAGCTACGCCAGGCGAGGACGACGGCCAGACCGAAGACCGCGAGCACGATCAGCAGCAGGTCCGGATGCCAGGTCGGCGCGCCGTGCAGGATCGTGAGCTCACCACCCTCGGCGGCGAGCGTCGGCGCCGCAGCCAGCACCCCCTCGCCCTGGACCGCGGACCCCGCTGCCTCGGCGCCGTGGTCAGCGAACGGGAAGGTGGCCTCCTCGTCGATGATCGGCGTGGCCGTCCAGGTCTCGAAGTTCTGCTCGGCGGTCCAGAAGGGGGAGAAGATGTAGCCGGAGACGATCGACAGCACCGCGAGCACCATCAGCGGGGCGAGCATCCAGCGGCCGGACTCGTGTGGTGCGTGGTGGCTGCGTGTCTCGCCGAAGAAGATCAGGAACACGGCGCGCGCCATGTAGAAGGACGTCACGAACGCCGCGGCGAGCCCGACCCAGTAGACGAGGTTGCCGGTCGCGAAGCCCGCGCCGGCCCAGATGTCCCCCGCGATGAGGATCTCGTCCTTCGAGAAGAACCCGGCCGTCAGCGGGAACCCGGCGAGCGCGAGCGAGCCGATCACGAAGGTCCAGAACGTGTGCGGCATCGCCTTGCGCAAGCCCCCCATGTCGGACATGTTGTTCGAGTGCACGGCGTGGATCAGCGAACCGGACCCGAGGAACAGCAGCGCCTTGAAGAACCCGTGGGTGAACAGATGGAAGATGCTGGCGGTGTACCCGCCGACGCCGAGCGCCGCGATCATGTAGCCGAGCTGCGAGACGGTCGAGTAGGCCAGCACCTTCTTGATGTCGTCCTGCACCAGCGCGAGCAAGCCGCCGAAGAACAGTGTGATCACGCCGACGATCGCGACCACCGCCATGGCGGTCTGGCTCTGCGCGAGGACCGGGAACAGCCGGGCGAGCAGGAACACGCCCGCCGTGACCATGGTGGCGGCGTGGATCAGCGCCGACACCGGCGTCGGGCCGGCCATCGCGTCCGGCAGCCAGACGTGCAGCGGGAACTGCCCCGACTTCGACATGCAGCCGAGGAAGATCAGCAGGATGCCGAGCACGATCGTGCCCTGGCCCAGCTGCCCGTCGGCCGCCGCCTGGTTGAGCTCGAGCAGGTTGAACGGGGTCGTCGATCCGAGCTCGAGCATCCCGGCCGCGAGCACGATCGCGCCGACGATCAGCCCGACGTCGCCGAACTTGGTGGTCAGGAACGCCTTGTTACCCGCGTCCTGGTTCGACTTGTCCTCCCAGTAGAACCCGATCAGCAGGTACGAGGACAGGCCGACCAGCTCCCAGCCGAGGATCGCCTGGACGAGGTTGTTCGCGATCACCAGCAGCAGCATCGAGAAGGTGAAGAAACTGAGCATCGCGTAGAAGTAGGTGAAGCGCACCTCACCGTGCATGTACTCGCGCGAGTAGATGTGCACCATCAGCGACACGACGGTCACCAAGAGGAACATCATGGCGGTGAGCCCGTCGACGAGCATGCCGAGCTCGAGCACGGTCCCGCCGCCGAGCGGGGCCCAGTCGTAGGCGAGCTCGAGGGGCTCGACGGGCGAGGTGACGAAGGTCTGCCAGGCGATCGCGATGCTCAGCAGCATCGCGAGGCCGACGGCGGCGATACCGATCTCGCTGCCGTGCCAGGGCAGGCGCTTGCCGAACACGGCGATCAGTGCCGCCGAGACGAGCGGCAGCACCGGCACCAGCCAGGCGTACTCCAGGACGGTCCCCACGGGTGGCCCCCTACCAGCGCATCAGGTCGACGTCGTCGACGTTGACCGTCGCGCGGTTGCGGAACAGGTTGAAGACGATCGCGAGGCCCACGCCCACCTCCGCGGCGGCGACCCCGATGATGAACAGCGCGAACATCTGCCCGCTCACGGCCAGCTCGGCCGGGAAGAGCAGGTTCTGGAACGCCACGAGGTTGATGTTGACGGCGTTGAGCATCAACTCGACGCTCATCAGCACGAGCACGGCGTTGCGCCGGGCGATCACGCCATAGACCCCGATGCTGAACAGCAGCGCGGCGAGCAGCAGTGGTCCGAGCGGGCTCACCGGCCACCTCCCGCGCCGAGCTCGCCGGCCGGCGCGCTGGTGCCCACCGCCTCGTGCCGGTCGGGTTCGTCGGCGAGGGCCTCCCCCATCTCGATGCGCGTGACCTCGGCCTCCGTGCCGGACTCCCCCGCTTCACGGCGGGCGAGCAGGATCGCGCCGATCAGCGCGGCCAGCAGCAGCATCGAGAGGACCTCGAAGGGCAGGACCCAGTCGGCGAAGATGGCGATGCCGATCGCCTCGATCGTCGGGCCGGTCACCTCCGCGGTGCTCTCGCCGCCGAAGGCGGGGATGATCAGCGCGGCCAGCAGGACGAACAGCGCCCCCGCCACGGCCAGACCGAGACCGCGGTTCTGGCTGTCTAGGGCCTCGCGGCCGATCGGCGCCCGGGTGAGCATGAGCCCGAACAGGAACAGCACGGCGACGGCGCCGACGTAGACGACCACCTGGACGAGGGCGATGAAGCCGGCACCGAGGACGAGGAACACCCCGCCGATACCCGTGAGCGTGAGGGCGAGGTACAGCGCGGCGTGCATCAGGTGACGGGAGGTCACCACCAGGATCGCCGAAACCGCGGTGACCAGGCCGACGATCACGAAGACGAGGTCGTGAGCGGTCATGCGTCGCCCTCCTGGTCGAGCAGTTCCTGCTTGCGCTTCTTCACCCAGGCCGCCTTCGCCTTCGACCGCGCGATGCGCTCCGACTTGCCCTCGGCGATCAGCCGGTCGAAGGTCTCCTGGTCGATCTCGCCGGTGCCCTCGACGTGGACGTCGCCGAGACGCTTGGCGGCGGGGGCCCCCGATGCCGGCGCCGCGTCGGTGGCTGGTGCTCCGGATGCCGGTGCCTCCGCCGCAGGGGCCTCGGCCGTCTCCGCGGTGGCGGGCGTCCCCGCGGCGGGCGTCGCTGCGGCCGCCGCTTGCTCGGCGCGCAGCCGGGCCTTCTCCTTCTTGACGTACGCCGCCTTCGCCTTGGCCCGCGCCATGCGCTCGGTCTTGCCCTCGGCGATCAGCTGGTCGTAGGTCTCCTGGTCGATCTGCCCCGCCTCGACGTGGACTTCCGCCGGCTTCGGTGCCGGGGCCTCCGCGGCGGCCTCGCCGCCACCGGACGCCTCCATCTCCGCCTTGAGGCGAGCCTTCTCCTTCTTGACCCACGCCGCCTTCGCCTTGGAGCGGGCGATGCGCTCGGACTTGCCCTCCGCGATCAGCTTGTCGAAGGTCTCCTGGTCGATCTGCCCGGCCGTGACCTCGATCTCCGGCTCGGCCTTCTTGCCCGCGGCGGGCGCGGCGGCCGCCCCGGTCGTGGCCTCGGCCTGCACGGCCGCCTCGGCCTCCTCGGCTGCGGCCAGCTCGCGTTGCTTGGCGGCCTTCTCGATCGCGTCCGCGACCTCCGCCGGTGGCAGCGCACCCTCTTCCAGCGGCGGGGGCGGCGGGACCGTGTCGGCCCACTCCCGCAGCTTGTCCTTCTCGTGCAGCAGCAGGCCCATCGAGTACTCGCTGTACTCGAACTCCGGTGACCACCACAGCGCATCGAACGGGCACACCTCGACGCAGATGCCGCAGTACATGCACAGGGCGAAGTCGATGGCGAAGCGGTCGAGCACGTTGCGGGTACGGGCGCGTCCGCCCTCCTTGGCCGGTGGCACCGTCTCCTTGTGCGAGTCGATGTAGATGCACCAGTCCGGGCACTCGCGGGCGCACAGCATGCAGACGGTGCAGTTCTCCTCCATCAGCGCGATGACGCCCCGGCTGCGGGGCGGCAGGTCGGGCCGCTCCTTCGGGTACATCTGCGTGGAAGGCCGGCTGAACACGTGCTTGATCGTGACCGCGAGACCCTTCAGGAGCCCGACGCCGGGGGGCGAGGTCGTGGCCATCAGAACACCACCTTGGCGACCGTGATCACGGCCAGGTTGAGCAGGGCCAACGGCACGAGCACGAGCCACGCCATGCGCTGGAGCTGGTCCTCGCGCAGTCGCGGGTAGGTCACCCGGGCCCAGACGAACAGGAACACGATCAGCATCATCTTGCCGAGCGTCACCGCGACGCCGAGCAGCTGCCCCTGCCACCCGCAGTCGAAGATCCCGCCGGCGCCCTCGCAACCGGGCAGGGGGACGCCCGGCAACAACTGCCAGCCGCCGAGGTAGAGCACCGCGATGAGCCCACCCATCACGATCATGCCGGCGTACTCGGTGAGCAGGAACATCGCGAACTTGATGCCCGTGTACTCGGTCATATAGCCGAACACGAGCTCGGAGTCGGCGATCGGCATGTCGAACGGTGGGCGGGCGAGCTCGGCCATGGCGGCCAGGAAGAAGATCCCGAACCCGAGCAGCTGGGGGAAGAGGTACCACAGGTTGATGTCGGTGCCCGGGATCAGGAAGGTGGCCTGGGCCTCGACGATGCCGACGAGCGAGAGCGTGCCCGCCTGCAGCGCCACCGCGGCGGCGGCGAGGATCAGCGGCAGCTCGTAGGCGATCAGCTGCCCCGCCGCCCGCAGGCCACCGAGCAGCGAGAACTTGTTGGCGCTCGCCCAGCCACCCATGAGGATGCCGAGGGTGGAGATCGAGGAGATGGCCAGGGCGTAGAAGAGCCCGAGCTCGAGGTCGAGCGCGAAGACCCCGGGGCCGATCGGGATCACGAGGAGGACCAGCAGGACCGGGACGAGCGCGACCCCCGGGGCCATCGCGAACACCCATGGGTCGGCGGCCCGCGGGATCACGTCCTCCTTCTGGATGAACTTGATGCCGTCGGCCACCAGCTGCAGCGAGCCGAACGGTCCCGCCTCGACCGGACCGCGACGGTCCTGCATCCGCCCCATCACCTTGTGTTCGAGGTAGCCACCGAGGATCGGCACGACGAAGAACATGGCGAGGATGAACACCAGCTTGAGCAGCAGCGGCACGACGAAGCCGTCGCCGACGTCGAAGACCGAGACGGCCTGCGCGACGAAGGCGGTCGCGGACGCCGAGGTGAGCTCGATCATCGGTCGATGTCCCCCACGACGAAGAAGACGGAGCCGAGCACCGCGACGGCGTCGGGTACCAGCACCCCCTCGAGCAGGTACGGGATCGCCTGGACGTTGGAGAACGACGGCGTGCGCATCTTCAACCGCCACGGGGTGCGGCCCCCGTCCGACTCGAGCCAGTAGCCGAGCTGCCCGAGCGGGTTCTCCGTGCGCACGTAGGTGGCGCCCTCGGGCGCCTTGACCATCTTCGGCAGCTTGGAGTTCACCGGACCGGGCCCGATGTGGTCGAGGACCTGGTCGATGATGTCGAGCGATGCCTCGATGCGTCCGAGCAGGCAGAAGAAGCGGTCGAAGGCGTCACCGTTCTCCCCGACGGGCACCGGCACGTCGATCTCGCCGTACTTCAGGTACGGCTCGGTGACCCGGGAGTCCTCCGGTAGCCCGGTGGCCTGCAGCGTCGGACCGGTCACGCCGAACGACAGCGCCACGTCGGTCGGCAGTGCCCCGACCCCCTTCGTGCGGGCCTGGAAGATCTCGTTGCCGAGGATCAGGTCGCGGTAGTCGACCAGCCGCTTGCGGGTGATCGTGGTCAGCTCCGCGGAGGTGCGCAGGAACCCCTTGGGCAGGTCGATCTTGACGCCGCCGACCTGGTTGTAGGTGAAGTGCAACCGCCCACCGGTGGCCGCCTCCATCATGTGCTGGATGTCCTCGCGTTCGCGGAAGGCGTAGAACATCGGCGTGATGGCGCCGAGCTCGAGGGCGAACGAGCCGACGAACATCAGGTGGTTGAGCACCCGGTTCCACTCGGCCATCAGCATGCGGATCCACTGGGCGCGGTCCGGGACCTCGAACTCCATGAGCTGCTCGACCGCCAGCGCGACCCCGAGCTCGTTGGAGAAACCCGACAGCCAGTCGTGCCGATTGACCAGCGCCATGATCTGACGGTAGTCGCGGTACTCGGCCAGCTTCTCGAACCCGCGGTGCATGTACCCGATGACCGGGCGGGCGCTGCGGACGCGCTCACCGTCCATCTCCAGCACGATGCGGAAGACCCCGTGGGTGGCCGGGTGGGCCGGCCCGATCGACAGGGTCATGTCGGCGGTGGCGAAGTCGCCCTCACCGACGATCTCGAGGTGGTAGTCCTCCCCCGGGGCCGTGCCCGGGTGGATCCGCTCGCGCGTGGACAGCTCGCTCACGCGTTGCCCTCCTGATCCGGAGCGGCGCCCGCGTCGTCCGCATCGGCGGCACGCTCCTCGGCCTTGCGCCGCCGCGCCTCGGCCTGCTCCCTGCGGCGCTGCTCGGCCTTGTCCTTGGCCGTCTGCTCGAGGTCCTGTGCCTGCGCGCCGGCGACGTCGGCCGCGACGTCAGACGCCTGCGCCTCCGCCTCCTCGGCGGCCTGCTCGTCCGCGCTGGTCAGCACCTGCCCGGAGTCGGACGCGAGGTCCGCGTCCTGCGCGAGCTCCTCGACGTTCCCACCCTCTGCCGTGACCGGCTCCGGCACGGGGTTGGCCAGCTTGGCCTGCTCGGCTATCACCTTGTCGAGCTCGTAGGGTCCCGGCGCGTCACCGATGCGCGGGACGCGCTCGATGACGTTGCCGTCCTCGTCGAGCTCGGCCGGCTCCTTGACCCCCGGCCACGGCTTGACGCCCCGTGAGACGAGGTGGAAGTCCTTGCGCAGGGGCCAGCCCTCGAAGTTCTCGACCGTCAGGATGCGCGGCGCGAGCCCGGGGTGCCCCTCGAACTCGATGCCGAACATGTCCCACGTCTCCCGCTCCATCCAGTTCGCGCCGCGGTAGACGTCGCTGATGGACGGGCAGGTCGGCGCCTCGCGACCGCCGGCGCAGCGGGTGCGCAGCACGAGCCGGTTGCCGGTCGAGGTCGAGTACAGCACCGTGACGACGTCGAAACCCTCCTCGCGCATGTCGACGGCGAAGAGGTTGTCGAACAGGTCGTAGGCCAGCAGCGGCTCGTCGCGGCAGCGCCGGGCGGCCTCGAGCCAGTGCTCCTGCGCGATCCGCAGCGTGAACACGCCGTACTCGACGACCGAGCCGACGACCGCCGCCTCACCGAGGCGGTCGCGCAGCAGCTCCTCGGTCTCCTCCGGGGTGAGCGCGCGGTCGCGCCGCGCGAGGACCCCGCTCACGTGGTGCTCTCCCGCTCGGGCACGCCGGCCGCGGCGAGCGTGATCGGGTCACGCCGCCGACGCTCCATGCGTTCCTTGAGCGACTCGCCCTGGATCAGGTCCTGCAGCCGCATGATGCTCTCGAGCAGTGCCTCCGGTCGCGGCGGGCAACCCGGGACGTAGACGTCGACGGGGATCACCTGGTCGACGCCCTTGGTCACCGAGTAGCTGTCCCAGTAGGGCCCGCCGCAGTTCGCGCAGGAGCCGAACGAGATCACGTACTTCGGCTCCGGCATCTGCTCGTAGAGGCGTTTGACGGCCGGCGCCATCTTGTCGGTGAGGGTGCCCGACACCACCAGCAGGTCGGCCTGCCGCGGCCCGTGCGCGAACGGGATCACCCCGTGACGGATGAAGTCGTGGCGTGCGGCGGACGCGGCGATGAACTCGATCGCGCAGCAGGCGAGGCCGAAGTTGAAGCACCACAGCGAGTACTTCCGGCCCCAGTTGAAGACGTACTTGATCGGCGTGGGCAGCTCGATCTGGTCCATCACTCCCACGTGAGCACCCCCTTCTTCCAGGCGTAGGCGAGTCCCTCCAGCAGGGTGCCGATGAACAGGAACATCGCCACCAGGGCGAAGACCGGCGAGATGCGCGTGGTGGCGTCGAGGTCGCCGACGATCACGGCCCAGGGGAAGATGAACACGGCCTCGACGTCGAAGATCACGAACAGGAACGCGAAGACGTAGTAGCGGATGTTCATCTGCGACCAGCCCACGCCCTCCGACTCCACGCCGCACTCGTAGACGGACAGCTTGAGCGGCGAGGGGATCGTGGGACGCATGATGCGATTGACCAGCATGATGACGGCGTAGAGCAGGGCACCGAAGACCGCCACGATGGCGACGATGCCGTACTGCTGGTAGAAGCTCACCCAGGTCCCTCCTGGCGGGTCCCGCCGTCCCATCCAGGGCCGGCCGGTCGAGGTCCGCCCCGCGGCGGCCCGCGGGGACGTGCCGGACTCCGGTGGTCACCGGGCGTGCGGCGCATCTCCGGCGGGCACCCCGTGACGGGCGCACGCGGCCCGTCTCCAGGCCGCGAGGCCGATGCTAGCAACCTCCCGGACACCGCCCCAACGGCGGGGGCCGGTCCCGTGCGCTCGCGCCCTCACCGCCGCGGCGCGCCTGCGGGCTACCGTCGCGCCGGTCCCGCAGGACACGCCGAGGAGGCCGGGTGCACGACGAGGTGGAGCTCCACGACGACCGCGTCGTCTTCGCCCCGCTCGGCGGTCGACGGCTGCGACGGGTCGGCGCCGGCGTGCTGATGGCCGGGGGCGCGGTGCAGCTGCTCGCGGGCGCCGTCGCCCCGGCGTGGCCGCTCGTCGTCGCCGGCCTGGTCGCGATCGCCTTCGGGGTGAGCGTGCTCCGCAGCGCGCGGCGCGGGACGACCGTCTCCGCCGCGGGCTGGCACGACCCGACCCGGGTGCGCAACCAGCACCTGCCGTGGTCGACGCTGGCCGCCGTGCGCCTGACCCGCAGCGGCGACCACGCGGTCGTGAGCCTCGAGCGCCGTGGCGAGGGGCTCGGCGCAGCGGTGCGCGTCGCCCGACTGCCGGTCGCCCAGGTGCCACCCGTGCTCGCGGCCCTCACCCCGTGGGCGACCGCGGCCGGCGTCCGCGTGACCGACGTGACCGCCGGGTGACACCTCACCGGGCGTCGTCGGGCGGCTGGTTCGGCATGCGGTGGACCACCACCAGGGCCGCGTGCGCCGGATGCTGCGCGCCGTCGGCCGCGAGGAGGCGGGTGCGCTCCACCATCGCGTCGATCTGCGCCTGGAGATCGCGGAGCCAGGCCTGGAGCTCCTCCTCCGGCAACCGCAGGACGAACCGGGACGACGTCTGCAGCGCCTCGGGACCGGCGGCAGCGAGCTCCTCGCGGACCGCGTCGAGCATCGCGAACGAGGCGTCGTCGCCGTGGTGGGGTTCGACGTCCAGCTGCCATGAGCGGCCGGTCGAGTGGTAGGGCTTCTCGAGCGCCCCCGACGCCCCGGTCCGGACCTCGGCCGGGGCCAGGAAGCCGGCGTCTACCAGCTTGCGGACGTGGTAGAGGATCGTCGCGGGGTCGCGGTCGAGCTCCGCGGCGAGCTGCTGGTTCGTCCGGTCCCCCAGCGTGCACAGGCGGATGATGCGCTGCCGCAGCGGGTGCGCCAGCGCCTTCGCCTCCGCCGGCGTGGCCGGTCGTCGCTCGACGTTCACACGGTGGACGCTAGCGCGCTCGCCATCCGCCTCGGAGATCCCTCGAATCGCTTGGCCTCTTCCCTTGTGATGGAGTCTAAACTTATCGATTGACAGACATCCAATCAACTGCCAGACTGGGCCGGGCCCCCGACCGGTGGGACCCATTCCTGCCACACGTCCCGGTCCCCGTCCCCGGGCAGCGAGGTTCCGCGTGCCGACCGCTCGTCCGTCCCCGGCAGCTGCCGCTCCCGCGGCCACCGCACCGCTCGGCCCCGCCTTCCGCCGGTTGGTCACCTCCTCGGCGGCCTCGAACCTCGCCGATGGCCTCGTGAAGGTGGGCCTGCCGCTGCTGGCCGCGCGGTTGACCCGGTCACCGGCGCTCGTCGCCGGGGTCGCCGTTGCCGCCGGCCTGCCCTGGCTGGTCGCGGCGCTGCACGCCGGGGCGCTGGCCGACCGGCTCGACCGCCGGGTCGCGATGGTCGGGGCGAACCTCGTGCGGGTCGCGCTGCTCGTGGTCCTGGCGGCGACCGTCGCCGGGGAGCTCGCGACCATCTGGCTGCTCTACGCGATCGCGTTCGGGCTCGGGCTCGCAGAGACGCTGTTCGACACCTCGGCCCAGTCGCTGCTGCCCCGCCTGGTCGCTGGCGCGCGGCTGTCCCGGGCGAACGGTCGGCTCTACGCCGTCGAGCTGACGACCAACCAGTTCGTGGGGCCCCCGCTCGGCTCGGCGCTGGTCGCCACCGGCCTGACGCTCGCCTTCGTGACCCCGGCAGGGCTGTTCCTGCTGGCCGCCGCGGTGCTCGCCACCCTGCCGGGCCACCACCGTCCGGAGCGCGGCACCGCCCGCACCACCGTCGCGGCCGACATCGGGGAGGGCCTGCGCTTCCTGTGGCGCCATCGCCTGCTGCGCACGACCGCGTGGATGGTCGGCGTGATGAACCTGTGCCTGACCATGGGCATGTCGGTCCTCGTGCTGTACGTGGTCGGCCCGACGTCCGCCGTCGGGCTGTCGGAGGCGCTCTACGGCGTGCTGCTGACCTCCTTCGCCGTCGGCAGCCTCGTCGGTTCGCTCACGGCCGAGCGGATCGAGGCGTGGCTCGGTCGCTCCCGCTCGCTGCGCCTGGCGATCGCCACCTCGGCCCTGGCGGTGGGCGTGCCGGCGCTCACGGCCTCCCCGTGGCTGCTCGGCGCCGGGTTCGTGGTCGGTGGCGTCGGCGTCATGCTGTGGAACGTCATCGTGGTGTCGTTCCGCCAGCGGATGACGCCGGACCACCTGCTCGGGCGCGTCAACGCCGGGTTCCGCCTGCTCGCCTGGGGCACGATGCCGCTCGGCGCGCTGCTCGGCGGCCTGCTCGGCGAGGTGGCCGGGCTGCGGGTGGTGTTCGCGGTCGCCGGCACCGCCGGCCTGCTGTTGCTGCTGGTGCGGATCACGGACGCGGAACTCGCCGCGGCCGAGAGCGCCGCGGCCGAGAGCGCCGCGGCCGAGAGCGCCGCGGCCCCGGCAGCGGGACGCACGCCCGACCCGGCCGGATGACCCACACCGGGACGCGACCGGGCTACGGCAGCCGCCAGTCGACCGGTCCCGCCCCCTGCTCTCGCAGCAGCTCGTTGGTCCGGCTGAACGGCCGGGAGCCGAAGAATCCGCGGTCCGCCGACATCGGGGACGGGTGCGCGGAGGTCACCCGCGGGGTGCTCCCGAGCCGCGGGGCGAGCGACCGGGCGTCGCGCCCCCAGAGGATCGCGACGAGCGGACCGCCCCGCGCCACCAGCCCGTCGATCACGGCGTCGGTGACCTCCTCCCAGCCGCGCCCGCGGTGCGACGCCGGCGCACCCGGCGCCACCGTCAGGCACCGGTTGAGCAGCAGGACCCCCTGGTCGACCCACGGGGAGAGGTCCCCGTTGCTCGGCGGCGGGTGCCCGAGGTCGTCCTGGTACTCCCGGAAGACGTTGACCAGGCTGCGCGGCAGGGGGCGCACGTCCGGCGCCACGGAGAAGCTCAGGCCGATCGGGTGGCCGGGCGTCGGGTAGGGGTCCTGCCCGACGAGCAGGACCTTCACCGCGTCGAAGGGGACCCGGAGCGCCGCGAGGATGCGGTCACCCGCCGGCAGGAACCCGCGGCCCGCCGCACGCTCGGCTCGCAGGAAGTCCCCCATCGCCCGGAGCCGCGGTTCGGCAGGCGCCAGCACCGCCCCCCAGCCGGGGCCGACGAGCTCCGTGAGGGGGGCCGGCGGGCTCACGCCGGCACCGCGGAGCGGTCGGCCAGCGGACCGGCGCAGCCCCGGCTGCCGTCGACGCCGGCGACGGCGTCGACCGCGAGCGTGGCCGCGAGCTGTCCCTCCTCGACGACGAGGTGGTCGAGACGGACGTCGTCGGGCAGGTCGAACGCGAGGTCGAGCCCGAGGGAGGCGAACCACGCCGGGACCCGGCCGACCGGCGCGACCCGCAGCACCCGGTCGCGCACCGCGACCTCCACCCGGACCCGCGCCGGCAGCGCGGACACGCCGACCGCGGCCACGCCCGGGGTGAGCTCGACCACGGGGGCGAGCCCGAGCGGCGCCTGCGCCTGGAGCCACGCCTCGAGGTCGCGTTCGGTCGCCGTGACCTCGAGCACCGCTGGGGGCGGGTCGGCCGGTGGGAACGGCGCCCAGGGCAGGATCACCTGCGCCGAGCGGATCCGGGCCCGTTCGACCCGCAGCCCCTCGAGCTCGATGCCCGTCGCGACGAACTCGACGTCCCGGGCGCGCCCGGTGAGCAGCCGGGGCAGCACCGGGCGGCGCACCGCGTCGATCGTCACCGCCTCGAAGGTGAGGCAGCGCCCCATCGCCCGGGCGACCAGCCGCTCCGCGACCGGCACGGCCGCTGCCTCGACGGCGAGCGCGAGCACCAGCACGCCCACGACGACGACCGCCGCCACGCGGGTCACCCGACCCGGTCGACCGCGTACTCGGCCAACCGCGTCAGCGCCGTGACCACCGGGGTGCCGTCGAAACGGTCGAGGTGGCCGACCGCGCGTCCCACGTAGTCCGCGGCGGTGGACCGTGAGCGTTCCAGCGCGGCGCTGCCACGCAGCAACGCGAGGGCCCGGTCCAGCGTGTCGTCGTCCGCCAGCTCGCCGTCGAGCAGCCCGGCCAGCTGCCCGTCCGGCTCCGCCTCGAGCGCGTAGAGGACCGGCAGGGTCCGCACGCCCTCGCGCAGGTCGGTGCCGGGCGTCTTGCCCGACGTCTCCGGGTCGGCCGCGATGTCGAGGATGTCGTCGGACAGCTGGAAGGCCATCCCGACGTCCCAGCCGTAGTCGGCGGCCGCCTCGACGCCGGCCGGGTCCACGCCCGACAACAGCGCCCCGTACCGGCACGAGGTGGCGATGAGCGACGCGGTCTTGCCCCCGATCACCCGCAGGTAGTGCTCGACCGTCGGCTCGAGCTGCGGGACGTCCGGGGGCAGCGCCCCGAGCGAGCCCTGCACCTCCTGGATCTGCCCCTCGCACAGGGAGGCGAGCGTGCGGGCCATGATGCGGGTCACCTCGACGCCGAGGTCGGCCGACAGCTCGGACGCCCGGGCGAAGAGGTAGTCGCCGGTGAGGATCGCGACGGTGTTGTCCCAGCGCGAGTTCGCGGAGGGGGTCCCCCGCCGGGCCGGCGCCTCGTCGATCACGTCGTCGTGGTAGAGCGTCGCGAGGTGGACGAGCTCCACGATCACCCCGGCGTCGACCAGCTCCGGACGGGTGGCGTCGCCGAGGTGACCGGTGAGGGCCACCATCAGCGGGCGGAAGCGCTTGCCGCCGGCGGCGATCAGGTAGCGGGCCGCCTCGTCGACGAACGCGTGGCTCGACGCCACCTGGGCGTGCAGCTTGTCCTCGACGGCCGCGAGCGTGCCGGCGACCGGCAGCCCGTGCGCCTCGAGCTGGTCGAGGACCGGTTCGGGGATCGCGAGGCGGGCACCGCGCGGCTCCCCGCCCGAGCGGCGGGGTGCGAGGGGACGGGAGGCGGCACTCACCGGGCCAGCACCCCCGCGTCGGTCGCGAGCCGCAGGAGCAGCTCGGGCTGGATGCCGAGGTAGAGGACGAGCGCGGCCGAGACGGTGACCCCCACCGACAGCCCGAACGACGGGTAGGGACCCTCGACCGGCTCGGGCGAATCCTCGAGGAACATCATCCCGGCGATGCGCAGGTAGAAGAAGGCCGCGACGACGCTGGCGAGCACGCCGACCAGCACGAGCCAGGTGAACCCGGCCTCGATGCCGGCCTCGAAGACCACGAGCTTGCCGACGTAGCCGGCCGTGATCGGGATGCCGGCCAGCGACAGCAGCGCGAAGGCCAGGATGCCGGCGATCGCCGGCGCGCTGCGCCCGACGCCGCGCAGGTCGGCGAGCGTGACCTCGCCCCGCCGGCGCCGCTCGAGCACGATCACGCACCCGAAGGCCGTGAGCGTGCTGACGGCGTAGGTCAGGAGGTACCACAGCGTCGCCGAGAGCCCGGCGTCGGAGTTGGCGACCAGCCCGATCGTCGCGAAGCCCGCGTGGCTGATCGCGGAGTAGGCGAGGATCCGCTTGACGTCGTGCTGGACGACGGCGAGGAACGCGCCGTAGAGCATCGTCAGCGCCGCGAGCACCGCCAGGACCGGGACCCACAGGGCCTCCAGATCCGGGAAGGCGACGAGGTACAGCCGCAGGGCCGCGGCGAACCCGGCGGCCTTCGTGCCGGCCGCCATGAAGGCGGTCACGTTGGTCGGGGCACCCTGGTAGACGTCGGGCGTCCAGAGGTGGAACGGCGCGAGCGCGACCTTGAAGCCGATACCGACGGTGATCAGCGCGAGGCCGATCGCGGCGACGAACCGGGGAGTGGTCACGAGCCCGACGGCCGCGCCGATCTCCGGCAGGGTCACGGTGCCGGTCGCGACGTAGATCAACGCCATGCCGAACAGCAGGATCGCGGAGGCGACCGAGCCCGTCACGAAGTACTTCAGCGAGGCTTCCTGGGACCGACGGTCGCGCCGCGCGAGGCCGGCCAGGACGTAGAGCGCGAGCGAGAGCAGTTCGAGCGCGATGAACAGGGTGATGAGGTCGTTGGCCGAGCCGAGGGCGGCCATCCCCACCACGGCGAGCAGCAGCAGCGGCTCGACCTCGGCGCGGTTGATACGGCGGTCCTGCAGGTAGCCGTACCCGAGCGGGATCACCAGCAGCGCCGACAGGTAGACCACCAGCCGGGTGAACACGGCGATGCCGTCGTTGGCGATCGCGTCCGCCATGGCGAGCTGCGGGACCAGCGTGGGGCCGTCCGGGGTCAGCACCGTGAGGTACTGCCAGACCGTCAGGACCAGCGCGGCCACGAGCGAGGCGGCTGCCGCCCAGGCGGCCAGGAGCGAGGTGCGGCCCCGGGTGGCGACCACCAGGGCCGGCGCCAGGATGCCGAGCACGATCGCCACCGCACCGGGCACGACGAGCGCGCCGGGGGTCTCGCCGGAGGCGATCAGCCAGACGCCCGCGGCGACGGCGAGCAGCGCCGTCGGCACCGCCACCAGCAGCTGCCGGCGCCGGGCGACGGCGACGAGCAGCAGCACCAGGGCGGTGATCGTCGGGGGCAGCTCCGGCGCGAAGCTGGACCAGGCGACGTCCGGTATCGGCGTCGTCGCGGCGGTCTGGGCGAGGAAGGTCGCGAGCATGGATCAGCCCTCCTCGGTCACGGCGGCCGGCTCGAGCGGCAGGCCGTCGCTGACCCCCACCTCGACGAGCACACGCTCGACGGCGGGCTCGACGACGTCGAACAGCGGCTGCGGGTAGACGCCGATCGCGACGATGAGCACCACGAACGGGACCAGCACGCCGATCTCGCGGGGCCTCAGGTCGGTGGTGTGCTCGTTGTCGGCACCCTCCAGGGGCCCGTGGAACATGCGTTGGTAGGCCCACAGCAGGTAGAGCGCG
This sequence comes from Nitriliruptoraceae bacterium, assembly GCA_007133465.1. Lineage (GTDB taxonomy): Bacteria > Actinomycetota > Nitriliruptoria > Nitriliruptorales > Nitriliruptoraceae > SLMP01. Next base: position 7,253 of record SLMP01000037.1, on the reverse strand, counting down.
GCGAGCACCGCGCCGAAGGTCGCGAGCACGGCGGCCAGCCGGTTGGTCTGGAACGTGCCGAGCAGGATCGGGAACTCGCCGACGAACCCGTTGAGCCCCGGCAGCGCGAGCGACGACAGGGACACCAGCAGCCACAGCCCGGCCATGATCGGCACCCGCTTCGCGAGCCCCCCGAACGCCGCGATCTGCCGCGTGTGCCGCCGTTCGTAGAGGAACCCGATCAGCAGGAACAGCGCACCGGTCGACAGCCCGTGGTTGACCATCTGCACCACGGACGCCGAGGTGGCGGTGACGTTCAGGGCGAACGTGCCGAGCACGACGAAGCCCATGTGGCTGACCGACGAGTACGCGATCAACCGCTTGATGTCCGACTGCATCAGCGCCACGATCGCGCCGTAGAGGATGCCGACCACCGCGATCGCGAGCAGCCAGGGGGCGAGTTCGATCGTGGCGTCGGGGAACAGCGGCAGGGCGTAGCGCAGCAGCCCGAAGGTGCCGAGCTTCAGCAGGATCCCGGCCAGGAAGACCGACCCGCCGGTCGGCGCCTCGGTGTGTGCGTCGGGCAGCCACGTGTGCAGCGGGAAGACCGGCACCTTCACGCCGAAGGCGAGGACGAAGGCGACGAACAGCCAGCGCTGCTCGGTGAGGCTCAGGTCGACCTGGCGGATCGCGTCGTAGGCGAACGTGCCGGTCTGCGCGTAGAGGTAGAGGATCGCGACGAGCATGAGCAGCCCGCCGAGCAGCGTGTAGAGGAAGAACTTCACGGCCGCGGCCTTGCGGCCGGCACCGCCCCAGATCCCGATCAACAGGTACATCGGGACGAGGGTGAACTCGAAGAAGACGTAGAACACGAGCAGGTCGGTCGCGGCGAACACCCCGACGGCGGCGGCCTGCAGGATCAGGAACGCCGCCGTGTAGGCGTGCATCCGGTCGCTGATGTCGTCCCACGACGCCAGCAGGATCAGTGGCGTGACGAAGGTGGTCAGCACGATCAGCACGAGGCTGACGCCGTCGACCGCGAACGCGAGTTCCGCGCCGATCGTCGGGATCCACGTGAAGCGCTCGACGAGTTGCAGGTTCGGGTCGGTGACGTCGAACTGCCACACGAGCACGAGGGAGGCGACGAAGGCGGCGACCGACGCGGCCAGGGCGACCACCTTGACGTTGCGGCGGTCGTCGCCGATGAAACCGATCGCGAGCGCGCCGAGCAACGGCAACGCGATCGTGAGCGTGATCATCCCCATCGGCTACCTCACCTGGACCAGGACGACCGCGACGATCGCCAGCGCACCCGCGAGGAAGGCCGCGACGTAGGAGCGGACCAGGCCGGTCTGGATGCCGCGCGACGACCGGCCGATCACCACGGCGACCGCACCCGCGCCACGCACGACCCCGTCGACGACGTTCGCGTCGAACCAGGCGAACGCACGGGCGACCGCGCCACCGAAGCGCACGAAGATCGACTCGTAGGCCGCGTCGACGTAGAAGGCGTGCTCCTCGAGCTCGGCCACCGGCCCGCGGATCGGCTCGGCGAGCTCGCCCATGGAGACGTCCCGGCGGACGTAGAACAGGTAGGCCACCCCGATCCCGACGACGGCGGCGAGGATGGCGAGCGGGATGAGGACCGGCTCGGTGAGGCTGCCGAACGGCTCGTAGCCGATGTCGGTGATGTCCCCGACCGCCGGCCCGAGCGTGCGGTAGAACGGCCCGTCGTGGATCGGGTTGAGCAGGAGACCGCCGACCGCGGACAGCACCGCGAGCACGATCAGCGGCACCGTCATCGACCGGGGCGACTCGTGCGGGAGCACCTCGTCACCGAAGCGGGGTGCACCGAGGAAGATGAGGAAGAACCACCGCGACATGTAGAAGGCGGTCAGGACCGCGACGATGAGCCCGATGATCCAGATCGGGCCGTAGCCGTGGAGGTACGCCTCGGTGAGGATCTGGTCCTTCGAGAAGAACCCGGCGAACGGCGGCACGCCGGAGATGGCGAGCCAGCCGATCAGCGCGGTCCAGAAGGTGACCGGCATCGCCGTGCGCAAACCGCCCATCCGCCAGATGTCGGTGCGGTTGGCCATCGCGTGGATCACCGAGCCGGCGACGAGGAACAGCAGGCCCTTGAAGAACGCGTGGGTGACGAGGTGGAAGATGCTCTCGCGGAACGCGCCCACCCCGATGGCCATGAACATGTAGCCGAGCTGCGACACCGTCGAGTACGCGAGCACCTTCTTGATGTCGTTCTGGCGCATGGCGATCAGCGCGGCGAGCAGCGCGGTGAGCGCCCCGATCCAGGCGATGATCACCATGCCCGGCACGGACACGATGAGCACCGGCGACATCCGCACCGCGAGGTAGACCCCGGCGGTCACCATCGTGGCGGCGTGGATCAGCGCGGAGACGGGCGTCGGGCCGGCCATCGCATCGGGCAGCCAGACGTAGAGCGGGATCTGCGCCGACTTCGCGGCCGCACCACCGAACAGCAGCAGGATCAGCGCGAAGGCCGTGGTGGTCGCGAGGGTGTCGGTCTGCGCGAACATCTCCGTGAAGCCGAGCGTGCCGAAGGTCGCGAACGCGAGGAACATCGCGATCATGAACGACACATCACCGACGCGGTTGGTGATGAAGGCCTTCTTCGCCGCCGACGCGAACTCGGGCTTCTCGAACCAGAAGCCGATCAGCAGGTAGCTCGACAGGCCGACGAGTTCCCAGCCGAGGAACAGCGTGAGAAGGTTGGCGCCGAGCACCAGGATCAGCATGGAGGCGAGGAACAGGTTGAGGTAGGCGAAGAACCGCTCGTAGCGCGGGTCGCCCTCCATGTAGCCGACCGAGTAGATGTGGACCAGCAGCGCCACCCCGGTGACGACGAGCAACATGACCGCGGTGAGCTGGTCGATGTACAGGTCGTAGGTGACCGTGAACCCGCCGACGTCGATCCAGGTCGGCAGCGGACGCACGTAGGTCGCGGGGTCGCCGAGGACCTGCAGGGCGACGCCGACCGACAGCAGGAACGCGACCGCCGACGCGCCGATGGCGACGTAGGCCGCCCGGTCCATCAGGCTGCGTGTGAGCAGCAACACGGCGACGAACCCGAGCAGCGGCACGATCGGGATCAACCAGGCGATCCCGATCACCCCCGAAGTCGTGGTGATGACCTCGTTGGTGACCGTGCTGCCCTCCGCAGCGAGCAAGATCACGTCAGTACCTCAACAGCTGGGGGACGTCGACGTCGAGCGTGCCGCGCCGGAAGAACAGGTTGACGATCAGCGCGAGCCCGACGACGACCTCCGCGGCAGCGACGACGATGACGAAGAACACGAACACCTGCCCGTCCGGGCCACCCCACATGCGGGCGGCAGCGGCGAGGGTGAGGTTGACGCTGTTGAGCATCAGCTCGATGCACATGAACAGCACGATCGCGTTGCGCCGCAGCAGCACGCCGACGAACCCGATCGTGAACAGCAGCGCCGAGACGGCGTAGTAGTACCCGATCTCCACGGCTCAGCCCTCCCCACGGTCGGCGTCGGACGGGCGGTCGTGCCCGGTCGGGCGCTCGCCCCGTTCGGTCGGGTCGGACCCGGCCAGTGGGCTGGCACCGAGCCGGGCCGGCTCCTCACCCGGGACGTCGGTGCCGGCCTCCCCGGGCGCGTCGGCGTCCGCCCGGAGCAGCTCGGCGTCGCTCGGCGGGAGCGCGTCCGGGTCGGCCACCCCGACATCGAGGTCCTCCGGCTCGAGGTCCCGGCGACGGGCGAGGATGACCGCGCCGATCGTGGCGACGGTCAGCAGCAGGGCGGCGAGCTGGAAGGGCCACACGAACCGGGTGAACAGCCGCAGGCCGAGGAAGGCGACCCCCGAGCGGTCGTCGGGGCCGTACGCCTCGGCGAGGCCGACGCACAGGACCTCGCCGGCGCCGGCGACCACTCCGGTGCCCTGCCCGCACAGCGAGCTCGGCGAGGTGTAGGTGCCGACGAAGGCGAACAGCAGCGCGGCGACCAGCAGCGCGCCACCGAGGGCGGCCGCGAACCGGGTCGCGACGCGGGTCTCCTTCAGCAGGTCGTCGTTGTCGACCCCGAGCAGCATGATCACGAACAGGAACAGCACCATGATCGCGCCGGCGTAGACCAGCACCTGCACGATGCCGAGGAACGACGACTCGAGCGTGAGGTACAGCCCGGCGATCGCGAGCAGGTTGAGCACGAGCATGAGGGCGCCGTGCACGATGTTGCGCAGCGTGATGACGGCGATCGCCGCACCGACGGCGAGCACGGAGAACACCCAGAACAGCACGACCTCCGCGAGGTTCGCGCCGCCCGCGCCCTCCGCGGCTTGGGCCAGCAGCTCCATCTAGTGGTCCCCTCCAGCTGCGAGGTCGGTCGACGGCGGTGCCCCGGTCGGCACGACCTGCCCGGCGCGGGCCGATGGTGCCGCGGCAGCCGGTCGGAACCTGCCGCCGTGCAGCGTCGGTGGCGTGACGGCCAGCCCACCGTAGTAGTTCAGCCCGCGGTCACGGACCTCGCGGTCGGTGTGGGGCGTGTCGTAGGCGCCCTCGGGGACCGGGGTGAGCAGCTGGTCCTTGGTCCAGATCAGCGCCTGCCGGGAGTCCGCCGCGATCTCGTAGTCGTGGGTCATCGTCAGCGCGCGGGTCGGGCACGCCTCGATGCACAACCCGCAGAGGATGCAGCGGTTGTAGTTGATCTGGTAGTCCTCGGCGAAGCGCTCCCCCGGGGAGTAGCGCCGCTCGAGGGTGTTGTCGGCCCCCTGCACGTAGATCGCGTCGGCAGGGCAGGCCCAGGCGCACAGCTCACAACCGATGCAGCGTTCGAGCCCGTCCGGGTAGCGGTTGAGCTGGTGCCGCCCGTGGAAGCGGGGGGTCACCGGCCGGGGCTCCTCCGGGTACTGCGCGGTCTCCGGCTTGCGCAGCATGTAGCGCAGCGGGACCGAGAATCCGCGTCCGAGCACGGTGCGGGTCAGGAACAGCCACAGCAGCACCCCGATCACCGCGAAGGTGAGCAGCGTGACGATGGCCGGGGGGAGTCCGAGGTCCATCAGGGCGCGACCTCCTCACGGTCCCGCTCCACGTGGCGCGAGGCGGGGGCGCGGTCGGGGGCGGGCGTCGGGATCGGTGCGCGCTTCGGCCGATCGGAGGCACCGGCCAGCCTGGCGGGGCCGGCGGTGACCAGCAGGGCGAGGACGAGCAGGCCCGCGGCGCCGGCGAGCACGAGGCGGACGGTGGTCGCGATGCCCTCCTCGGCGAGCAGCACGAACCCGGCGGTGACGAGCACCCAGACCAGCGCGATCGGGATCAGCACCTTCCAACCGAGCGACATCAGCCGGTCGTAGCGGTAGCGGGGCAGCGCGCCGCGCAGCAGGATGAAGAAGAAGATGAAGCCGATCATCTTGAGGCTGAACCACAGGATCGGCAGCACCCAGGCGATCGCGTCCGGCAGCCCGAAGGTGGGCCCGTTCGGGCCGCCGAGGAAGAGCGTCACGACGATCGCGGACATCGTGACCACGTTCATGAACTCGGCGAGCATGAACATGCCGAAGCGCATCCCGGAGTACTCGGTGTGGAACCCGCCGACGAGCTCCCCCTCCGCCTCCGCGAGGTCGAACGGCGGCCGGCCCGCCTCCGCCACCATCCCGATCACGAAGACGAGGAAGGCGGGGAACAGCGGGATCGCGTACCAGCCGGGCATGCCCTCGATCAGCGTGGAGGTCTGCTGTCCGGCGATGATGTCGGAGATGCGCAGCGACCCCGCGTAGACCACGACGCTCGCGACGGCCAGGCCCTGCGCGATCTCGTAGGAGACCATCTGGGCACTGGAGCGGATACCACCCAGCAGCGGGTAGGGCGAGTTCGACGACCAACCCGCGAGGAACACGCTGTAGACGTGGATCGAGCCCATCGCGAGGATCCACAGCACGCCGACGTTGAGGTCGGCGACCACCAGCGGGAAGGTCTCACCGAACAGCGTGACGTCGAAGCCGAGGGGGATCACCGCGATCGACAGGAACCCGGCGATCACCCCGACGAGCGGCGCGATCGTGTAGACGGGGTTGTTCACCATCCCCGGGGTCGGGTCCTCCTTGAAGAACATCTTGGCGCCGTCGACCAGCGTCTGCAGCGCCCCGAAGGGCCCGACGCGGTTCGGCCCGACGCGGTGCTGCATGCGGGCGACCACCCGCCGCTCCGCCCAGATCAGCACGGCGGTGACGAGCAGGAAGTAGACGAACACCACCAGGGTCTGGAAGATCGGCACCCACAGCGGCTGATCCATCACGCGACCTCCCCGGCGACGAGCGCTGCATCCTCGGTGGCCGCCACCGGCGTGACGGTGACCCGCCCCCCGCCATCGCGACCGGTGAGGGCCGCGACCGGCACCTCGGTGGTGTTGGTCGGGACGAGCACGACCCCGGCGACGAGGTCAGCCGCCACGCGCACCGGCAGGGTCAGCGACTGCCCGGCGCCGGCGAGTTCGACGTGGTCGCCGTCGGCGACCCCGAGCGACGCGGCATCGGCGGCGGCGAGGGTCGCGGTGGCGGCACGCGCGGTGGCGAGGAGGTCGTCGGCGCCGGCGAGCATCGTGGCACGGTCGAGCAGCAGCGGCCGGGCGAGGAGCGTGAAGCCCAGGTCCTCGGCGGTGGCCGGCTCGTCGCCGGCCGCGGCGGACGGGTCACCGGACGCCGCGTCGGTCGGCTCGGGCACCGGCCAGTCGTGCGGGGTGGCCCGGAGCCCGAGCCGCTCGAGCTCGCCCCGCACGCCGTCGAGGTCGTTGATCCCGAGGTCGTGGCCGAGCAGCGCGGCGAGCTGGACCAGGATCTCCCAGTCCTCCTGGACCAGGCCGGGCGCGTCCACCGCCCGGGCGAACCGCTGCGTGCGGCCCTCCCAGTTCGTGCGGGAGCCCGCCCGTTCCTGCGTGCCGGCCGCGGGCAGGACCACGTCCGCGTACTCGCGGACGGTGTCGGTCGCCGCGAGGTCCTGGGCGATCACGGTCTTCACCCGCTGCAGGGCGGCGCGGGCCAGCTCCGGCGACGCGGCGTCGCGGGCGAGGTCGACCCCGATCAGGTGCAGCACGTCGATGCGCCCGGCAGCGGCGTCGGTGAGGATCGCCTCGAGGTCGCGGCCGCGCTCGGCGGGCAGCGGCGTGCCCCACAGCGCCTCGAGCTCCGCCCGGTCCGCCGGGTCGTCCAGACGGCGGCCACCGGGCAGCGCGCCAGCGAGCAGGCCGGCCTCGATCGCGCCGCGGGCGCCGGCG
>SLMP01000086.1 GCA_007133465.1 Nitriliruptoraceae bacterium | reverse complement strand
GCTCGAGGACCGCTTCTCGCGCACCCTGCTCGGGCAGCGCTGACCGTGGCCCAGCCGCCGATCGACCCGCGCCGCGACCGGGCGAGCTCGCCGCTCGACGGCGGGCTGCGTGGGACCGGCCTCGTCGTCGCACTCGGTGCCGTGGTGCTGCTCGTGTGCCTGGCGGTCGTCGCCCTCCTGCGCTGGGCGCTGGCGTGACCGGGGCTCTGCGCCCGGGCGCGGACGACGTCCGCCTGATCGGGTTCTACCTCGGCAAGGTGCTCCTCGGCCTCGGACTCGTCATGCTGATCCCCGCCCTCGTGGCGCTGTTCCTCGAGGAGTGGAACCAGGCGTCCGCCTACCTGATCGGCGCCAGTCTGTGTGTCATCGCCGGCTCCGTCGGCGAGGTCCGCTTGCGGACCCGCCAGCAGCTGACCTGGGCACACGGCATGGTGGTGGTCGCGCTCGCCTGGCTGGTCGGGGCGATCTTCGCCGCGATCCCGATGTACCTCGGGGGGCGCTTCTCGGACCCGCTCGCCGCGCTGTTCGAGGCGATGTCGGGGCTGACCACCACCGGCATGTCGGTGATCCACGATCTCGACCACACCCCCGTGTCCGAGGACCTTTTCCGCCACCTGCTGCAGATCGCCGGCGGGCTCGGCATCGTCATCGTGGTGCTCTCGCTGTTCGCCGGCGGCGGGGCGCGCGTGACGACGCTCTACACCGCGGAAGCGCGCGACGAGCGAGTGATGCCGAACATCATCCGCACCGCCCGGTTCATCTTCGTGGTCGCCGGGACCTTCACCGTGCTGTTCACCACGGCGCTGTTCGCGGCCCTGCTGCTCGACGGGTTCACGCCGCCGCGGGCCCTCTACCGCGCGATCAACCTGTTCTTCGCGTCGTTCTCGACCGGTGGGTTCTCGACCATGCAGGCGTCGATGATCTACTACCACTCGGCGTCGGTCGAGATCCTCGTGATGCTCATCATGATCGCCGGGACGCTGTCGTTCGGGCTGCACCTGGCGCTGTGGCGTGGCGACCCCCGCACCGTGCTCCGCCACCTGGAGACGAGGACGCTCGCGCTGACCTCGAGCCTGTTCCTCCTCGGGATCACCTACGGGTTGCTGCGGGCCGGCACCTACGAGGACGTCGGCCCGCTGTTCCGCAAGGGGGTGTTCACGCTGGTCTCCGCGGTGTCGAGCACCGGCCACCAGGTCAACGTCGGCGACACCTACCTGACCGACTGGGGGGTGCTCGCCCCGGCCGCCATCGTCGGCGCGATGGCGATCGGTGGGATGGCCTCGTCGACCGCGGGCGGGATCAAGGCCATCCGGATCGGCATCGCCTACAAGACCCTGCTGCACGACATCCGACGCATCCTGCTCCCGGAGGCTGCCCTGGTCGTCACCAGCTACGACGTCGGTCGGCGTCGTACGCTGCGGGACGAGACCGCCCGCGCGGCGACCACCGTGCTGCTGCTGTTCATCGTCACCTACCTCGTCGGCGCGATGGTGGGCCTGCTGTCCGGTGCCTATGACATCACCCAGACGCTGTTCGAGTCGGTGTCCGTGGGCTCCAACATCGGCATCTCGATCGGGGTCGTGCATCCCGGGATGCCCGACGGGCTCATGGCCGTCTACGTGGTGATGATGTGGCTCGGTCGGCTCGAGTTCGTCGCGGTGTTCGCCCTGCTCGGCTACCTCGTCTCCCTCGCGCGCGGGAGGGCCGCGACGTGACCAGCCGCCCCCCTCGCCGCCGCCAGCGCACCCGGTTCCTGCTCATCGGGGCGGTCGCCGGCCTCGCCGTGATCGTGCTCGGCGCGGAAGCGCTGCTGCGTGCCGCACCGCTCGAGGACCGCCGCGAGGAGCTGCGGGTCCTCGGCGTCCCACCGCTGGCCTCGATCGAGGTGGCGACCTGCGCCCGACGCGCTGGCGACGACACCGCCGGGGACGTCCGCGACGTCTTCCCGGCCGGCGGCCGGGTGAGCTCCGCCCAGGTCTATGCCTGTCCGGCCGCCTACGACGGGCTACGGGTCACGTACGCGGGCGAGCCCGTCGGTGAGCTGTTGTCCCGTCGCGACGGTGTCTGGGCGCAGGTCAACGACGACGACTACGCGCTCGAGGTCGGCCCGATCAGCGGGCACCGGGAGCTGCGCGGCTTCAACACCGGGCTGTCGGTGTGGCTGCCCGACGGGCTGCACGAGCAGATCGGCGACGTCGGCCGGCCCGGCCGCCGCGGCGACGTCCTGCTGCTGACCGGTGTGCTGTACCGCGCGGACCCCGACGACGGTGGTGGCATCACGCTGCGGGCGGATCGACTCGAGGTGTTGGCGCCGTCCATCGAGGTGGTGGCGCCCCTGCATCGGACCCAGGCCGTCGTCGCGGCCGTGCTGGTCCTGCTCGCGGCCATGACGGCCCTGTGGGCGCGGACCGCCCGGCAACGCTGAGGGTCAGCGCTTGTCGGTGCAGCCGGCCTCCTGCGAGGACGGGCACAACGGCTCGATCACGCAGGCCTCGCACCGCGGCGAGCGCGCCAGACAGGTCCGCCGCCCGTGGTGGATCAGCAGGTCGGCGACCTCCAACCAGCGTTGCCGCGGGAACAGGCGCATCAGGTCCCGCTCGATCTTCGCGGGGTCCTGCTCGCGCGTGAAACGCAACCGGCGCGCCAGGCGGGCCACGTGGGTGTCGACGACGACGCCCTCGTTGCGGCCGAACCCGTTGGCGAGCACGACGTTCGCGGTCTTGCGCGCGACGCCGGGCAGCGCCGTGAGCTCCGCCATCGTCCCGGGCACCTCACCGCCGTGGCGCTCCAGCAGCAGCCGCGCCGTCGCCTGGAGGTTCTTCGCCTTCTGGCGGAACAGCCCGAGCGAGCCGATCAGCGCCTCGATCCGTTCGAGCGGGGCGGCGGCCACGGCCTCGGGTCCCGGCAGGTCACGGAACAGCACCCGGGTGACCTCGTTGACCTTCACGTCGGTCGACTGCGCGGAGAGCATCGTCGCGGCCAGCAGTTCCCACCGGTCGCTGAACTCGAGCGCGATGACCGCGTCCGGGAGCTCCTGGGCGAGCAGGTCCAGTACGACCGGTGCCCGCAGGGTCTTGCCGCGGTCACGGGTCGGCGGGGCGGGCGCGGGGACGTCGGGGGGCACGGGCCGGAGGGTAGTCGTGCTCAGCTTGGCGGCTCGATCGGCAGGGTCACCGTGAAGGTGGTGCCCTCCCCGAGCAGGCTGTCGACCGCCACGGTCCCCCCGTGCCGTTCGACCCCGTGACGGACGATCGCGAGGCCCAGCCCCGTGCCGCCGGTCTCGCGGGACCGTGCCGGATCCACCCGGTAGAAGCGCTCGAAGATCCGTCCGAGCTCGTGCTGCGGGATACCGATGCCGGTGTCGGTCACGCGCAGTACCCGTGCGCCGAGGGCGGTCGCGAGCGACACCTCCACCGACCCGCCCGGCCGGTTGTACTCGATCGCGTTCGCGACGAGGTTCTTGACCACCGTCTCCAGGTCGCCGGGAACCCCCACCAGCATCGCGCGGTCCGGGGCCTCGACGGCCAGCTCGACCTCGCGCTCGTCGGCCCGGGGGACGAGGTCCGCGACCACCCGGCGCGCGAGCTCGGCCAGGTCGACCGGCACCCGCTCGACCGACCCGCGCTCCTCCAGCCGCCGCAGGTCGAGCAGGTCGTGGACCAGCCGCGCGAGGCGCTGCGCCTCGCCCCGCAGGCGGGACAGCAGCTCGGCGGCCCGGGCCGGGTCGGCCCGCATCGTGACCTCGAGCGCCTCGGTGAGTGTCTGGACGCTCGCCACCGGGGTCTTGAGCTCGTGCGAGGCGTTGACCACGAAGTTGCGCCGCAGCTCCTCGACCCGGCGCTCCGGGGTCCGGTCGGTGACGACGAGCAGGACCTCCTCCCCGACGAGGGTGACCTCCGTCCGCAGGTCGTGGTCGCGGTGCTCGAGGTCGAGGCTGACGGACCGGCCGTTGGCCCGTACCTCGCGGACCGCGTCGGCGAGCGATGCGGACCCGACCGCCTGCACCACCGTGATGTCCCCGGCGTCGAGCGCGATGCCCAGCAGGTCCCGCGCCGGGTCGTTCGCCGCCAGCAGGCGCCCCGCCGAGCTGAACAGCAGCGCCGGCTGCACCAGCGCGTCGACCAGCTGCCACCGCCATGGCGCCTCCTCGGACGCGCGGGCGGCCTGCTGTTCGTGGGCGGCGCCGAGCGCGTTGACCGCGACGGTGAGCTGGCGCCAGCCCGGCGGCCCGGTCGGGTCGACGGGGACCCGCTCGCCCTCGGTCTGCCAGGCGGCGACCCGCTGCGCCGCACGTCGCAGACGCGGGCCCTGAAGGTGATCGGTCGCGACGAGGGCGAGTCCCGCGAGCACCCCCGCGACCCCCGCCAGCGCCCACCACGACGCCCCGGACGCGCGCCCCAGCGCGGCGGCGCCGAGCGCGAGCGCCACGAGGACCAGCCAGCGCACGACGGCGATCGTGCGGCCGTTCACCGATCCGCGAAGCGGTAGCCGACGCCCCGGACGGTCTTGATGCGGGTGGGTTCCTGCGGGTCGTCCTCGATGCGGGTGCGCAGCCGGCGGATGTGCACGTCGAGCGTCTTGGTGTCGCCGACGTAGTCGCTGCCCCACACCTCGTCGATCAGCTGGCCGCGGGTGAGCACCCGGCCGGCGTGCTCGACGAGGACGGCGAGCAGCTCGAACTCCTTGGGGGGCAGCTCGACGTCGCGGCCGTCGACCCGGACCTCGTGACGGACGCGGTCGACGCGGACCCCCGAGGCCTCGGCGGGCGTCTCGTCGAGCGGCGCGTCGACGAGCGGCGCACGTCGCAGGATCGCCTTGATGCGCGCGACCAGCTCACGGGTCGAGAACGGCTTGGTGACGTAGTCGTCCGCGCCGAGCTCGAGTCCGACGACCCGGTCGACCTCCGCTTCGCGGGCGGTGAGCATGATGATCGGGACGTCGGAGCGGCTGCGCAGGGTGCGGCAGATCTCCGTGCCGGACATCCCCGGCAGCATCAGGTCGAGGACGACGAGGTCCGGGCGCACCCGCTCCCATGCCGGGATCGCGTCGAGCCCGTCCTTGACCCAGGCGACCTGGAACCCTTCCGCCTCGAGCGTGATCGCGAGTCCCTCGGCGATCGACTTCTCGTCCTCGACGAGTAGCAGTTTCGGCATCCCTCTCGACCTTCCGTGACCTAGAGTGCGGGACCGGAGGTGGCCCCATGCGCGACGATCTCGACCGCCAGCTCGATCTGCTGCGGCACAACGTGCTCGCCATGGGCGAGCAGGCGTCCGCGATGCTCGGCGACGCCCTGCGGGCTTTCGCCGACGACGACCGCCCGGCCGCCGACCAGGTCGTGGACGCCGACCGGGCCCTCGACCGGGCCTACGAGCAGATCCAGCACGGCATCCTCGCCGTGATCGCCCTGCACGGTCCCGTCGGCCACGACCTGCGGCTGCTGACCACGATGATCCACGTCAGCCTCCATCTCGAGCGCATGGGCGACTACGCCGTCAACGTCGCGCGGACAGCGCGGCGCTCCAGCGACTACCCCGGCGACGAGGACCTCACCGAGCAGCTGGTCGAGATGGGCGAGCTCGCCCGGGAGGTCGGGAAGGCGGCCGTGGAGTCGTTCGCGAAGGTCGACCTGGACCTGGCCCGCGAGGTGGGCGTCCGCGACGACGCCGTCGACCGGCTCAACCTCGGCATCTTCCAGCGGCTGGTCCGGCTGGCGGCCCACGACGAGCACCGGCTCGAGTGGGCGGCCAGCATGATCCAGCTGACCCGGCAGCTGGAGCGCTACGCCGACCACGGTGTGGACATCGCGGAGCAGGTCCACTTCCTCGTCACGGGACAGGCCACCGAGTTCTCCGCGAACGACTGAACGGGCGGGCCGGGCCGTCACGGCACACGCGCCCACCTAGGTGCCCACCTCGACGCGTTCGCCGGTCACGACGAACGCGACGTGCTGCGCGAAGGCGACGCCGTGGTCCGCCAGCCGCTCGAAGTAGCGGCCGAGCAGGCCGAGTACCAGGAGCTCCTCCCCACGACCCTCGAGGTCCCGCGCACGGACGAGCAGCCCGGTACGCAGCGTGTCGACGCTGGTGTCGAGCTCGACCAGCTCGCGGATGGCGAGCGCGTCGCGCTGGCGCCACGCGTCGAGCCCGCGCCCGAAGACGTCGATGCTGCGCGCGCCGAGCTCCTGCAGTTGCAGGCGCAGCGCGGGCGGCAGCTGCCGCACGTCCAGCCGTTCGACCGCCTCCGCGACGTGGCGCATCAGGGAGCCCGAGCGCTCGACGTCGTGGACCAGCCGCAGGATCGACACGAGCCGGCGGAGGTCGCCGGAGACGGGAGCCTCGCGCGCCAGCAGCAGGAACCCCTGGTCCTCCACCCGGCGGCAGCGTTCGTGCACGTCGTTGGCCTGGGCCCGGGCCTCGGCCACGCCGGTGCGGTCGGCGGCGAGGAGCGCGCGCAGGATCCGTGGCATCGCTTCCGCGATCACCAGCCCGCCACCGATCAGCTCGTCGTCGACCTCGTCGAGCCACGCCTGGTACTCGTTGCGCATCTCCACCCCCGCAGGCACGGTCACCGGCGGCAACTGCGACCGGCCGATCTCCTGCGTCACGGCACCCCTCCTGCACGTCGGGGCGACGCTACGCGGACCTGACACCGCCGACCCCAACGGTAGATGAACGAACGGTGAACGGGCGGCGACAGCACGACGTCGTCCGGCCAGGGTCCGTGGTCCGGGCCCCGCGGGCCTACCCTCCGCGACGGCCAGCTGAGGAGGCGAGGTGGACGGCGACCGGCGAGGCTGGCCCGGTGACCGGGGTGGACACGTCTGGGCCAAGGACCGCGAGGTCGTCACCGACGACGGCGCCAGGATCCGCTACACCGTCCACGGCGCCGACCACCTCCCGACGATCGTGCTGTGCTCCGGGTTCATCTGCCCCGACAACTTCTGGGTCCACCTCGGCGCCCGCCTGATGCAGCGCCACCGGGTGGTGGTCCTCAACTACCGCGGCGTCGGCGCCTCCACCGAGCCGCGCCCGAAGGGCTACCGCGCGCGGCGCCTGCGCAGCGCGGACTTCACGATGGAGCGCCTCGCCGGGGACGTCGCCGCCGTCCTCGACGCCGAGGGCATCACCGACGCGGTCGCGATCGGCCACTCGATGGGCGTCGAGGTGGCGCTCGCCCTGTGGCGGACCCGGCCGGAGCTGGTCGGTGGGCTCGTGCTCGTCGCGGGGCCCTACGCCTCGCCGCTGCGGACCTTCTACGGCACCGACCTCAGCGCCTCCTTCCCCCTGGTGCGCTACGGCGTGCCGTTCCTGCCCCGCCCTGCGCAGAAGCAGGCCGTGAAGGCCCTCCGGCTGCCGATCACGATGCCGGTCGCGAGGCTCATCCGGGCGCTCGGGCCGCACACGCCGGCGGCGGACATGGTCGGCTACCGCCACCACTTCGGCGAGGTCGACCCGAAGGTGGTGGTGCTCACCGGCGAGGGCATGCACCGGTTCGACGCCGGCCCGTGGCTGCACGAGGTGGACGTGCCGGTGCAGATCCTGATCGGCACCGCCGACACGTGGGCGCCGCCCACGACCGGCCATGCGATGCTGGCCGCGTTGCCGGACGCGGAGCTGTGGGAGGTCCACGAGGGCACGCACGGCATGCTGATCGAGTTCCCGGACGAGATCCACGACCTCGTCGCCGGGTTCCTCGAGCGCCGCTTCGGCGCGCCGGCCGTGGCGCCGGCGGGGCCCCACCCCCGGGTGCAGGGCCCCTACGTCAGCACCGAGGCCGACCCCACCGCAGTTCAGTAGCGGACGGAGGCGTAACGGCGCAGCTTCTGCGTGCGGTGCCGGGCGCGGATCGAGCGCACCGTCCCCGACTTGGAGCGCATCACCAGCGAGTCGGTGATCGCGCCGCTGCGATCGAAGGTCACGCCGCGGAGCAGCTGGCCGGGCGTGATGCCGGTGCAGGAGATGAAGCAGTCCTCGGAGCTGACGAGGTCGTCCTTCGTCATCACGGCATCGAGGTCGAAGTCGCGCTCGAGCGCGTCGCGGCGCTCCTCGTCGTTGCGGGGCCACAGGCGGCCGAGCTGCTGTCCGTCGAGGGCCTTGACCGCACACGCGGACACGACCCCCTCCGGGGTGCCGCCGATGCCGTAGAGCACGTCGACCTGCGGGCGATCGTCCCAGGCGGCGAGGATCGCGCCGGCGACGTCGCCGTCGGAGATCAGCTGCAGGCGCGCGCCGGCCTCGCGGATCTGGCGCTTGGCCTCCTCGTGCCGGTCACGGTCGAGCATCATGACGGTCAGCTCGCGGACCTTGCGGCCGAGCGCCTCGGCGATCACGCGCAGATTGTCCTGCAGGGGCCGGTCCAGGTCGATGACGTCCGCCGCCTCCGGTCCGACGACGAGCTTCTCCATGTAGACGCACGGGCCGGGGTCGAACATCGCGCCGGCGGGGGACGCGGCCATGACCGCGAGCGACCCGGGGCGTCCCTCCGCGAGCAGCCGCGTGCCGTCGACCGGGTCGACGGCGATGTCGACCTCCGGAGGGTGGCCGGTGCCGACGCGCTCGCCGTTGTAGAGCATCGGCGCCTCGTCCTTCTCGCCCTCGCCGATGATGACGGTGCCGTCCATCTCGACGGTGTCGAGCATCTTGCGCATCGCGTCGACGGCGGCCTGGTCCCCGCTCTCCTTGTCCCCGCGCCCCTGCCACCGCGCGGCCGCCATCGCGGCTGCCTCGGTGACCCGCACGATCTCGATCGCGAGGTTGCGGTCCGGGCGCTCGGGGTTCGAGTCCGGCCGGGGGGGCGACGGGTCGGACGGTCCGGCGTTCATAAGGCCTCCTGACGAGTGGTCGACGCCGCTGGCGTTGCCCCGATGCTAGGTCGGAGCCCTGCGCTCAGCGCCGTCGGGGCCTCACCGTCCGGGGCAGGTCCGCGTCGAGCGACGGCAGCGCCCCCGTCTCCGCCTGCGCCCGCAGAGCGTCGTTCTCGAACGCGACCCGGTCGCGGAGGCCGCCGTGCTCCGCGAACAACCGCTTCAGCAACGCCACGGTCGCCGCGTCCCGCGATGCGACCTGTTCGAGCCACGCGAGCGCGGCCACCAGCGCCTCGCCGTCCGGGACCAGCCGCTGGACGAACCCGCGGCGTTCGGCCTCCTCCGCGGGCACGTCCCGGCTGGACAGCACCCAGTCCTTCGCCACCGACAGCCCGACCTGCCCGATCGTGCGGGCGAAGCCGACCGGCACGCCGTAGATCGCCCCCGGGAAGCGGACGGAGGCGCTCCGTGCCGCGACCCGCAGGTCGCAGGCGGCGGCCGCCTCCGCACCCCCGCCGACGGCCGGCCCCTCGATCGCCGCGGCGGTCGGGACCCGCAGCAGCGTGAGCTGCTCGTAGACGGTGGTGAACAGCTCCATCCGCCGGCGCCCCCCGTCGGGGGTGACCTCGCGCACGTCGGCCCCAGCGGAGAACACCCCGCCCGAGCCGGTCAGCGCGAGCCCCCGCAGGTCGGGGTCGTTCGCCGCGTCGTCGAGCGCCTCGACCATCGCGGCGAGCAGCGCCGTGTCCATCGCGTGCCGCACCGCCGGCCGGTGCATCGTGAGCACCCAGATCGTGCCGGTCGGCACGGCGCGCACCTCGACGTCCAGCGGTTCGCGCACCGGGCACCTCCGTGGGTCGGCGGAGCCGGAGGCTATACGGTGCCCCCATGACCACCCCGTCGCGTGAGCGTCTGCTCCGGCTCGTCCGCCGGGCGGACGCCGACCCCGCCGAAGCCGCCCTGCTCTGTGCCGTGGAGGCGGACCCGGGCCTGGACGTGGAACCGGCGCTGCTGCGCGTCGACGCGCTCGCGGACACCGTGCGCACCCGGTCCGGCTCCGGCGCGATCGCCGACCCGCGGGCCGCCCCGCGGGTGGCCGCGGACGTCCTCGCGGCCGAGCTCGGCGGGCGCCAGGGGTTCGCCGGCGACACGGCCGACTACCACGACCCGGCCAACGCCCTGCTCCACCGGGTCCTGGACCGTAAGCGCGGCCTGCCGATCTCCCTCGCGATCGTCTACGTGGCGGTCGCGCGCCGCCTCGGCATCCCCGCGTACGCGATCGCACTGCCCGGCCACGTCGTCGCCGCGGTGGCCGACGGCGCCCACCCCGTCGTGCTCGACCCGTTCCACGGTGGCGTGCTGCTGGACGAGCCGGCGCTCGCCGCCCGGGTCGCCGCCGCCACCGGTGGACAGCTGGCCTACCACCGGGCGATGCTCCGGCCGGCGCCGACCGTCGCCATCGTCCGCCGGCTGCTGAACAACCTCACCCGCGACCTGGCCGCCGCAGCGCAGCCGCTCGCGGCCCTGCGCACGGTGGAGCTCAAGCTGCTGCTGCCGAACCGCGAGCTCACCGACCACCGCGTGCTCGGGGAGCTGTCGCTGCGAGCCGGCCGGTTCGACCGGGCGGCGGCCGCGTTCGAGACCTACCTCACTGGGCTCGATCCGGACGCGCCCGACCGAAAGGCGGTGCGCCACGCCGCGATCGGCGCCCGCGCGCGGATGAACTGACCGGGTGACGCACGCCACCGGCCGACCCGGCCGACGGTCGTCAGAACAGCGTCGCGGCGTGTTCCGCCAGCGGGCTGCGCACCCCCTTCGTCAGCGTGACGTGCCCGAACAGCGGGCTGCCCTTGAGCTTCTCGATCAGCGCCGCCATGCCACCGAAGGGTGAGATGTAGGGGTTGTCGACCT
The DNA here is from genome assembly GCA_007133465.1 of Nitriliruptoraceae bacterium. Lineage (GTDB taxonomy): Bacteria > Actinomycetota > Nitriliruptoria > Nitriliruptorales > Nitriliruptoraceae > SLMP01. The sequence goes on along the minus strand of SLMP01000086.1, from coordinate 19,667 downwards.
GCCCGAGGTCGCCGCAGAAGACCACCTTCGAGCCGGTCGCCATCCGGGTCAGCACGACCTTCAGCGCCGACAGCTCGATGTTCTGGGCCTCGTCGACGATCACGAACTCGTCCGTGATCGAGCGGCCCCGCAGGTAGGTGATCGCGGCGAGCTCGAGCTGCCCCCGGTCGACCAGCGACTCCACGGTCGACTGCACCTGGCGGTGCTCCCGGGCGCCGCGACCACCGGCGGTGTCGCTGCGCAGCAGCGCGTAGAGGTTGTCGTGCACCGCGGCCATCCACGGCGCGAGCTTCTCGTCGAGGTCGCCCGGCAGGTAGCCGACCTCCTGCTTGCCGACGGCGATCAGCGGCCGGTAGACCGACAGCCGGCGGTAGGCGGTCGCCTCCAGCACCTGCTCCAGCCCGGCGCCGAGCGCGAGGAAGGTCTTGCCGGTCCCGGCCATCCCCATCAACGACACGCACGGCACGTCCGGGTCGAGCAGCAGGTCGATCGCGAAGGTCTGGCGCACGTCGCGCGGCGCCATCCCGAACACCTGGCGGTGGCCCGCCACCCGGTGCACGGTCGCGGCGCCGTGGTCGTCGAGGTGGAGCACCCGCCCGAGCCCCGACGCCGACCGGCCGGCCCGCAGGATCAGACACGCGTTGGCCCACAGGGCCCCGTCGGGCACGGCCGTGAGGTCCGCCAGCTCGGCGTCCAGCTGGACCTTGCTGGTGCGGTGCAGCTCGTCGAGCACGCCCGGGTCGACGTCGAGCTCCACGATGCCGGTCGTGCGCTCCTCGACCGGAGCGGTGTCCCCGCGGTAGTCCTCCACCTCGACACCCAGCTGGCTGCCCTTGATACGCAGCGCCGCGTCCTTGGTCACGAGCGTGCCCCGCAGCCCGAGTGCGACGCACAGGATGCGGTGGTCGGCCTTGTGCGGGTCGAGGTAGGCCGGCAACGGGACCTCGACGTGGTTCGACTCGATCCGGACGGTGCCGCCGCTCGGCAGGGGCAGCGGCTCACGCAGCCCACCACCGGACGCGAGCCGCAGCTCCTCGATCGTGCGCAGTGCCACCCGGGCGTTGCGGCCGACCTCGTCGAGCGCGGCCTTCTTGCGGTCGAGTTCCTCGATCACCACGAGCGGGACCACGACCTCGTGCTCGTCGAAGCGGTGCAGGGCGTGCGGATCCGCCAGCAGCACGCACGTGTCGAGGACGTAGGTCTTGGGCGCTGGCTGCATCGACGGCTCCTGCTCGGGGCCGATCCGTCGGCCGCGACGGTGGACGGCGAGGACGCTAGCCGCCGGCCTCCCGTCGACCGAGGAGGTACGACCACGCCCAGGCGTCGGCGTCTGCCGACGTCTCAACGCCGCCGCGCACCCGCCGGGGTCGGCGCCCGGTCGGGCGGCTCGTCGCCGCCGCCCCGCCGCCGGTTGACCGCGTCGATCACGAACGCGAGCACGACCGACCCGGCGATCACCACCGTCGCGAGCAGCAGGTCCTCCATCACCGTCGGCGCGACCAGCAGGACCACCCCGAGGGAGAGCATCACGGTGCCGGCGAGCAGCTTCAGCAGCCGGCCGTGGCGCTCCTCGAAGCGTCCGATCTTGAGCGTCGCCACCACGATCGCGAACAGCACGAGCTCGTCGAGCACGTAGATCAGCAGGTAGAGCCCGAGCAGCGCGCCGAACTCGGCGCCCTCGACGCCCTGGGTGCGCATGATCCCGGACCAGATCACCGGGAAGCCGGCCGTGCAGGGCAGTTCGATCAGCGCGATGCCCGCCGCCATCGCGATGGTGGTGCCGAGCACCGCCGGCAGCGGCCGGTTCAGGTCGCGGACGGCGCGGCCACCACGGTAGATCCGCGGCTTGAAGCGGTCGGGGATCGTGAACGACAGCCCGCGCTTGTAGGCGACGTAGTCCTTGACGTTGACCACCCCGACGAACAGCGCGATCGCGGCCACCCCGATGCGGATCGCGTCCAGGTGCTCGATGAAGCCGAGCACGGTGAACACCCCGGCGATGAACAGCCCGTACATCAGCCCGGTCACCGTCAGGAAGGTCCCGCCGACGAGCGCGACGCGACCACGGGACGCGCCCGCGTTGAGCACCATCGCGAGCAGGACCGTCAGCACCCACAGCGAGCACGGGTTGAACCCGTCGATCAGCGCGATCAGCACCGTCGCCCCGGCCGCGGACCGGGCCGCCGCGTCGATCTCGCCGAGCAGCGGCACGTCGATCACCGCGTCCGCGTCACCGGTCTCCGCACCGGGTGCGTCCGCGGCGGACGGCGGGTCCGGGCCGACCGGGGACTCGTCGGTCGGCTCACCGGGCGCCTGCGCCTCCGCCGTCTCGATCGCCGCGACCACGGCGGTCTCGACCTCGGCACCGATCTGCTCGTTGAACCCGACCCACACGGTCTCGCCGAGCATCGTGGTCGGGACCCCGGAGGCCTCCTGCCCCCGGGCGGCCATCTCCTGCACCCAGCGGTCGCGAGCCGCCAGATCGTTCGCCACCTCGTAGCGCTTGACCCGCACGGCGTCGCCGTACCGGGCCTCCAGGTCGTCGAGGAAGAGCTCCATCTGCAGGCAGTAGGGGCAGGTCTGGGTGCCGTAGAACTCGAGCGTCACCGGCTGGGCCGCGCGTGCCGGCAGGATCAGCAGCCCCAGGGCCAGCACCGCGAGCAGCAGGCCCGCGGACCCTCGCGTCACGGACGGGCGCGCGGCGGGGCGGGAGAGGGACATCGGGTTCTGCTCCGGGGTCGGCGGGCACTCCACGTCGGTGCACCCCGACGCGCCTTCGATGGTCGGTCCGTGGCCATCGCCGTGCAGGGGGCGAGTGGCACAACAAGCGCGGGACCCTCGGCCCGTCGGGGACGTCGGTGTCCGCGGCCTGCGGGGTCAGCGGCCGAACCGGCGGCTGCGGCGTTGGTAGTCGCGCAGCGCCCGTAGGAAGTCGACCTTGCGGAACTCCGGCCAGTACGCGTCGCAGAAGTGGAACTCGCTGTGGGCCGACTGCCACAGCAGGAAGCCGGACAGCCGCAGCTCCCCGGAGGTGCGGATGATCAGGTCCGGGTCGGGCAGGCCGGTGGTGTACAGGTGGTCGCCGACGTCCTCCGGCCGGAGCGTGGCAGCGACCTCCTCGAGGCTCGCGCCGTGGGCGGCGCGGTCGAGCAGCAGGCTGCGCAGCGCGTCGGTGATCTCCTGCCGGCCGCCGTAGCCGACGGCGACCTGCAGCCGCAGCCGGTGGTTGCCGGCGGTCGCCTCCTCGGCGTCCTTGAGCGCCCGGCGGGTCCCCTCCGGCAGCAGGTCGAGCGCGCCGACGGCCGTGACCTTGAGCCCCCGTTCGGCGGCGCCCTCGCCACAGCCGAGTCGCTGGACGGTCTCCTCGATGATTGCGAGCAGGCTCGCCACCTCGGCATCCTCGCGGGCCAGGTTGTCGGTGGACAGCAGCCACAGCGTGACGTAGGGGATCTCGAACTCGAGGCACCACCCGAGGAACTCGTCGATGTGGCGGGCGCCGGCGGCGTGGCCGTCGGCGGCGGCTGCCAGCCCCCGGGCGACGGCGTAGCGGCGGTTGCCGTCGAGGATCACGCCCACGTGCCGGGGCATGGGGCCACCCGCCAGCTCGTCGGCGAGCCGGCGTTCGTAGAGGCGGTAGAGCAGGTCGGTAGCGCCCATGGCCCCGCCGATGCTAGACGTCCGGGCGCGACCGACCGGGACGCAGCGCTGGCGGGCGACGGGAGGCGCCTGATACGCTTGGTGATCTCACACGCCCGGACCTCGCGGCCGCGTTCGCCGGCCACCCCGACGAGGTTCCGGGCGTTCGTCGTGACCCCGACCAACGCTGTGGAGCAGGAGCCGTGCCGTGGCCGAGACCTGGTTGAGCCAGGAGGCGTACGACCGCCTCAACGAGGAGCTCGAGACCCTCAAGACCGAGGGGCGGACCAAGGCCTCCGCGGAAATCGAGGAGGCCCGCGCCCATGGCGACCTGCGCGAGAACGCCGAGTACCACGCCGCCAAGGACGAGCAGGGCAAGATGGAGGCGCGCATCCGGCAGCTCGAGGCGCTGCTGCGGGACGCGCACATCGGCGAGCCGCCGGACGCCGACGAGGTCCGGCCCGGACTGATCGTGGTGCTCGACATCGACGGGGACGAGGAGACCTACCTGCTCGGCAGCCGTGAGGACCACCACGACGTCCACGACATCCTGTCGGCCAGCTCGCCGATGGGGCAAGCGGTGACGGGGGCCCGAGCGGGTGACAGCGTGTCCTTCGAGACCCCCACGGGCGCCTCCGTGGACGTCACCGTGCAGGACATCCGCACGCCCTGACGGCCGCGGTCGTCGTCCACCCCGGCTGCGCGGCTAGCCTTCCCGAGCAGACAGGGGGAGGGACCACGCTGCCGGAGGCGACCGCTCCGTCGAGCCACCCGCGGGTGCTCGTGTGCGACGCACGACCGCTGGTGTGCGCCGGCCTCGCCGCGGCCTTCGCCGAGCACGGGCTGGTCGGCGACTGCGACCCGGACACGGCCGCTGCCCAGACCCGGGAGCTCGAGCCCGACGTGATCGTGGCCGGCCTGCGCTCCGACGACCCCCGCACGTTCGCGATCGTCGCCAGTCTGAAGGCGTCGCACCCGGCGCTCCGGGCCCTCGTGATCGGCGACGCCGCGACCGTGATCGAGCTGCGCGAGATGGTGATCGCCGGCGTGGACAGCTTCCTGCTGACCACCGCCCCCCTCGCGGAGCTGCGCAACGCGGTTGCCAGGACCGCGCAGGGCGACCGCATCATCTCGCCGTCCATCGCACTGCTGCTCGCCGGCGGGTGGCGCAACGAATCGCGCGACGACGGTGCCTCGGCGCTGTCCCCTCGCGAGCTCGAGGTGCTGGAACTGGTCGCGGACGGCCTGACCAACCAGGTCATCGCCGAGCAGCTCGGGCTGTCCGCCCGGACCGTCAAGACGCACGTGCAGAACCTGCTGACCAAGCTCGACGTGCCCGACCGCACGGGCGCGGTCGCCCGCGGCTTCCGCCTCGGCCTGCTGCGCTGACCACCCGCGCCGGCCCCCCAGCCAGCGCCGGACCGGCCTCGTCGTCCCGCACCGGCGCATCGAGCCCGGCCCGCAGCCAGCCGACCACCTCCCGCACGGTGGCGTACGCCGTCAGCCGCGCCTCGTCGGTACCGGCCGCCTCCGCGCACGCGACCGCCCCTGCGAGGTGGTCGACCCCCGAGGTGCCGAGCTCGAGCAGCGCCTCGCTGCCACCCGTCGCCCACCGGGCCAGGACGTAGCGTGCGAGCGCGCCGACCGGCACACCCGAGGAGGCCGCCAGCCCCTCGAGCGTCACCAGCGGGTCGAGGTGCCCGTAGGCGACGACATCGGCCTTGAGGTTCGCGTACGGGTCGTCGTCGGTCCACGTCCCGTCGAACCGGACGAGCGCGACGGTCGGCTCGTGCGGTCCGGCGGGCGGCACGCTCAGCGCAGCCGCTCGACGATCATCGCCATGCCCTGGCCGCCCCCGACGCACATCGTCTCCAGCCCGAAGGTGCCGTCGCGGTACCCGAGCCCGTTGAGCAGCGTCCCGGTGATGCGCGCCCCGGTCATCCCGAACGGGTGCCCGACGGCGATCGCGCCGCCGTGCGGGTTGAGCCGCTCATGGTCGATGCCGAGGTCGTCCGCCGACGGGATCACCTGGGCGGCGAACGCCTCGTTGATCTCCACGAGGTCGATGTCGCCGATCGCCATCCCCGCGCGCGCCAGCGCCTGCTCGGACGCGGCGACCGGGCCGTAGCCCATGATCTCCGGGTCCAGCGCGGACACGCCCGTCGACACGATCCGGGCGAGCGGCTCGATACCGAGCTCCGCCGCCTTCGTGTCGCTCATGACGATCACCGCGGCGGCGCCGTCGTTGAGCGGGCAGGCGTTGCCGGCGGTCACCCGCCCGTCGGGGCGGAACACCGGCTTGAGCTCACCCATCTTGTCGCGGTCGGCGGGCCGGGGCGACTCGTCGCGGTCCATCGTGGTGCCGTCGGGCAGCTCGATCGGGGTGATCTCCCGCGCCCAGAAGCCGTCCTGCTCCGCCGTCGCGTAGCGCGTCTGCGAGGCGTAGGCGAAGTCGTCCATCGCCTCGCGGGAGACGCCCTTGTACAGCGCGAGGTTCTCCGCGGTCTGCCCCATCGGGATGTAGATGTCGGCCAGGCCGTCCCCCGGGCTCCAGCTGTCGGCGCCCTGCTCGGCCGCCTGCTTCGTCCGGGCCTGCGCGTCGTCGAACCGGGGGTTCAGCGTGTCGGGCAGGCTGTCGGAGTTGCCCTTGACGTAGCGCGAGACCATCTCGACACCGGCGGAGACGAACACGTCGCCCTCCCCGGCCTTGATCGCGTGGAACGCCATCCGGGTGGTCTGCAGGCTCGACGCGCAGTAGCGGGTGAGCGTCGTGCCGGGCACCTCGTCCCAGCCGAGCAGCGTCGCGACCACCCGGGCCATGTTGAAGCCCTGTTCCCCGCCGGGCAGGCCGCAGCCGAGGTGCAGGTCGTCGATGTCGTCCGGGGCGAGCTGCGGCACCTTCGCCATGGCCGCGCTGATGATCGTCGCGGTCAGGTCGTCGGGACGCAGGTCGGTCATCGACCCCTTGAAGGCCCGTCCGATCGGGCTGCGAGCGGTCGCGACGATCACGGCTTCCGGCATGGTCAAGTCCTCCCAGTGCGTCGTCCGGCCGGTGCGGTCTCCGCGACGCCGGCCCGGTCCCTGACCCGAGACTAGTGGCCCGCCCCGGCCCACCTCCATCCGCCCGGCCCGTCAGGCGATCAGGGCACGGACCTCCGCCACGGCGGTGTCGACCCGGGCGGCCGCCGCCGCGGACAGCTCGGTGCCGATGCCGAGGTCGCTCGCCGGCACCCGCACCAGCGCCGCGGCATCGGGTGCCCAACCGAGGTCGGCCGCCAGCCGCAGCAGTCCCGCCGCCCCGAGGTGGTGGGTCACCAGCCGGCCCGACGCATCGGTCGCGAGCGGGGTCACGGTCACCTCCGCGACGTCCACGGCCGCGTCGACGACCACCACCAGCCGCCGCCCCGCCAGTCGTGCGGCGACCTCCGGGGTCAGCTGGTGCAGCGACGCCACCTCGACCCCCGGGAGGGCGAGGTCGTCCACCCGCTCCACGACGACCCGGCCGGCGGCGTCGTCGGTGCGGACGAGGCTGCCGACCCCGATGACGAGCACCGGGGCCGGGGCGCCGTCGTGCGCGTCAGTCGCGACGCACCTCCGCGAGCGTCTCACCGTCGGGGGCGATGAGCGACACCGCCATCGGCATCTGTCCGACCGCGTGGGTCGAGCACGACAGGCACGGGTCGTAGGCGCGGACGCCGGCCTCGATGCGGTTGAGCATCCCGTCGGTGAGCTGCGGGCCGTCGACGAACTCGCGGGCGATGTCGAGGATCGTCCGGTTGACGGCCAGGTCGTTCTGGCCGGTCGCGATGATCAGGTTCATCGCGGTGATGAGCCCGTTCCCATCCACCTCGTAGTCGTGGATCAGGGTGCCGCGTGGGGCCTCGGAGGCGCCGACGCCGCGCAGCGCGTTGATGCCGGCCTGCGAGCGCACCTTCTCCTCGAACAGGACCGGGTCCTCCATCAGGGCGGCGATCCGCTCGACGCAGGCGATCACCTCGAGCACCCGGGCGTGGTGGTAGAGGAACGACGAGCGGGCGATCCGCCCGTAGCGCTCACGGAACGCGGCGAGCCCCTCGTCGGCCACCGGTGTCCCGAACCGCTCGGCGAGGTTGATGCGGGCGAGCGGCCCGACCCGGTACATCCCCGGCCGCGGGTCGTCCCCATCGACGTAGGGGCGGTAGTAGGGCGACTTGAGGTAGGAGTCGGTCTTGCCGGCCTCGCCGAACACCTCGCGGTAGTCGTGCGGGTCGAGCTGGTCGACGAGCATCGAGCCGTCGGCCGCCATGATCCGCAGCTTGCCGTCGATGTGCTCCCAGGTGCCGTCGGGCAGGCAGTGCCCGACGTAGATCGAGTCGAACTCGCCGAAGCTGTGCAGTTCCCGCTCGAAGCGGTCCTCGACGGACACCAGCAGCTCGAGGGTGGCGGTGGCCGCACCCATCATCTCGTCGAGGTCGGCGACGATGCGGTCACGCATCTCGGTGGTGAACTGGCGCGCGACGCCCCCGGGGACGACGAGGCTGCCGTGGATCCGCTGGCCCGCGACCGCCGCGATGACCTCCTGGCCGAACTGGCGCAGCCGGATGCCGCGGCGGGCGATCTCCGGCTCGGCCTGCATCAGCCCGAAGACGTTGCGGGTGGCCGGGTCGTGGTCCATGCCGAGGAGCAGGTCGGGTGCGGACAGGTGGAAGAACGACAGCGAGTGCGACTGCAGGATCTGGCCGAGGTTGAGCAGCCGCCGCTGGCGGATCGCGGCCGGCGGTGGGGTCACCGCGTAGATCGCGTCGCCCGCCTTCGACGCCGCGATCAGGTGGCTGACCGGGCAGATCCCGCAGGTCCGGGCCGTGAGACCCGGCATCTCCGCGACGGGGCGTCCCTTGCAGAACTCCTCGAACCCGCGGAACTCGGTGACGTGGAAGCGCGCGTCGGCGACCTCGCCGTCGTCACCGAGGTGCAGGGTGATCTTCGCGTGGCCCTCGATGCGGGTGACCGGGTCGATGGTGTGGATGTCGTGCACGCTGATCCCTCGTGTCGTGCGGGCGGGGCGGCCCTCGTCGGGCGCCACCGCGGATGGGGTTCGGTCAGCCGAAGCGCAGGTCCTCGGGACCGCGCCAGTCGAGCGACGGGATGCCCTCGCCGGCCGCCAGCGAGTCGAGGAGCGCCAGCAGCGTCGCCTTGATCCGGTCGGCGGACGGCGGACAGCCGGGCATGTAGACGTCGATCGGGATGACCTCGTGCAGCGCCTCGACGTAGGGCAGCAGCGCCGGGACGACGTCGGTGGGCATCGCGCCGCGGATGTCGGGGTGCTCGACGTACACGCGGCGCACCAGTTCGGCCGGGTCGCCGAGCGCGTTGCGCAGCGAGGTGACGTTGCCGGTCACGGCACAGTCGCCGAACGACACGACCACGCGCGTGTTGGCCCGCACCGCCTTGGCGAGCTCGACGTTGTCCTGGTTGGCGACGGCGCCCTCGACCAACGTCACGTCGACGTCGGGCGGGAACTCCTTGACGTCGGTGAGCGGGCCGTACACGAGGTCGGCCTTCTCCGCGAGGTCGAACAGCACCTCGTCGAGGTCGAGGAAGGACATGTGGCAGCCGGAACAGCCGCCGAGCCACGCGGTGGCGATGCGCAACCGCCGGCCCTCTCCGTTGTGCTCGCTCACGCCTCTGCCCTCCGGTCGATCCACTCGCCCTCGTCACGCGCCCGCGCCAGGAAAGCGACGAGCTCCGGGTCGTGGCGCATCTCCCCGGTCGCGCGGCCCTTGAAGGACAGGGCGCCCGTCGGGCAGACCACCACGCACTTGCCGCACCAGGTGCAGGCCGACGACTCGCCCCACGGGATGTCCATCCCGGCGACGATCCGGGCCTCGTTGCCCCGCATCGCCACGTCCCAGACGTGGGCTCCCTCGACCTCGTCGCAGACCCGCACGCAGCGGGTGCACAGCACGCACCGGTCGCGGTCCAGCACGTACTTGGGGTGCGAGGCGTCCACGTCGTGGCGCTCGTAGCCGAGCTCGTAGTGGATGTGGTCCACGTGGTGCTCGGTCGCGAGGTCCTGCAGCTCGCACGACCCCGACGAGACACAGAACGCGCAGATGTGGTTGCCCTCCGCGAACAGCAGCTCGACGATGCGGCGCCGGTGCTCGCGGATCTCCGCGTTGGTCGTCGTGACGTCGAGCTCCGCCGTCACCTCGGTGGCGCAGGCGGGCTTGAGCTTGTGGTCACCGGTGTCGACCAGGCACAGGCGGCACCCGCCGTGGATCGACAGGCCCTCGAGGTGGCACAGGGTCGGGATGGGGACGCCGACGCGCCGGGCGAGCTCGAGGATCGACTCGCCCTCGAACGCCTTGACGTCCTGGCCGTCGATGGTGACCGGGACGTTCGGCCGGCCGTTGCGGGGGCTCATCGTGCACCTGCTTCGTCGGTCGGGGCGCCGGGGGCGGTGGGTGCCGCCCCGGCGGGCAGGAACTCCTCGTCCTCGACGAGCAGCTCGAGGTACTCCTCGCGGAAGTGCTCGAGGGTGGAGAACACCGGATTCGGGGCCGACTGGCCGAGCCCGCACAGGCTCGTCTCGCGCACCGTCCGGCACAGGCTCTCGAGGTGCTGCAGGTCGCGTTTGCGGCCGACGCCCCGGCAGATCCGGTCGAGGAAGGCGTACATCTTCACCGTGCCGGCACGGCAGGGGGTGCACTTGCCGCAGCTCTCGTCGCGGCAGAACTCCATGTAGAAGCGGGCGACCTCCGGCATCTTGACGGTCTCGTCCATGACCACGAGCCCGCCGGAGCCCATCATCGAGCCGAGCGCGCGCAGGTGCTCGTAGTCGACCGGGGTGTCGAGGTAGGCGGCCGGGATGCAGCCGCCCGACGGCCCGCCGGTCTGCGCGGCCTTGAACGCCTTGCCGTTCGGGATCCCGCCGGCCATGTCGAAGACGATCTCCCGCAGCGGGATGCCCATCGGCACCTCGATCAGCCCGGTGTTGGTGACCGACCCGGCCAGGGCGAAGACCTTCGTGCCCTTGCTCGTCTCCGTGCCCACGGCCGCGAACGCCTCCGGGCCCTTGCCGACGATCGCCGGGACGTTCGCGAGCGTCTCGACGTTGTTGATCATCGTCGGGGCACCCCACAGCCCGCGCTCGGTCGGGTACGGGGGCCGTAGCGAGGGCGTACCGCGCCGGCCCTCGATCGAGGCCATCAGCGCGGTCTCCTCGCCGCACACGAAGGCGCCGGCACCGACGCGGACCTCGATGTCGAACGCGAAGCCGGTGCCGAGCACCGACCGGCCGAGCAGCTTGGCGCGCTTGGCCGCCCGGATCGCCCGCTCCAGGCGCTCGATCGCGAGCGGGTACTCCGCCCGCACGTAGATGTAGCCCTTGTCCGCGCCGGTGGCGTACGCCGCCAGCGCCATGCCCTCCAGCACCCGGTGCGGGTCGGAGTCCATGATCGTGCGGTCCATGTAGGCGCCCGGGTCGCCCTCGTCGCCGTTGGCAACGACGTACTTGTGCTCGCCGGGGGCGTCGTGCAGCAGCTCCCACTTGCGCGCGGTCGGGTAGCCGGCGCCGCCACGGCCGCGCAGCCCGGAGGCGTCGATGGCCTCGATCACCTGCTCCGGGGTCATGCTGGTGAGCGCCTTCGACAGCGCCCGGTAGCCGCCCTCGGCGACGTAGTCCTCCAGCCGGTCCGGGTCGATGCGGCCGGCGTACGCGAGCACCACCTGGTGCTGCTTCGCGTAGAAGGGGATGTCGGGCGGGACGATGTCGCCGCCCTCGACCGGCGCGCCACCGACCAGGTGCTCGCGCACGATCGTGTGCGCCGCGTCCTCGTCGACGTACTGGTAGAGGGTCGACTCCTCCCCTCGCGACTCCACCGTGACCAGCGGTCCGCGGCTGCACAGGCCCGGGCAGCCCGTCGGCACGACCTGGACGTCGTGGTCCGCTTCGGCCTCCGTCAGGTCGGCCTCCAGGGTCGCGCGCACGTTCGCCGCCCCGGCGGACAGGCACCCCGTCGAGGTGCACACGAGCGCGCGGTGGGTGAACCGGCTGCGGGCTTCGAGTTCGACGTTGGCGACGTCGTCGAGGTCGATCGTGGCCGCCATCAGTTGCCCTCCCCGGCCACGCCGGCCGGCTCCGCGATGCGTTCGGGTTCGGGTTCGGTCGCCGCGCCGTCGTCCCCGTTGGCCGAGGCGGCGAGGTTGGCCGCCACCGCGGCGACCGCTGCCTCGGCGTCGAGGTGGCCGCGCACCTCACCGTCGATGACCGCCACGGGCGCCAGTCCGCACGACCCGAGGCAGCGCGCCGTCGTCAGGGTGAAGCGACCATCGGCGGTGGTCTGTCCGGCCGCGACCGAGTGTTCGCGCGACAGCGCCAGCACGATGTCGTCGGCGCCCTTGACGAAGCAGGCGGTGCCGGTGCAGATGGTGCAGCTGTGGTCGCCCGGCTCCTCGAAGGTGAACAGGTGGTAGAAGGTCGCCACCCCGTACACCCGGCTCGGCGGCAGCTTCAGCGCCCGCCCGATGTAGACCAGCAGGTCCGGCGAGAGGTAGCCAAACACGTCCTGGGCGACGTGCAGGATCTCGATCAGCTGGTCCTGCGAGAAGCGCGCGCGTTTCAGCGCCTTGTCGATCAGCTCGAAGCGATCGTCACCCGAGGGATGTCCCTCGCCGTCGGCGCCGGCCTTGCGGGCGCGCACGTTCGGTTCCGCCACGGTGGTCTCCGGTTACGGCTCGCGCCGATGCTCCTCGACCGGAGCGCGCCGCGTCAGGGGCCGAGGTCCCTTGCCGGTGGGGCCTGCGCGGCAGGTCGGGGGCCATCCGACCGGTGACGGACGCTGTAGCGGCCATGGTGTGCGCTCACCGTGAGGGGCAGTCCGAAGGCCGCGCTGATCGGGCCGTCCGCCAACACGTCCCCGGCGGCACCGGTCGCCACCGGTCGGCCGTCGCGCAGCAGCAGCGCCGTCCGGATCGCGGTCGGCAGCTCTTCGAGGTGGTGGGTGACCAGCACGGCGGTCGGACCCTCGGGCTCCGCGAGCACCCCGTCGAGGTCGGCGAGCAGGGCCTCGCGCCCGCCGAGGTCGAGCCCCGCGAACGGCTCGTCGAGCAGCAGCAGCGCCGGGTCCGGCGCCAACGCCCGGGCGATCCGGACGCGTTGCCGCTCCCCCTGGCTGAGCGTGTCGACCCGCCGGTCGGCGAGGTGGCCCGCGCCGACCCGTGCCAGCGCCCGGCGCGCGGCGGCCACCCGCTGCGGGTCGGCGAGGACGTCCCGGGCGGGCCAGGTCGCCCCCTGCACCGCGGCGGCGACCAGCGGCAGCGCCGGCGCTCGCACCCGCAGCAGCGGGTCGATCGCCACCGACACGAACCCGATGCGGGGCCGCAGCGCGCGCAGGTCGCCGCGCCCGAAGGTGGTCCCGAGCACGGTGGCCGCGCCCCGGGTCGGGTAGCGCAGGGTCGCGAGCACCCGCAACAGGGTGGTCTTGCCGGCCCCGTTCGGGCCGAGCACGGCGAGGTGCTCGCGCGCCGCGAGGTCGAGGTCGACGTCCGCGAGGATGGTCGCGCCGTCGACGGTGACCGCGACGCCGCGCAGCCGTGCCACCTCGGTGCTGGGGTGCAGGTCGTCCACGCCGCCGGTCAGTCGACGTGGTCGCGTGCGATCGGGCACGTCATGCAGCGCGGCCCGCCGCGACCGCGGGGCAGCTCGTAGGACGGCATCGTGTGGACCGTGATGCCGGCCTTGTCGAGGATCGCGTTGGTGACGACGTTGCGCTCGTAGGCGATGACCTCGCCAGGGGCGATCGCGAAGGTGTTGTTCGCGTCGTTCCACTGCTCGCGTTCGGCACGGATCGAGCCGAGCGCCGGCTCGATCGCCCGGGCGTGGTCGAGCCCGGCCGCCCACGCGAGGCCCTGCATCAGCCCGGCCGCGTCGCTGACGTGCACGCCGTTGCCGGACGGCGTCACCATCATGCAACGCAGCGCGCTGGTCATCTTCGGGTAGGTGATGAAGGCGTCGACGTCGACCTGGGTGACGATCGTGTCGAGGTGCATCGCGGCGCGCACCTTGGGCAGGTCGATCGCGAGGACGCGGTCGACCACGCCGGACTCGAACAGCCGGGTTGCGAGCATCTCGACGCCGGCCGCGGAGGTCCGCTCGGAGATGCCGATCGCCACCCCGCGCTCGCCGACCACGAGCAGGTCGCCGCCCTCGAAGGTGGCCGGGAAGCCGTCGGTGGCGCGGTCGCCGAACCAGACCGGCACGTCCTCGAACCGCGGGTGCAGGTGGTAGACGCTGCCGAGCAGGTCCGTCTCCCGCCGGCGCACCATCCGGTTCATCGGCGAGAGCACGACGCCCTCGCCGACCCAGGCGGCCGAGTCGCGGCTGAACACGAGGTTCGGCAGCGGCGCCAGCACGAGAGCGGTCGGGTCGCTCGCGGCGACCACCAGCCCGTCCAGGGCCCCGATCTCCTCCAGGGTCACGCCGGCGATGAGGTGGTCGGCGAGCTCGCGGGCCGTGCCGCCGAGCAGGACGTCACGGACGCGCTCGAGTGCCTGCGGCCCGCAGGTCGAGCCGGTGACGTGGAGGTCGACGATCTCCCGGGCGAGCGCGCTGTCGGCCCGCACGACGTCCGCGAGCAGCTCCTCGACGTAGAGCACCTCGACGCCCGCGCCCCGCATGATGTCGGTCATCGCGTCGTGTTCGGCCTGCGCCTGCTCGACCCAGAGCAGCTCGTCGAACAGCAGCTCGTCCATCGTCGACGGGGTGATGCGGCGCAGCTCCTCGCCCGGCCGGTGGACGAGGACGGTGCGCAGGCGCCCCACCTCCGAACGGATCGACGGCGCGGGATGGTCGGTCGAGCTGGCCACGGGCGGCTCCGTTCGGGCACGGGTGCACCGGCGGACGGTAGCCGTCGACAGCGACGGGGGGCGGGCCGGGCTCAGCGGCGCCCGAGCACCCCGGTCGGCTCGAACCACCGTCCCTGCTCGGGCAGGCCCTCCAGCGTGACGCGGGGCAGCGGCGCCTCGAACAGGTCCTCGATCGCCTCGAGGTCGATGAAGGTGAGCTCCGGCTGGGTCGACAGACCACCGGCGTACTCCGAGAAGCCGAGCACGTTGACCGTGACGTCCCGGTTCGCGAGCGTCGTCAGCGGGTCGACGAACGCCCGGGCGTCGTTCGACGCGACGTAGACCTCGGCGAGGTCCCCGGCCTCGTACCGGGCCCAGAGGTGGTCGATCATGTCGTCGTCGACGTCGCTGTCGCCGTACTTGGGCTTCGCGAAGACGCGGTAGCCCTGCTCCAGCAGCCACAGCACCCACCCGCGCAGCGGGCCGGCCACGTGTGGGGCGACGTTGATGAAGACGCACGCCTCGACGTCGTCGTGCTCGTCGGCCCGGTCGACGAGCCAGTCGCCGAGCACCGCCAGGTCCGGCCGCTCCTTCGGGGTCGGCTTGCCGTCGATGATGTTCGACAGCGTCATGTCGACGTTGGGGGCGTCGTAGACCAGGACGTGACGTCCCACGGGTGGCTCCGTTCGGTCGGGTGGCGGCGGCGCGCGCGTGGTGGCCGGCGGTGGGGCGCGTCCGGGCGGGCGCACGGTATTGCCCGGCGCGTACGGTAGGCGCTCCCGTGCGCCCCCGACCGGAGCTGTTGCCGTGCGTCCCCTGCTGCCCCGCGAGGTGGACGGCTACCTCGTCGAGCTCGTCAAGGCCCAGCACGCCGACCAGGTGCTCACGGAGATGGAGTCGCGCGCCGACGAGCTGCGCTTCCCGATCGTCGGCCGCGCGGTGGGCCGGTTCCTGGAGCTGCAGGCGCGGGCGATCGGCGCGCGGCGGGTGGTGGAGCTCGGCAGCGGCTACGGGTACTCGGCGTACTGGTTCGCCCGCGCGGTCGGCGAGGACGGCGAGGTGGTCTGCACCGACGCCGACCCGGCCAACGCGCGGCTGGCGGAGAACTACCTGCGGCGTGCCGGGCTGTGGGCGCCCGTGCGCTACCTCGTCGGCGACGCGCTGGCCGGGCTAGCGGAGGTCGACGGCGAGCTGGACGTCGTCTACTGCGACATCGACAAGGACGGCTACCCGGGCGCCTGGGCCGCGGCCGCCGAGCGGTTGCGCGTCGGCGGGCTGTTCCTGTGCGACAACGTGTTGTGGGACGGGCGGGTCGCGGGGTTGGCGCCGGAGGGGGAGCCGGCCGAGGTCGCGGCGTCGCGTGCGTCCGTCACCGATGCGATCGTGGCGATGAGCCGGGAGATCGCCTCCGATCCGAGGTACGTCAGCTCGGTCGTACCGATCCGCGACGGCGTGCTGGTGGCGTTGCGGGTGGCGTAGGGCCGGTCGCGGCCGCTCAGCCCGTCGCCGGTCCCCGCCCCGCGACGAGGTAGACGCCGAGCACGATCAGCGCCGCCCCACCGACCCGCACCGGGTCGAGCGCCACCACCCGCCCGAGCAGGCCCGTCGCCTCCAGCCCGAACGCGACCAGCAGCTGCATGCCGGTCACGATCGCGAGCGTCGACGCGAGCCCGATCCCCCCGACCGCCACCGCGATCGCGCTGACGAGCAGCAGGCCGGCGACCCCGGCGAGCAGCCCCCAGGGGGCCTGGCGGACGGCGGCGAACTCGAACCCGAGGCGTGGTGCGAGCGCCACGCCGATCACCCCGACCACCAGCCCGCTGACATGTACCCACGTCGAGGCGACGAACGGGTGCACCCGCTCCCCGAACGCGCCGATGATCGAGGTCTGGATCGCGATCAGGACGCCGGCGGCGATCGCGGCGGGCACGGCGAGGTTCACGGCGGGACTCCGGGAGGGTGGGGCGGGCGAAACGGCGTCCGCGAGGCGGTCAGGAGCAGCCCGCCAGCGTAACCGGCCCGGGGTATCCGCCCGGTCGGTGGGCCGAGGCTCGCTCCCGACCGTCGGCCGTGTCACCGCAACGGGCCAAGGGTGGCACACCCCCAGGACACCCGCCCCCACGTGGGCGGTGGTGTCACGCCAGCGTGCCAGCCCTGGCACGTCCCACTGACCGGAGCCGCGGACGGGCGGCCGGACCCCGAGCGCCAGCCGCCGACCGCCCTACCCGCCGGCGACCGGTTCCAGCCGCGCCGTGAAGTGGCGCAGCCACCTCGGCTGCTCGACGATCCGGTAGCCCCGCAGCGCGTCCGCACGCGCCGCCACCGCCGTGATCACCTCCCCGACGTAGTCGACGTGGCTCTGCGTGTAGGTCCGCCGCGGCAGGGCCAGGCGCACCAGCTCGTTCGGCGCCACCTCGTCGGGCTCGCCGGCGTCGCCGGGCCGGCCGAACATCAGGGTGCCGATCTCCACCCCCCGCACCCCTCCTTCGAGGTAGAGCTCGCAGGCCAGCGCCTGCGCCGGGAACTCGGCCGGCGGGATGTGGGGCAGCAGCGCCCCGGCGTCGAGGTAGACGGCGTGCCCGCCCGGCGGACGGACCGTCGGCACCCCGGCCGCCCACGCCTTCTCCGCCAGGTACTCGGCCGTGCGCACCCGGTAGCGCAGGTAGTCGGGCTCGGTCACCTCCAGCAGCCCGACGGCCAGCGCGTCCAGGTCACGGCCCGCCAGCCCGCCGTAGGTGGGGAAGCCCTCGGTGAGGATCAGGTCGTCGCGGCACCGCGACGCGAGCTCGGTGTCGTTGAGCGCCAGCACCCCGCCGATGTTGCCGAGCCCGTCCTTCTTCAGGCTGATCGTGCACCCGTCGGCCAGCCGGAACGCCTCCTCCGCGATCTCGCGCGGGGTGCGCTCGGCGTGGCCGTCCTCGCGCATCTTCACGAACCAGGCGTTCTCCGCGAACCGGCACGCGTCGAGGAACAGCGGCTTGCCGTACCGGTCGCACAGCTCCCGCACGGCCCGCAGGTTCGCCAGGCTGACCGGCTGCCCCCCGCCCGAGTTGTTGGTGATCGTGACCATCACGAGCGGCACCCGGTCGCCCTGGTCGCGCAGGGTGGCCTCGAGGGCCTCGAGGTCGATGTTGCCCTTGAACGGCGCGTCGAGCTGCAGGTCCCGACCCTCCGCGCAGACGAGGTCGCGCGCCTCCGCGCCCTGGAACTCGACGTTCGCGCGGGTGGTGTCGAAGTGGGTGTTGTTCGGGACGATGGTGCCGGGGGCGCAGGTCTGGGCGAACAGGATCCGCTCGGCGGCGCGGCCCTGGTGGGTCGGGATCACGTGCGCGAAGCCGGTCAGCTCCCGGACGGTCGACTCGAACCGTTCGAACGAGCGCGCGCCGGCGTACGACTCGTCGCCCCGCATGATCGCGGCCCACTGCTCGGACGACATCGCACCGGTGCCGGAGTCGGTCAGCAGGTCGATCAGGACCTCGTCGGCGTGGAGGCCGAACAGGTTGTAGCCGGCGCGCTCCAGGGCGGTCCGCCGCTCGTCCGGGGTGGTGAAGGTGAGCGGCTCCACCGACTTGATGCGGAACGGCTCGATGATGGCGTGGTGCGGCACGGTGTCCTCGCTGGCTCGGCTCCCACGGCGAGCCTAACGGCGCTGGTCACGCCCCCGGCCGCGCGGCCGACGCGGGCTCACGCGGCCGAGCGGTCCACCTCGGCGAGGAAGTCCGTGATCAGCTCGCCACACCGCGCCGGCTGGTCGAACCACAGCCCGTGCCCGCCCGCCACCACCTCGACGCGGCCGGCCGGGAGCAGCTCCGCCGCACGCGCACCGGCCGCCGGCGGCTGCACCTTGTCCTCGTCGCCCCACACGAACAGGGTCGGCACCGGGCAGGCGGCGAGTTCCTCGCCGGTGACCTGGATGCCCGGCCTCGGACGGCGCCAGCGGGCCTGCGCCTTCACCATCGAGGCGGCGCTCGGCAGGCCAAGCGAACTCGCGGCCCCGAGCGCGTCGAACATCGCGTCCGGCACGTCCCGGACCGACCCCTTCCCACCGATCGCCGCCAGCAGCCGACGCATCGTCGCGGCCGACGGCGGGGAGGCGGACGTCATCAACCGGCGGCCGACTCGGGTCCCGGACAGCGCCATCGGCAGCGGGATCGTCGCACCGGGCAGGGCGAGCGCCGGCGCCGTCAGGGCCACCACGGCAAGCAGCCGGTCAGGCACGGCGATCGCCGCCCGCAGCGCGTACCACCCGCCCAGCGACGCGCCGACGACCGCGGCACGCTCCAGCCCGAGCGCGTCCAGCAGCGACCCGACGAACGCCGCCTGGTGCGCGGCGAAGTCACCGCCCGCGTGGTCGAACGCATCCGACCAGCCGCAGCCGGGGAGATCGGCGAGGTAGAGGGTTCGACCCGGGAGGTGCGCCACGAGCGGCGCCCACACCACCCCGGTCATGCTCCCCCCGTGGAGCAGCACCAGCGGGGGGCCGTCACCACACCGCAGGGCCCGCGTCGTCAGCGGCGGGTCGCTCAGCGTGAGCGACACCGAGGTGGCCTCGATCCCGTACGCGGCGAGCACCTCGGCCTCCGCGGTCCGGAGACGTTCCCGCTGCCGCTCCCGCCGCCGCTCGACCCGATCCACGTCCCCTCCACCGCTCTCGCCGGACACCGCCACCCTGCGGGAGGCGCCCATCGCCGTCAACCCTCGGGACGACGGTCACCGGCCGGCGACCCTTCCCTTCGCCGCCGAACGGTGCCACCGTGGGGTGCACACGACCGCACATCCCCGAGGCAGCGGAGGGCCGACGATGGCCGGCAAGGTGGTGCACTTCGAGATCCCGCTCGACGACGCCGACCGTGGCAAGGCGTTCTACGAGCAGGCGCTCGGTTGGCAGCTCGAGCAGTGGGGTCCCGTCCCCTACTGGACGCTCGCCGGCGCCGAGGGCGAGGGCATCGGCGGCGGGCTCACGATGCGCAGCGACGAGGTCCCCGGCCCGCTGCTCTACGTCGGCGTCGACGACATCGACGCGACACTGACGACGGTCGAGGCGGCCGGCGGCACGAGCCTCATGGGCCGCTCGCCGATCCCCGGGATGGGCTGGATGGCGCTGTTCCAGGACACCGAAGGCAACCGCATCGGGCTGTTCCAGCTGGACCCCGAGGCCCCGATCCCCGAGGGCGGGATGGACGCCGACTGGTCCCCCGGGTGACCGC
>SLMP01000088.1 GCA_007133465.1 Nitriliruptoraceae bacterium | reverse complement strand
GGCACCGGACCACCCGGGCACGGACCGGCCAGAAGCGGCCCCGCCCACGACCCGGACGTCCCCTTCGAACCCGGGGCGCCCCGCACCGGCGGCCCGCATGCACCCCACATCGGGTGATCGCCCCTCGACCACCCCGAGGCGCGGTTCACCCCTGCCGCGGAACCATCGCCCCCACCGGTCGGAGCAGCGTCGCGGGCGCCTCCCTGGCGACGAACGTGGGGGCTACTGGCCGCCCTTCTGGACGTATCCGCGCACGAACTCCTCGGCGTTCTCCTCGAGCACGTCGTCGATCTCGTCGAGCAGGTCGTCGACGTCGTCGAGCAGGTCCTTGGTGTCCTCTGCCGCCTCGGCCTGCGGCTGCTCCTCGGGCTCCTCCTGCCGGCCCTTGGAGCTCTGGGTCCTGCCACCGTCGCTCACGCGTGTCCGCTCCTCGTCCCGTGGGGTGCAGCCTACCGAGGCACCGCCGGTCAGCCGGTGAGCGCGTCCAGCAGCTCGGCGGCGGAGCCGACCCCGTCGAGCAGGGCAAGCGTCGTGTCCCGAGTACCCCGGCCCGGTTCCAGCATCGGCACCCGCTGCAGGGCGTCGCGCCCGACGTCGAAGATCAAGGCGTCCCACCCGGCGGCGACCACCTCCCGCGGGAAGCGCCGCAGGCACTCGCCACGGAACCAGGCGCGGGTGTCCGCGGGTGGGGTGTCCACCGCCGCCTGGACCTCCTCCTCCCTGACCAGCCGCTCGACGCGGCCACGGGCAGCCAGCCGCTGGTAGAGGCCCTTGTCCTGCCGCACGTCGTGGTACTGCAGGTCCACCATCTTCAGCCGGTCATGCCCCCAATCGAGCCGGTGGCGTTCCCGGTAGGCCTCCAGCAGATCGAGCTTCGTCGCCCAGTCGACCCGCCCGACGAGCTGCCTCGGATCGGAGGCGACGGTCGTGAGCACCCCCTCCCAGCGCTCGAGCACGTCCGCGGTCACCGGGTCGAGGGGTCCCTCGGCGCGGTCCTTGACGTAGCGCTGACAGGCGTCGAGGTACCACCACTGCAGTTCGAGGGCCGTCGCGGTGGTCCCGTCGTCGAGCTCCAGCGGCTGCCTGCACGCGAGGTCGTGGCTGACGGCGTGGAAAGCCCGGATGGGGTCCGCGAGGACCGGCACCGGCGGCAGCGCATCGTCCTCGATGAGGTCCAGCACCAGCAACATGGTGCCGACCTTGAGGTAGGTCGCCACCTCGCAGAGGTTCGCGTCGCCGTTGATCACGTGCAGGCGGCGGTAGCGATCCGGGTCGGCGTGCGGCTCGTCCCGCGTGTTCATCAGCGGGCGTTTCAACGTCGTCTCCAGGCCGACCTCCACCTCGAAGAAGTCGGCCCGCTGCGACAGCTGGAAGCGCACGGCGGGGTCGAGCTCCGAGCCGATGCGACCAGCGCCGACGAACAGCGTCCGGGAGACGAAGAAGGGCAGCAGCTGGCGGGTGAGCCGACCGAACGGCACCGAGCGCGGCACGAGGTAGTTCTCGTGCGTGCCGTAGGCCGCGCCCTTGCCGTCGGTGTTGTTCTTGTGGACCAGCACCCGACTCCCGGCCGGCAGCGTGCGCGCCGCGCGGAAGGCCGCCTGCTCGAGGATGCGCTCCCCCGCCTTGTCCCAGATCACGAGGTCGCGGGCGTTGGAACACTCGGGTGTCGCGTACTCCGGGTGGGCGTGATCGACGTAGAACCTGGCGCCGTTGGTCAGGACGGTGTTGGCGAGGCCGAGCTCGTCGTCGGCGACCGGCTCGTGCGCGTCGGGGACCTCGTACCCGCGCGCGTCGCGCAGCGGGTGCTCGTCGGTGTGGTCCCAGCGGACGTCGGTGTCCCGGCCCGTGCGGTACGTCCCGACCACCAGCGACGAGGCCAGCACGGGGTTGACCTCGGAGGGACCGTCGACCGTGATGCCGTACTCGGTCTCCACGCCGACGAACTTCGGACTGGCCACGCGGTGCTCCGGATCGGGGGCGGGTCGTACCGGTCGGCGCTGGGCAACCGGGGAGCGCCGGTCAGAGGTACTGGCCGGGGTTGACGTTCTCGATCGCGCGGCCGGGGTGAGCGTCGTCGCCGCTGATGAGCGTGCGCACGTAGACGATGCGCTCGCCCTTCTTGCCGCTGATGCGCGCCCAGTCGTCCGGGTTGGTGGTGTTCGGCAGGTCCTCGTTCTCCCGGAACTCCTCCAGGATGGCGGTCAGCAGATCGTCGGTCGTCAGGCCCCGTTGACCGGTCGCGAGCAGCCGCTTGATCGCGAGCTTCTTCGCGCGGGCCACCACGCTCTCGATCATCGCGCCAGAGTTGAAGTCCTTGAAGTACAGGACCTCCTTCTCCCCGTTCGCGTAGGTGACCTCGAGGAACTCGTTGTCCGCGTCGGCGGCGTACATCTTCTCGACGGTGCGGTCGATCAGTTCGCGCACCGCCGCGGCCCGGTCGCCGTCGTGCGCGGCCACGAAGGCGTCGGCCAGTGGCAGCCGCTCGTGCAGGTAGATCGCGAAGACGTCACGGGCGGCGCGGGCATCGGGACGGTCGACCTTGATCTTCACGTCGAGGCGGCCCGGGCGCAGGATCGCCGGGTCGATCATGTCCTCGCGGTTCGAGGCGCCGATCACCACGACGTCCTTGAGGCTCTCCACGCCGTCGATCTCCGCGAGCAGCTGGGGGACGATGGTGGTCTCGACGTCGGAGGACACCCCCGACCCACGGGTGCGGAACAGCGACTCCATCTCGTCGAAGAACACGATCACCGGGAAGCCCTCGGCGGACTTCTCCCGGGCGCGCTGGAAGATGAGCCGGATCTGGCGCTCGGTCTCCCCGACGTACTTGTTGAGCAGCTCCGGGCCCTTGACGTTGAGGAAGTAGCTCTTGACGTCCTCGCGGCCGGTGCGGTCGCGCACCCGCTGGGCGAGCGAGTTCGCGACGGCCTTGGCGATCATCGTCTTGCCGCAGCCGGGCGGCCCGTAGAGCAGGATGCCCTTGGGCGCGCGGAGCTCGTGCTCGACGAACAGGTCCGCGTGCAGGTAGGGCAGCTCCACGGCGTCGCGGATCGCCTCGACCTGCTCCTCGAGACCACCGATCTGGTCGTAGCTGACGTCGGGGACCTGTTCGAGGATCAGCTGCTCCACCTCGGCCTTGAGCACCCGTTCGACCGCGGTGTTGGCACGCGGGTCGACGAGCACGCTGTCACCGGCCTTCAACGGCAGCTGGCGGAGAGGCTCGGCGAGGTGGACGACGCGTTCGTCGTCGGTGTGGCCGATGACCAGCACGCGGCCGTCGTCGAGCAGCTCCGCGATCGTCATCAGCTCGCCGCGGTCGTCGAAGCCGCCGACGGCCACGACGTTCATCGCCTCGTTGACGCGGACCTCCTGCCCGGCCACGAGCTCGTCGAGCGTCACCTCGGGGGCGAGGTTCACCTCGAGTTTGCGGCCGCCGACCATCACCGTGGCGGTACCGGTGTCGCTGGCACCGAGGAAGGTCCCGTAGGTCTGCGGCGGGGCGGTGAGCCGCTCCACCTCCTCCTTGAGGTTCGCCAGCTGTTCGCGGGCGCTGCGCAGGGTCTCGGCGAGCTTGGAGTTCTGCGCCTGCGCCGCCTGCAGCTGGCCCTTGGTCTCCAGCAGTCGCTCCTCGAGCGTCCGGATGCGTCCCGGCGCGGTCGCGAGCCGCCGCCGCAGCAGGTCGACCTCCTCACGCAGGAACTTCAGCTCGGACCGCAGCTGATCGGGATCGTCGGTGTCGCCGCTGGGACGTCGCAGCCCGACGTCGTCGGGCAGCCCGAACCCGCCGGTGTCCGGCTCGTAGCCCTCCCCCGGCTCCTCCTGCGACGCTCCTGGCACCCGTCCCACCACGTGGCCTCCTGCCGCTCGTTCCGCACGCGGCTGGCGTGCTCCCGGCCGCCGTCGACGGCCAGTGTACGGCAGGGGTCCCGCGGGTCACGGAACGGCCCGGTTCCGCCGCTGCCACGTCCGGACGACCGGGGCGGGTCGGCCCCATCGCCCGGCGTGGCAAGGCACCCTGCCAAGCACCCCCTCCCCCTCTACTGCCCCGTCATGCGATGGTGGCAGATCTCCGTGAGGAGTCGCTCGTGCCCATCGCGCAGCTCGCATCCACGGTCGTCGCCGGAGCGCTGGGCGCGGGATTGGCGGTCGCCCTGGTCGGGGCGAGCCTCTGGTTGGCGCTGCCCGCCGTGCTGGGCGTGACCGCCGCGTCGCTGGTCGCGGGGCCCGGCCCACGCTGAACCTCGCGCGGCCGCGGCACCATCGTGCGGCCGGCTACCCCGCGGTCACGGCCGGCTCGGTCACGGCCGGCTCGGTCACGGCCGCCTCGGTCACGGCCATCGCGGTGCGACGTCGCGGCGGCGGCGGCCCGCCGTCGTCCCGCGCCGGCACCCGTCGCGCGGTCGTGAGGAACGCCGTGTGCGCGACCATGCGGTGGGCGGGGCGCACCGCCAGGCCGTCGACGTCCCAGGGCCGGACCAACGTCTCGGTCGTGCGGACGTCGGTGTACCGGCCGTCCTCCCACAGCGCCTCCGTGCACCGCATCACCTGTGGCACGGTCGGGGTGTAGGCCAGGAGGATCCCGCCGGGCGGCAACGCCTCCGCGGCCGCCCCGACGACCGCCCACGGCTCCAGCAGGTCGAGGACCACCCGGTGGGCGTGCAGGCCGGCCAGCCCCTCGATGACGTCGCCGACGCGCAGCTCCCAGGTGGCGGGCGGCGTGCCGCCGTGGAACCGCTCGACGTTGCGGCGGGCGATCGCGGCGTGGTCGTCGCGCAGCTCGAAGGAGACCACCCGGCCGGTCGGCCCGACGGCGGCCAGCAGGGCCAGGGTGAGCGCACCCGATCCGGCTCCCGCCTCCACCACCGTGCAGCCGGGCCGCACGTCGGCCGCCGCCAGGATCATGGCCTGGTCCTTCGGGTAGACCACCTGCGCCCCGCGCTTCATCTTGAGCACGAAGTCCTCACGGGTCGGTCGCAGGACCACGACCTCCATGTTGCGGTTGGTGCGGACCGCTTGGCCCTCGGTCCTGCCGATCAGCTCGTCGTGCGGCACGACGCCGGCGTGGCTGTGCCACTCCGCGCCCGGCTCGAGGGTGACGAGGTAGCGCCGTCCCTTGCGGTCGGTGAGCACGACCAGCTCGCCCGGGACGAGGGGTGCGTCGGTGCCCGGCAGCAGCGGGCCGGTCACGCGGACACCTCGACGATCGGCAGCACGGCGGCGATGCGCTCCCGCTGCCGGCAGAACGCGCACACCTCGGTGGTGGTCGGCATGCCGCAGCGCGCGCAGGCCCGCAGGTCCACGGCCGCCGCGGCGTGGCCCTCGTCAGCCGCGAACCAGGCTGCGTGCCGGTCGAGGAACCCGAACAGGAACTGCGCCTTGGTGCCCGGCGCGCCGGCCTCCAACAGGTCGAGGGCGGCTTTGAGCTCCTGGCCGGTGTTGCCGTCGACCAGTGGGCACTCCTCCACCACGTAGTCGATACCGCGCACCACGCAGTAGGCGGCCATCTCCCGCTCGGACAGGCGGTACAGCGGCTTGACCTTGCGGACCTGGTTGCCGCCGGTGGCGGGCAGCACGGGCTGCTGCCGCGCCAGGAAGTCGTCCTGCCAGCGCACCACGTTGCCGAGCAGCGTGGCGGCCTCGTCGTCGAGGTTGTGGCCGGTGACCATGACGTCGTAGCCGTGCGCCACGGCGACCTGGTTGAACACGTAGCGCTTGGACAGCCCGCAGACCCCGCAGGTCGACCGGCCCGTCGCGGTGGCGCCGCTCGGGGTGGTGTAGCCGTAGGTGCTCGCGAGGTCGACGACGTGCAGACGCGCACCCCGTGCCTCCGCGAACCGCTCGCAGATCGCCTGGCTGCGCGAGGAGTACCCCCCGATGCCGAGGCCGACGTAGAGGCCGTCCACGCGGTAGCCGAGGTCCAGCAGCACGTCCCACAGCGCGAGGGAGTCCTTGCCGCCGGAGACGGCCACGAGCAGCCGGTCGGCGTAGCTGAACATCCGCGCCGTGCGCTCGCCCCCGGGCGGGTGGTCGATCGCCTTGCGCACCTGGGCCTGCACGTGGTCGCCGAAGTGGCTCGGGCACCAGGCCGCCCGGTGGCGCGGCTCCTCGATCACGGCCGGCGCGCGGCAGACCACGCACCGGGGAGCGGCGCCGGCGCCGCCCGACATCACCGGGCGGACCTCCACCTCGGCGTCGTCGGGCAGGTGTCGATCGGCGGTCACGAGCTCGCCGGCATGCAGGACCAGGACCGTGTGCGGGACGACGTCGAGGTGGTCGAGCAGCTCCGCGACCGTCGACGGGCCAGGGACCTGCTCGGTGCGGTCGGGGTTGCGCAGGCGCACGCGCATCGTCGGTCCTCGGGTCGGTGGGCGGTGCCGGAGACGTCGGCTCGGGCACCAGGGAGCAGCCCCGCAAGCGGCACGCGAGGGTAGCGCTCGCACCCGGGCCGGATGCGGGCGGCCGTCAGCCCTCGACCCGGTCCGACGGCGCGGCCGACGGGGCGTCGACGGCTGGCCGCACCTGCGGGCCGCCGCCGGGTCCCGCACCCTGCTCGGCGCCCACCGGGACGGCGTCACCGCCCGACGGGGTGGTCACGACCCGGATCGTCTCCTCGCCGTCGTCGAGCACCTCGACCGGCAGCTCGCCCGGATCGAGCTCGGCCGGCGTACCGAGCTCGAGGGTGAGCTCGTGCCCGCGGACCTCGATCGTGAGCGGCTCGCCCTCGGTCAGCTCCACGCGGAAGCAGTCGTGGGTGATCTCGACCACGAGCTGTCGGTCCTGGAACCGCAGGTTGAAGCGCAGCGTGCGCCACGGCTGCGGCAGGCGCGGGTCGAACGACAACCGCCCGTGGTGGTCGCGCATCCCACCGAACCCGTAGGTCAGCGCCATCCACACGCCCCCGGTGGACGCGATGTGCGCGCCGTCGACGACGTTGCCGGCGACGTCGGCGAGGTCCATCAGCACGGCGTACTGGAAGTACTCGAGGGCCTTGTCCTCGTAGCCGATCTCGGCGGCGAGGATCGCCTGGACGCACGCCGACAGCGACGAGTCACCGGTCGTCAGCGGGTCGTAGTACTCGAAGTTGCGCCGCTTCTGCTCGAGCGAGAACTCGTCGGCGAGCAGCACCATCGCGAGGACCACGTCGGCCTGCTTGATCACCTGGTGGCGGTAGATCACGAGCGGGTGGAAGTGCAACAGCAGCGGGTAGCGGTCCTTGGGCGTGCCCGCGAAGTCCCACACCTCCTTCTCGAGGAAGTTGGCGTCCTGGGGGTGGATCCCCCGCTCCGGATCGAACGGGATGTACATCGCGTCGGCCGCCTCCGTCCACCGCTCGATCTCCGCGAGGTCGAGTCCGGTGGCGTGCACGAGGTGCTCGTAGGCGTCGGGCGCCTCCTCCCGCAGTTGGGGCACCACCTCGGCGGCGTAACGCAGGTTGGCGCGCGCCATGAGGTTGGTGAAGGTGTTGTCGTTGACGACCGTGGTGTACTCGTCGGGGCCGGTGACCCCGTGGATGTGGAAGCGACCGTCCAACGGGCTGAAGAAGCCGAGGTCGACCCACAGACGCGCGGTCTCGACGAGGATCTCCGCGCCGACCTCCGCGAGCAGGATGCGGTCGCCGCGCACGTCGATGTAGCGCTTGATCGCGTACGCGATGTCCGCGTCGATGTGGTACTGGGCGGTGCCCGCCGCGTAGTAGGAGGACGCCTCCTCGCCGTTGATCGTCCGCCACGGGAACAGCGCCCCCGACTCCGAGAGTTCGGCCGCCCGTTCACGGGCGAGGTCCAGCATCGAGTGGCGGAAACGCAGCAGGTTGCGGGTGATCCGCGGCTCGGTGTAGGTCAGGAACGGCGCGACGTAGATCTCGGTGTCCCAGAAGTAGTGCCCCTCGTAGGCCTGCCCCGTCAACCCCTTGGCCGGGATGCCCGTGGTCTCCGCGCGGGCGGCCGCCTGGCACAGCTGGAAGAGGTTCCAGCGGATCGCCTGCTGGATGCGGCGCGGCCCGTCCACGACGACGTCCGCGCGCTCCCAGAAGCGATCGAGGTAGGACCGCTGGGCGCTCTCGAGCGCGCCGGCACCTTCGCGGGTGGCGCGGTCGAGCGCCCGCATCGAGCGGTCGACGAGTTCGGCCGGGGGGACCGACCGCGACGTGTGGTAGGTGAAGAACTTGGTGATCCGGATCGGCACGTTGGCACGGGCGTCGATCGTGAACACGACCTTGCCGTGGTCGGGCGTCCAGGTCCGGCGGGCCGACCAGGGGTTGTCGGTCTCGATCACGTGGTCGACGCCGACCCCGAGGGTCATCCGCGAGTTGGTCGTGCGGTACCCGGTGATGAGCCGGTGGGCGTCCTCGAAGTGCTCGCTCGCGTGGAGCACCCGGTGACCGAACCCGCGCGAGCGGCGGGGGTCGTCCATACCGGGGCCGGCCGGTTCGTCCTCCGCGTGGGCGTCCTCGCGGTTGAGCAGCTGCGAGGAGAGCACGACGGGCGCGTCCTCGTCGATGGTCACCTCGTAGGTGATCGCGCCGAGGTGGCGGAACTCGAGGGAGATCAGGCGCCGCGAGCGGACGTGCACCTTCTTGCCGGCCGGCGATGCCCAGACCAGGTCGCGGCGCAGGATCCCGTCACGGAAGTCGAGCTCGCGCCGGTACTCGGTCAGGCGCGCCGTCGGGAGGTAGAGCGGCTCGTCGTCGACGTAGAGCTTGAGCAGCGTGGCGTCGGGGACGTTGACGATGGTCTGGCCGGTGCGCGCGAAGCCGTAGGCCTCCTCCGCGTGCACGATCGGCCACGTCTCGTGGAACCCGTTGCAGAAGGTCCCGCTTTCGATCGCGGGCCGACCCTCCTCGAAGGTGCCCCGGACCCCGAGGAAGCCGTTCGCGAGGGCGAAGATCGTCTCCGCGTTGCCCATCCACCGCTCGGAGAAGCCGCGCTCGACGATCCCCCACTCGGCGGGCGGGTAGAGGTGTTCGGGGGGCAGCCGCAGCTCGCGGGGGATCATCTCGGCCTCGTGCGACGGGCTCGGTCCGGCCGGCGCGAGCCGGCACGCGGGCGTGTTCGGGGGAACGGCGGCGCGCCTGGCGGCGTGCGCGCCCACCCGCTCCCGGGTCGAGCAGCACGCTAGTCGTGCCCCGGGCCGGCGTCACCCGCCGTAGGCGACCTGACAGAAGCCGTGGTTGCAGTAGCCGCCCGGGACCTTCGACAGGTACTGCTGGTGCTCGCGCTCCGCCCAGTACAGCTCCCGGAGCGGGGCGATCTCCGTCGTGATCGTGCCGAAGCCCCCCGCGGTGAGCCGCTGCTGGTACCGGGCTCGCGAGACCTCGGCGACCCGGTGCTGCTCGTCGTCGGTGACCAGCAGGACCGAGCGGTACTGGGTGCCGACGTCGTTGCCCTGCCGCATCCCCTGGGTCGGGTCGTGGTTCTCCCAGAACGGACCGAGCAGCGCCTCGTCGTCGATGGTCACCGGGTCGTAGACGATGCCGGCGACCTCCGCGTGGCCGGTCCGTCCGCTGCAGACCTCGCGGTAGGTCGGGTGGGGGGTCGTGCCTCCGGCGTAGCCGACGAAGGTGGTCCACACGCCGGGCAGCGACCAGTAGATGCGCTCGGCCCCCCAGAAGCAGCCCATCCCGACGACCGCCAGCCGGTGCCCCTCGGGCCAGGGCGGCACGATCGCGCGTCCGTGCACGTGGTGCGGCGCCTGACTGGCGACGGGTTCGTCACGGCCGGGCAGGGCGTCCTCGGGGGCGACGACGGTGAGCTTGGAACGACCGAACACGCGGAGACCTCACAGCTGGGGGCAGGCGAGGAAGGTACGGCCTACGCGTCGAGCAGCGAGCGCAGGACGTAGGGCAGGATCCCGCCGTGGCGGTAGTAGGCGGCCTCCCCGGGGGTGTCGATCCGGACCCGTGCCTCGAAGGTGGTCACGCCACCGCCGGGCGCGACCGCCCGGACCTGCACGGCGTCCGGCACGCCACCTTCGTTCATCACCGCGATGCCGGTGATGTCGAAGGCCTCCTCGCCGGTCAGGCCGAGCGCCTCCGGGCTGTCACCGTCCCGGAACTGCAGGGGCAGCACGCCCATGCCGATCAGGTTCGAGCGATGGATCCGCTCGTAGGAGGTCGCGATCGCGGCGCGGACGCCCAGCATCGCGGTGCCCTTGGCCGCCCAGTCACGCGACGACCCCGACCCGTACTCGGCGCCGGCGAGCACGACCAGCGGCGTGCCCGCACGGGCGTACTCGACGGCGGCGTCGTAGATCGTCGTGACCTCGCCGTCCCGGGTGAAGTCGCGGGTGAGCCCGCCCTCCGTGCCCGGCGCCAGCTGGTTGCGCATCCGGATGTTCGCGAAGGTCCCGCGGACCATCACCTCGTGGTTGCCGCGGCGCGAGCCGTAGGAGTTGAAGTCACGCCGCTCGACGCCGTGCTCGGTCAGGTACGCGCCCGCCGGGCTGTCGAGCTTGATGTTGCCGGCCGGCGAGATGTGGTCGGTCGTGACCGAATCGCCGAGCTTCGCGAGCACCCGCGC
>SLMP01000083.1 GCA_007133465.1 Nitriliruptoraceae bacterium | reverse complement strand
GCAACTTCGTGCTCGCCCAGCTGGGTGACGGCGGCAGGTTGGATGTCTACAACCACAACGGGGCGACCGATGTGGTGTTCGATGTGGTCGGGTTCGTGCCGGCCGACGCCGGCTACACCCCCGTGCCGCCGGCACGGGTGCTCGACACCCGTGACGGGACCGGCGGACTGAACGCACCGGTCGGACGGCTTCAGTCGGTGTCGGTGCGCGTGGCCGGTTCTGGCGGCATCCCGGTGGACGCGCAGGTGGTGGCGATCAACATCACCGCAGTGACCCCAACCGAACCCGGCTACCTCACCGTGTGGCCTGCGGGCATGTCACGCCCGACCGTGTCCAGCATCAACTTCCCTGCCGGGGCGGTGGTCGGCAACTTCGTACTCGCCCAGCTCGGTGACGGCGGGATGCTGGAGGTCTACAACCACAACGGGCTGACGGATGTGGTGTTCGACGTCGTCGGCTACTACCCGACCGCCCCCGCCACCCCCGGAGACCCACCGCCCGGCGGCCCTCCCGGCCCCAACGACTGCAGGATGTTCCGTCACTTCGGCGACGCCGTTGGAACGCAGCCGAGCGACATCGTTCACATCTACGATGAGCCGTGGATCGCAACCACGGTTGCCGGGCGTCAGCGCCGCCAGATGGAGGGCAGCGAGCGAGGCTTGCGTATCCGCAGCACCGGAACGGGCAAGCGAGGGATCGCCATCACCAGCTTTCCCGAGGTCGCCGACTACGAGATGTTCACCACCTTCCGCTGGACTGAGAGCTCCGCCGCACCACCTGTAGATGGCGACCTCATGAACCGGCTGAAGATGGTCGGTAGGGCGGGGACTGTTCAGGGCCTCGCAGCTGGCCACCGTGAGACGAACAGAGCGGACGTCACTCGCTGGACAGACGGAGGGGCGTTCGCGCAACTTGCTGCTTCAGGCACTAGCTTCCCTCTGGGCACGGTGGTTGCTCAGCGAGTTCGCGTCCAGGGCGACCAGCTGAAGCTGCGCGTGTGGCAGTGGGGCACTCGAGAGCCCCGAAACTGGACCGTGGAAACGACGGTAGACGTGTTCGGTCCCGGCCAACTTGGGATCATGTCGTGGGGTACCACGGCGATGAATACCGACCTGATCTTCTGGGGAGTAGGGGCATGCGCTCCGTTCACGGGTGCGGTCAACGACTTCGCTCCTCAATACAACCAGGCGTGGGACTGGCAGAACTTCCCTGACGAACTGAAGTTCCCGTTCGCGCAGGAGGACGCTCCAAACCTTTGGTACCCCGACGGCTGGGCTGAGAACCGCGACAGCGGCACTCGCGTGCACCGCGCGGTCGACATCTATGAAGTCGGTCCCGACGGGGCGTTCATCAAGGGCGCAAAGATCCACGCAGCCCACGACGGCTTGATCGAGGACTCCATGGGAGGGCACCCGCTCAGTAGCGGAGGGACCCCCATCACTCCCGGTGTTGGTGGCGGGTACAGCATCCACCTACGACACCCCTCTGGCGTGTTCAAGACCGTCTACCTCCACATGGGAAACGATGTCGTTGGCGACCATGTCAACGCTTTCGCACCGCACCCAACGGAACCACGAACACTTCAGCCCGGAGACACGGTCGTAGCTGGGCAGCACATCGGGTATCTCGGGGACAGTGGTACCACCAGCTCCGGTCCGCATCTCCACTTCGAGATCCGTGACCTCGTAGGGATCCTGTCAGACCCGCAACCCTCCAACATGAGCGATCTCGGCAACTTCCTCGGACCGAGATGGGATCCGTTCCCGGCCCTCAGAGACGCAGAAGCGAGGGGCGACTACCCGATACCCTAAGCCGGGCACCGTCAACGATCGGGACGTGGCTGCGCAACCCGGCGTACTGGAGCATCTCCGCAGCGGTCAGGCGGTCGAACAGCTTCGGGTTGTCCGGGACGAAGCCGAGGTGCCGTTTGGCTTCTCAAGGATCCGGCCACACCGCGACGCCGTCCACGACGATCGCCCCCGCGTCGGGCTGCAGCAGCCCCGTGATCATCCGTATCGCCGTGGTCTTGCCAGCACCGTTCGGGCCGACCAGGCCGTAGAACGATCCGGCAGGGATCGACAGGTCCACCCCGTCGACGGCGCGGAGCTCACCGAAGGTCCGGGTCAGACCCGAAACCTTGACGGCCGGCCCGTTCACCCCGGTCACCGTCGCACCTCACACATGGCTACTCCGCAGATCCAGTCGACGTGCATCGACGGGCGGCGAAGAGATAGCCACCTCGCATGACGGACGCCATCATCTGCGACGCCGATCGCCCACGCGGATGGGACGGCGCGCGGCCGCGTCGCTCAGGCGAGACGGGAGGCGACGACGGCCACCACCACCGGGAACAGGACGATGCCGGTGACCATCAGGGTGATGTCGAGCACCATGATCGGTGGGCCGGCGCGGCCGAGTCGTTGCCGCGCGAGGCGACGGACCGACGAGGTCCAGCGCCAGTCACGCAGCGCCCGCACGAGGTACCAGCGGTCGGACCATGCAGCGGGATGGCGCCCGGTCCGTGGCGTCTCACGGTCGGCATGGCGCTGGAACCGCCGTGCCAGTGGGAACGCCGTCAGCAGGGCGAGCCAACCCGATCCCAGCCGCGTCGCCGGGGCGAGGATCAGCAACGCCTGCGGTGACCGGACCACCTCGCGAGCATCGGCAGCCGAGGTGATCGTGGGTGTCTCCAGGTCCTCGGCGGCGTCGAGGGTGCCGGAGAGGGCGACGACGATGATCCCCGCCCAGACCAGGGTCCAGAAGGAGCGCCGAACGAGCCACAGCGCCAGGAGCACCGCGGCATCGCTGGTCCCGGCCCCGAGGACCGTGGCGGGCTCGGGAAGACCCTGGCCGTCGCTCGTCGGCTCCACCGTCCGCCCCCTACCTCGCAGGTCCGATAACCCGTGTGGTGCCAGCGACCCGGCAGACCGTCCCAGCGCTCGATGCGCGGCAGGACGGTAGCCGGCTGACCGCCAACAAGGACAGTGGCTGTCTCCACCAACCCATCCGTGCCAGGATCGGTTCCGGATCGTCGGCATCGGAGCGGAACCACGTACCGTTCCCGGACCCGGACCGTGCGATCCCGCGCGGGGGGCCAGACAGCGGGAGCGACGGCGTGGACAGCCGGGCCGAGTTGACCCGTCGGGCGTGGGCGTTACTCGGCATCGGCGCGTTGCTGGTTGCGCTGGGGGTCCTGCTCTTGGTTCGTCCGGTGGCCAGCCCAGCCGCGTTGAAGTCGGTGCTGGCGGTGGCGTTGTTGCTGGCGGCGCTGAGCCAGTTGGTGGCGGCGCGTCGGATGCGGTCGCCTCGCTTGCTGGCGGCGGTGCTGTGGGTGGTGGCGGCTGCGGTGGCGTTCGGCTGGTCGGAGCCGAGCACGAACGGGTTGGCCTGGCTGTTCGGCGGTGCGCTCATCGCCGGTGGTGTGGTCGAGCTGGTGATGTTCGCCCGGTTGCCTCGCGCGTCGAACCTGCAGTTCGCTGCCGCTGCTGGTGCGCTCACCCATCTGCTGTTCGCTGCCACCGTGCTGCTGTGGCCCTCGATCTCGGCGTTCACTCTCGGGGTGGCGCTGAGCATCTGGTCGCTGTTGTTCGGCATCCGGATCGTGGTGCATGGTGTCGACCGGCTCCGCCATCGGGACCAGCCCCAGCTGGTCGCCGCCGCCGGCTGGTCCCCGAAGCTGCGGGTCGTGGGGAGTCTGTCGATGCTGTTGGTCGCGGCGCTGGTCGCCGGCGCGGCCGTGCTGATCGGCAGCGACACCACACCCGAGCCTGGGGCGTTCTATACGGCCCAGGCAGGGTTCGACGTCACCCCGGGCACGTTGCTGCGCCGTGAGGTGATCGACCCGTTCATCGAGGGTGCGACGACCTACCGGGTCCTGTACACCAGCCGTGACCTCGACGGGACCCCTGCCGCGACGAGCGGGCTGGTGATCGTGCCCGACGACGACGAGGTCCCCGTCGGAGGCCGCCCCGTCCTGGCGTTCACCCACGGGACGATCGGGGTCGCACGCTCCTGCGCACCCTCAATGCTCGACGATGCCTACGTCGAGCAGATGTGGGGGCTCGAGGCGTTGATCGACGCTGGCTGGATCGTGGCCGCACCCGACTACCTCGGCCTGGGCAGTGAGGGCGACCACCCCTACCTCGTCGGCCCGACCGCCGCCGAGAACACCCTGGACGCGGTCCGTGCCGCGATCGGCCTGGCCGGCGATGAGGCATCGTCGCGTTTCGCTGTCGCCGGGCACTCCCAGGGCGGGCATGCCGCGATGTTCACCGGCCAGCAGGCCCCGGCCTACGCTCCCGAGCTCGACCTGGTCGGTGTCGCCGGGCTCGCCCCCGCTTCCGAGCTCGCCGCGTTCATCGAAGCCAACGACGGCACCACCTTCGGCAACCTGCTCGGCGCCTACGCCGTGGTCGCGTGGGACCGCGTCTTCGACGACATCGACGCCACCGACATCGTCGACCCCGCGGTGCTGCCGATCGTGGAGCGCCTCGCGGATGCGTGCGTGGCCACCGGCCCCGAAGCGCTCTCGCTGCTCACCGACGCGGAGCTGCTGCAGCTCGGCTTCCTCGTCTCCCCGATCTGGGAAACCGAGCCGTGGGCCAGCCGGATCACCGAGAACACCCCCGGCGCCGAACCCATCGACGCGCCACTGCTGATCGTGCAAGGCACCGACGACGTGCTGATCCGTCCCGACATCCAACGTCGGTTCGTCACCCGCCTGTGCGACAACGGCCAGCAGCTCGAGTACCGCGAGTTCGCCGACGTCGGCCACCTCGGCGTCGACGACACCGCCGACGACTACGTCGTCGACTGGCTCACCGACCGCCTCACCACCCCACCCACCATCCAGACCTGCGGCACCGACTGACCCGACCCGGCCCGCCCGACAGACCACGCAGATGTAGGAACATCCCCACATGTCGAAGATCAAGAACACCTTCTCGCTGGCCGGCTCGTCCTGGTCCGTGCTCAAAGCGGACAAGGCCCTGCTGGTGCTCCCACTGCTGTCCGGGATCGCATCCATCATCGTCGCACTGTCGTTCCTGTTCCCCCTCTTCCTCACCGGCGGGACGACCGAGGATCCGACCCCACTGACCTACGTCGTGCTGTTCGCGATGTACATCGCACTCGCGTTCGTCACCATCTTCTTCAACACCGCCCTGGTCTCCGGCGCCTACCAACGGCTCCGCGGCGGCGACCCCACCCTCGCAAGCGCGCTCGGCGGGGCAGCAGCCAAGCTCGGAAGCATCCTGCCGTGGGCCATCGCCTCCGCGACCGTGTCGGTCCTGCTCCAGCTGATCCAGGAACGCGGAGGGGCTGCCGGCCGCGGGGTCGCCGGCGCCGCGGGCCTCGCTTGGTCCATGGTCACCTTCCTCGTCGTGCCCGTGTTCGTGATCGAGGACATCGGGGTCGTCGCCGCCGTCAAGCGCTCGGGCGCGCTGTTCAAGCAGACCTGGGGCGAGAACGTGACCGCACGCGTCGGGTTCGGTCTGGTCGGCTTCCTCCTCGCGCTCCCCGCCCTGCTGTTCGTGGTCGCCGGTTTCGCGCTCGGCAGCATCGGAGCCGGGATCGGTATCAGCCTCGCCGTGGTGTGGGTGATCGCGGTCACCATGGTCATGGCCGCACTGAGCAGCATCTTCCAGACCGCCCTCTACCTCCACGCCACCGAACAGAGCCAACCCGGCGGCTACTTCGAACCGGCCCAGTTCCAGCAGGCGTTCACCCCCAAGGCCGCAGCGACACCGTGACGCCAGCCATGCGGCCTCTGGTGGCGCAGCCCACGACCCTCTTCGCGGGCGATGAACTCGAGCAGGCACAGGTACCCGACCCGCTCGTTCCCGTCCGGCAGCGGGTGGTTTCCGATCAGCCGTGACGCCACCACCGCCGCCTTCCAACTGAGCGAATAGAGCGTCGTTGAGGCCGTAGGCGGTGGGCACGTTTGGGCACGATTTGGCGCGGGCCCGCGCTCGCGAGGCGGAGCGAGCCTCACCACCTGGCCGTTGCCGAGAAGGTGTTCCGGGCAGCGGCCATGACCGCCCCGCGGAGCATCTGCGTCTCATCCGGACGGGATGGTGAGTAGTCGGCGGGCCGCTTGGCCGGCGGCCCGGTCGGCCGGATCCTCCAACACCTGCCAGGTGGGCTCCGCGGTGTCACGCAGCCGTTGCCGGTCCTTGTTGGTCAGCGTCCACGCCGCGGGGTCGGTGACGAGTCGGTAGAGGCGCGCGAGGTCTTCGAGGTGGCGTTGCGGACCCCGGACGTGATCGCCGGCGGCGGCGCACGCCTTGACCACCAGCGCACCCTGCAGGTCGGGACGGGGAAGCGCCGCGACGCGGCCGTCGAGGTCTACGGCGATCCGCTGGGTGCGGTCCAAGGCCTGACGGGTTCCAACCAGCTGGGGTGCGCGCAAGGGAGGCACTGTTGTCAGGTCGACGCGTCCACCCATGCCCTCGGGAGCGATCACCTCGAACTCGAGGCCGTCCCGGACGAACTTGTAGCCGTGCCCATCGACGTCGACGTGAGCGGTGTCGAGCTCCCACCCTTGGGCCTGCAACAGCGTCGCCATGGTGCGGGTGGCACCTGTAGCGCCTCGCGCATCGACGACAGCGTCGGCGTCGGCGGTTGCCGGACGTGTCGGCGTGCCGGCCTCGTGCTCGTGCAGCATGACCATGAGCGCGCCGACGAGCGTCCATCCATGCGCACGCTGCTCAGCGACATCGAGGACCGCTGACCACAGCCGCCCGATGCTGCCGACGTGGGGCAGCACGACCGGGTCGTCGGCACGCAACGCTTCAGCGTTCACGGAAGGTCTCGAGCGCCTCGGCGAACAAGCGCTGGCCCTCCTCGCTGGCACGGGCGTCGCCGGACTCCCACAGGTCGAGGCCCACCACAGGCGCGGCCGCCATCCCCGAACGGCGGAAGGCCTCCACCGCATCATCCACGACGCGCAGGACCACGTTGGCGACCTCCTCGGCGTCGACCAATCCATACGCCGAGTACAGCCCAGCGATGTCGCTCTCGGCGACGTAGCCCTCGACCTCGCCGTTGTCGGCCCCCACCAGGCGGGCGCCGGCGTGTTCGGCTGCCGCCAGGCCCGTCAGCACGACATGCGGATCGGCAGCAAGGCCCCCCAGCATCGAGGGGTGCGCGTACACGAGCCTCCGGGTAGCACGCCGCCCGAGGCGCGCTGCAAGATCACGGCTGTCGGCGTCGCGGAGGTGCCGTCGTAGTTGGGAGCGGCGTGGCGTCGACAGACCCGCCGGGTCGTCACCCGCCAACATCGCGAGCAGCGCCCACGCGGACCCCGAGGAGAACGGACGTCCCACCGGCAGCGGTAGTCGCTGCAGGCGACGGACCTCGGACATGGGCACGAACCAGCGACCCGCCCGACGATGCGCACAGACCTGGCCAGCACGCAGCAGACGCCGCACCTCGTGCGGTGACCGGCCCAACCGCCCCGCGGCAACGTCGGCCGCCACGCTGTCACGCAGATCCTGCACCTAGACCACCCTCCTGCCCGATTTCCTGAATAGTACTTTCAACGTACCTATTCACGCAAGAGCGCATCGACCCGGTCGAGTTCCCGCCACCCCACCTACTGCGCGTGCCGAACGCCTCTTGCCGGCCGGCTGAACACGTCGACCCCGGACCGGGCGGCTCAGCGCCGGACCGACCCACCACAACCGGTGCACCGGCGTCGAAGGCCCCAACGTCGAGGCCCCAACCTGGAAGCCGGCCCAGCGCCGGGGCGAGGTTGAACACCTGCCGCCCCAGTCGGCTGGCGATCCTTCCTGCCGTGACGGAACCGGTCGCGATCGCCCCGAGGATGCTGTGGTGCAGCAGCGGGTCAGCAGCGGCCAGGGCCGGGCCCTCCGCGAGGAGCGTGGTCGCCTCGTGGTGCAAGGTCGCCGCGGGCGAGAGCACCCACTGAACGATCCACCGGTCGACGTCGGCCGCTCTGTCCGGCAGGTCGAAGTCGACCATGTCGGTCGCATAGCCGACGACACCACAGCACCGATCACCGCAAAGACACGCACCGCGACGCTCAGATCTGCCGGGCCTGGCAATCGTGCCGCAGCGACGCGGTAGTCATCGGAGAGCGCCGCTGATCCCCTGAACACGCGAGAACGGCCCGCTAGAGGTGCGTAGCGTGCCGTTCTCGAGAAGCGCGCTGGGAGGGATTCGAACCCCCGGCCTTCTGATCCGTAGTCGCACGGCTTCCCCGCAACTGAGCGGATACCGGCGAACTGAGCGAATAGAGCGTCGTTGAGGGTGTGGACGGTGGGTTCGTTTGGGCATGACGTGGTTTCGGCAACGGGTCGCGGACGGGGAGCTCATCGAGTTCCGTGCTCGACGCGGGAGCACCCGATCAGTCCCCGTGGTACAGCCTTTGGAGGTCGACGACTTCGACGTCGTCACGATGCCGCGTTTCGGTGTCCAGCGCCGGATCGAACGACGAGCCGATCAGCAGGAGGCCTGCGCCTTCGGCTCGAGACCCCAGTCGGTGTCGGGCTTCGGTGAGCCGATCCAGGTGCCGACGACCGATCACCTCGCCGGCCTTGGCTTCGCCGATCGCCGTGATACGGCGGGAGGCCGGATCGGGGTGGTCGTCGGCGACGACGACGACGTCCAGTTGCCGTTCGACACCGTCAACGGTCAGCCGCGACGGCCCGACGTGGGCTCGTCCCTCGGGGACCGTGTCGTCGGATGCGAACTGTTCGACGAAGGTGCGTGCCTGTTGCTCGAAGACGGGGCCGCGGACCTGGCTGTCGAACACGTCGATCAGCCGCTGCCGCCATAGCGCTTGGGGGTCGCGGGTGCGTAGCCGCGAGCGATGCGGTTCGAGGACGGCATAGTGGAACTGCAGGTAGGGATCCGCGAGCGCGTAGGTCGGACGCTGCTTGCGGATCGGGTCCTCGTGGCGGGTAACGAACCCGGCATCCACCAGCCTGCCCAGCGCCGGGGCGAGGTTGGACACCTGACGACCCAGCCGGGAGGCGATCTTGCCGGCGGTGACCGATCCGGTCGCGATCACCCCCAGGATGCTGTGGTGGAGGGCCGGGTCGGCACCGGCCAGCGCCGGGTCCTCTGCCAGCAGCGTGGTCGCCTCGTGGTGCAGGGTCGCCGCGGGTGAGAGCACCCGCTGGGCGATCCACCGATCGACATCATCCGCACCCTCGGGAAGGTCGAAGTCGACCATGTCGGTCGCGTAGCCAACGACGCCGCCGATGACCGCGAACACGCGTACCGCGAGCTCCAGGTCGGACGGGTCGGCTAGCCGGGTCGCGGCCACGCGGTAGTCGTCGGGGAGCATGACCAACTCCAGCCCGGCCCGACCGCGAAGCGCCGCCTCACCTGCGGTCAGCGACCGCATCATCGCGATCGCCGAACCACACAACACCATGCGCGCCCGACCGGAAGAACCGCGCCCACCTGGCCCGAACGTCGACGCGATGACCGAGGGCAGCGACGGGTCTGCCTCCAGGAGGTACCCGAACTCGTCCAACACCACCGGGATGGCCTGCTCGCCACCCAGCCGAAGCAGCTGAGTCAGCGCCTCCTCCCAGGATCGCAGCTCGATCCGTCCGACCCCGAGGTGCTCACCGAGCGCCCCGCCGAGCCGCTCGAGGTGGACCGGGGTCTCCACCCGCGTGGCCTCGAAGTAGAAGCCGCCACGCTGTCCGACTTCCTCGACGAGCAGGGTGGACTTGCCGATGCGGCGCCGGCCGTACATCAACCCGAGGGTCGGACGCTTCGCCCGCCCGTCGAAGAACCCACGCAACGCAGCGACATCCCGATCCTGTGGCACGACACGAACTCCTGATACTGTTGGCCTCGATAGTATCGTTCGCCGTAGTATAGGCGCTAGAGAGTGCGGCATCGAGGTGGTTCTGATCGGCTCCAACTCGCTTCACCGTGCGCCGCACTCACCCCAACAACGCCGACGGCATGGGATACCGATGTGCCATCATCCCCGGCCCCCGGCGCTTCGGAGGAGCCGTGACCGACGACGAGAAACAGGTCCGTCACGACGCGCTCGTGTGGCTGCGCACCCACGGGCCGGCGACCGCCGGTGAGCTGGTCGGCTGCCTCGGTCTCGAGGATGCCTGGACGGACCGGGAGTTGTACGAACTCCTGCTCGACGAGGAGGTGGACGATCCCCTCGGGGTACTCCCGCTGGTCGACGGGCGGCTGTGTGATCTCGTAGCACTGCTCGATGGGGTGACTCTGACCCACGAGTTGACCGCCGAGGAACGCCGCGAGGGGACCGTGGCCCTGGAACCCCACCTCGCCCCGCTGCACATCCTCAGCCCCGACGGCCGCACCCTGCCGCGAGCCGGCGACCCGGACGTCGAGCCGTTGCGGTTCACGTCGGGCGCGGGGGGTCTCACGGGCGAGCAGGGGTGGCTCCCCGACGCGCCGGTGCTGGTCCTGTCGGTGGTCGTCGGCCGGGTCGCGGTCGGCGGGCTGGAGGTCGTGCCACCGCTCGACGAGCGCACCGCCGAGCGTCTGGCGGCGACGCTGGAGGCGGTGGCGGATCGGCACCGGTTCTCGACCGACGAGGTCGAGCTGCTGATC
>SLMP01000148.1 GCA_007133465.1 Nitriliruptoraceae bacterium | reverse complement strand
GTCTGGTCCGGTGAGAAGGTCAAGGCGGAGCTGCCGGACGGGAAGCAGGGGCTGTGGGGCCGTCTGGACCCTGCGGTGCGGGCGGAGATGGTCCGGGCGGTGCTGGACTGGATGCGTCGTGACCATCTGGCGTTGACGTCGCGGTGGTTGGACCCGGAGCAGTACAAGACGTTGTGGGGCCGTGCGCGACGCAACCTTGCGGACGACTCCCCGTGGAATCTGGATGAGGTGGACGAGTGGTTGACGGACCGGGCGGGCCGGGTGGTGTTGCGGCCCCGGCAGCGGGGTGAGCGTGGGCTGACGGCCCTGTCGAGCCGTGGTGCGGTCGGGAAGTACCTGCGGAACACGGTGCTGCGTGACGAGCAGCTCACGTTGGACGAGGTCCAGGACGTCATCAACAGCTTGTTCGTTGCGATGAACGAAGCGGACCTGGTCCACAAGGTTGGTGAGGCGGACGACGGCGCTGCCGTGTGGCAGGTGAACGAGGAGTCGTTGCGGTGGGTCGCAACCGATGAGGTGGTCCCGGCTCGTGACCCCATCCGGGTGCCTCGGGCTGCTGCTGCCGATGCGGACACGGCCGACAAGGTCAACCCGTTCTTCGTGCAGTTCTACGACCAGGTTGCGTCACAGCTGCGTGGGAAGCACGCGCGGGAGCACACCGCTCAGGTCGACTCGAAGGCTCGTGAGGACCGTGAACGGGACTTCTCTGCGGAGCCGCCACGGCTGTCGGTGCTGTTCTGCTCCCCGACGATGGAGCTGGGTATCGACATCAACCAGCTGAACGTCGTGGGCATGCGGAACGCCCCGCCGACCCCGGCGAACTACTCGCAGCGGTCGGGTCGGGCGGGCCGGTCCGGGCAGCCTGCGTTCGTGTTCGTGTACTGCTCGACCGGGTCTGCGCACGACCAGTTCTACTTCAACCAGCCCACGTTGATGGTGGCGGGCAAGGTCGCACCGCCCCGTCTCGACCTGGCCAACGAGGACCTGGTCCAGTCGCATGTGCAGGCCATCTGGCTGTCG
The DNA here is from genome assembly GCA_007133465.1 of Nitriliruptoraceae bacterium. Taxonomy (GTDB): domain Bacteria; phylum Actinomycetota; class Nitriliruptoria; order Nitriliruptorales; family Nitriliruptoraceae; genus SLMP01. The sequence continues at coordinate 1,673 of SLMP01000148.1, read as the reverse complement.
GAGACCGGGGCAAGTCTTGGGACGAGCCTCGCGGACGTGCTGCAGTTGGAGAAGGGCCCGGACGGGCGGGCGCTGCTCGCGGTGAAGGATGTGCTGCGTGATGACCTGCGGTCCGACACCGCGAAGGACCGGGCGCTGGTTCGTGCAGAGCGTGTGCTCGCGTCCGTGGACGGACTCGCGGAGACCGTGTGGTTCTCGGGCCGGTGGTTGCGGCAGGTCATCGACAGCGCCGAGGTGTCGTTCGTGGACGCGACAACCCGGTGGCGGGAGATGTACCGGGCGGCAGAGTCGCAGTTCGCGGTGCAGTCGGCGAACTCGGTGGACCGGTCCATCTCGAAGTGGGACCGTGACGCGGCGCACCGGCTGGTTGGTGAGGCCCGCCGCATGATGGATTTGCTGGTGTCCTCTGATGACGGGCCGTTCCGGTCCGATTTCTACTCGTACCGGTACTTCGCGTCGGAGGGGTTCCTGCCCGGCTACAACTTCCCGCGGCTGCCCCTGTCCGCGTTCATCCCTGGTCGTCGGTCCCGTGACGGTGCGGACGATGTGGTGAACCGGCCCCGGTTCATCGCCATCCGCGAGTTCGGTCCGCAGGCCCGCATCTACCACGAAGGGTCGGTGTACCGGGTGGACCGGGTGGTCCTGCCCATCGAAGCGGACGTGGACGACGCCGCAGAGGCTGTGAACCTGCGGTCTGCGGTGGTGTGTGACGAGTGCGGCTACCTGTCCCGCCCGGACCGGGACGGTGTCGTCCCGGAGCGCTGCGCAGGGTGTGACGCGGCGCTGGCTGGTGGTACTGCGGTAGCGCAGCGGCACAACAACCTGTTCCGTCTGACCACGGTCGCGACCCGTCGCGACGACCGTATCCACGCGACGGTGGAGGAACGGCAGCGGCAGGGCTACGAGATTCGGACCACGTTCGCGTTCGCGGAACGTGACGGCACGGTGGACCGCAAGACCGCCCGTATCGTCAGCGACGGTGCGGTGCTGGCCACGCTGACGTACGGGCACACGGCCACCCTGACCCAGCTGAACCTTGGGTGGTTGCGACGGCCGGAGCATTCCGAGTTCGGGTTCTGGCTCGACCTGAAACGCGGCCGGTGGGAACGCAACCCGGCAGACGACGATGAGCGGCGCCCGGACGACGACCCTGAAGCGGACCTGCGCAAACGGGTGGTGCCGTTCGTGGAGGACCGCCGTAACGCCCTCATCGTGCGGCCCTACACCATCCCCGTGACGGCGGCCGGTGACGATGCGGCGTTGCGGTATGCGGCCACGCTCGAAGCTGCGGTGAAACACGCGCTGCAGTCGGTGTATCAGCTGGAGGACATGGAACTGGCGGTGGAGCCGCTGCCGTACCGGCTGCCGCCAACGGACCATCATCCGGACGCCCGCACGTCGTTCCTGCTGTACGAAGCGTCTGAAGGTGGCGCGGGGGTGCTCCGGCAGCTGGTGGAGGACCCTGACGCGGTCCGGACGGTCGCAACGGCGGCGTTGGAGCGGCTGCACTTCCAGCGGCAGGCTGACGGCAGCTGGGTCGATGTGCGGCGGTCGCCGCATGGCCGGTTCGACTGTGAAGCGGCCTGCTACGACTGTCTGCTGTCGTACACGAACCAGCCGGACCACGACCTTGTCGACCGGCAGCTGGTCGTTGGCACGTTGCAGGCGTGGGC
>SLMP01000066.1 GCA_007133465.1 Nitriliruptoraceae bacterium | reverse complement strand
AGGAGGAGGTGCGCCACGGGTTGGAGGGCAACCTGTGCCGCTGCACCGGCTACGTCAACATCGTCCGAGCGGTCCGTCGCGCCGCTGCGGAGCTTCGCGGTGAGGGCGGGCCCGAAGGGGTCGAGGAAGGCGCGATCGGCGCGGCCGACGCGGACACGCTCGACGAGGCCCCGGAAGAGCTGAAGCACGTGGAGGTGGCCCCGTGACCGCCCTCGACACGCCCCCCACCCACAACGTCGGCGTCACCCGCCTGCGCAAGGAGGACGCACGGCTCGTCACCGGCCGCACGACGTGGACCGACAACATCCAGCTGCCCGGCATGCTGCACCTCGCGCTGGTGCGTTCCCCGATGGCGCACGCCCGGGTCACCAGCGTCGACGTCTCCGCCGCGCTCGAGCAGCCCGGCGTCGTCGCGGCGTTCACCGGCGAGGACCTCGTCGACCACTGGTCCGGGGGGCTGCCGTGCGCTTGGGCGGTCACGGAGGACATGGTCAGCCCGACCCACCTGCCGCTCGCGACCGATGAGGTCCGCCACGTCGGTGACGCCGTCGCGGTCGTCGTCGCCCGCAGCCGCTACGAGGCCGCCGACGCGGTCGAGTACGTCGAGGTGGAGTACGACCCGCTGCCGGTCGTGACCGAGATGGAGGCCGCGCTGGCGGAGGACGCGCCGCTCGCGGACACCCACCTCGACACCAACCGCTGCTTCACCTGGCCGCTGGTGTCCGGCGACGTCGACGCGGCGTTCGACGGGGCGGCACACGTCGTCTCGCGACGCTTCGTCAACCAGCGGCTGATCCCGACCGCGATCGAGCCCCGAGCGGTCGTGTGCGCCCCGCCACGGCAGGCGCGCGAGTACACGCTGTGGTCGGCGACCCAGGTCCCGCACATCCTGCGCCTGATGCTGGCGCTGACCTGCGGCGTCCCCGAACACGAGCTGCGCGTGATCGCGCCGGACGTCGGTGGCGGGTTCGGCTCGAAGCTCAACGTCTACGCGGAGGAGGCGATCTGCCTCGTGCTCGCGCAGCGGCTCGGCCAGCCGATCAAGTGGACCGAGACCCGCTCGGAGGGCTACCAGGCCACGATCCACGGCCGTGACCAGATCCAGGACGTCTCGCTCGCGTTCGACGAGGACGGCCGGATCCGCGGCATGAAGGTCGAGCTGCTCGCGGACATGGGCGCCTACCTGCAGCTCGTCACGCCGGGCATCCCCCTGCTCGGGGCGTTCATGTACAACTCGATCTACAAGATGGACGCGCTGTCGTTCACCTGCCACGGGGTGTTCACCAACAAGACCCCGACCGACGCCTACCGGGGTGCGGGGCGCCCGGAGGCGACCTTCGCGATCGAGCGGCTGATGGACGAGGCCGCTGTCGAGCTCGGCAGGGACCCGTTCGAGCTGCGCGAGCGCAACTGGATCAAGCACGAGGAGTTCCCCTACGAGACCATCGCGGGGATCACCTACGACTCCGGCAACTACGAGGCGGCGACCGCGAAGGCCATCGAGCTGTTCGGTCTCGACGAGCTCCGCGAGGAGCAGGCGCGGAGGCGTGAGGCGAACGACCCGGTGCAGCTCGGCCTCGGCGTCTCGACCTTCACCGAGATGTGCGGGCTCGCCCCGTCGCGGGTCCTCGGCTCGCTCAGCTACGGCGCCGGCGGCTGGGAGCACGCGAGCGTGCGGATGCTCGCCTCCGGCAAGGTCGAGGTCATCACCGGCACCTCCCCGCACGGGCAGGGCCACGTCACCTCCTGGTCGCAGATCGCGGCCGATGCGCTCGGGGTGCCCTACGAGGACGTCGAGGTGCGCCATGGCGACACCGCGATCGCCCACAAGGGGATGGACACCTACGGGTCGCGCTCGTTGGTGGTCGGCGGCTACGCCGTGCAGGTCGCCTGCGACAAGGTGGTCGCGAAGGCCAGGCGCGTCGCGGCCCACCTGCTCGAGGCCAGCGAGGACGACCTCGAGTTCGCCGCCGGCACCTTCAGCGTGCGCGGCTCGCCGGACGCGTCGACGACGATCCAGGACACCGCCCTCGCCGTGTTCGCCGCGCACGACTACCCGGAGGACATGGAGCCCTCGCTCGACTCCGACGCGACCGTCGACCCGGAGAACTTCTCCTACCCGCACGGCACCCATCTGTGCGCCGTCGAGGTGGACACGGAGACCGGCCGGGTCGACATCCGCCGCTACGTCGCGGTCGACGACGTCGGCAAGGTCATCAACCCGCAGATCGTCGAAGGGCAGGTCCACGGCGGCCTCGCGCAGGGCATCGCCCAGGCGCTGTTCGAGGAGGCGGTCTACGACGAGGACGGGCAGCTCAAGACCGCGTCGCTGCTCGACTACCACGTGCCCTCCGCCGCGGATCTGCCGCACTTCGTGACCGACCGGACCGAGACCCCGGCGACGACCAACCCGCTCGGGGTCAAGGGGGTCGGCGAGGCCGGCGCGATCGCCTCGACCCCGGCGGTGATCAACGCCGTCGTCGACGCGCTGCGGCCGCTGGGTGTTCGTGACGTGCCGATGCCGGCATCGCCGCGCAACGTCTGGACGGCGATCCAGGCCGCCCGATCCGCAGGCGGCGGGGACGGCGGACCCGGTGAGACCGCGGGCGCGGTCGGCAACGGCCAGGGAGGTGCGGCGTGATCCCCGCGAGCTTCGACTACATCCGCGCCGGCTCCGTCGACGAGGCGATCGGCGCCCTCGTCGAGCACGGCGACGAGGCCAAGCT
>SLMP01000025.1 GCA_007133465.1 Nitriliruptoraceae bacterium | reverse complement strand
TCGATCAGCCGGGCCAGACGCAGCAGCAGCCGCCGGTCCAGGCGGGTCTGGCGGGTCACGATCGCCAACCAGTGCTCGACCGGTACCCCCGTCGCCTGCGCCACCTCATCGCTGTCCAACAGCCCCGAGATGGTCACCACCGCCTCGAGCAACCGCTGCTCCGCGGTCGCGACCGCATCCAACGCCTCTGCCAACTTCGGCACCCCCGCCAACACCGGCAGACCGAACGGCGGCATCTGCCCGGCGGGGTCCCGACCGCGTCCGCCGGCGTGGACCTCCGCGCTCACGTCGCCGGACCGCCCGGCGCCCTCACCGCCCCGCACGGCATCGTCCGGCTGCCCGGCGGGGTCGTAACCGCCACCGCCTTCGGCAGCGACCGACGGCCGGGCAACACGACGATGTGCCCCGGAACGGACGGTCGCCCACACTGGCATCGAAGAGTTCGTCATGGAACGTAGACAACCAGCAGGGTGTGACACGACACGCCCACCGGACCGCCAGGGACGGTCGAGATGCGCGCACAGCGCTCGGGCTCGCCCGCACGTCCAGCAGCCCGGGTTCCCCCGCCCGACCGACCCTGCCGGTGTCCTCTCGGTGACCAGCCCGCCGAAGATCCTCCGTCCGATGCTCTCGGCTCAGCGTCCTGTCAGGACACCTCGGCGGCGACGAGTTGGGTCCGGGCGAGTTCGGCGTAGAGGCCACCGGCGGCCAGCAGCTCGAGGTGGGTGCCCCGCTCGACGATGCGACCATGATCGAGCACGACGATGAGGTCGGCGTCGACGACGGTCGACAGCCGGTGGGCGATGACGAGGCTGGTGCGACCGCGCAGGGTCTCAGCGAGGGCGGCCTGCACGAGCCGCTCGGATTCGGTGTCGAGGTGGGCGGTCGCCTCGTCGAGGACGACGACGGCGGGGTCCTTGAGCAACACGCGAGCGATCGACAGGCGCTGCTTCTCCCCGCCGGACAGGCGGTAGCCGCGTTCGCCGACGATGGTGTCGTAGCCGTCGGGGAGCCGCGCGATCACGTGGTGGATGCGCGCGGCCGTGGCGGCACGGACCAGATCCTCGTCGGTCGCGTCGGGCTTGGCGTAGCGGAGGTTGACCGCGATGGAGTCGTGGAACAGGTGTGCGTCCTGGCTGACCACCCCGACCGCGTCCGCGACCGAGTCGAGCGTCAGGTCACGCACGTCGTGCCCGTCGAGCAGGACGCGCCCCTCCGTGACGTCGTGCAACCTCGGCACCAGGGTGGACATGGTCGACTTGCCGGCGCCCGAGCGGCCGACGATGGCGACCATCGTCCCTGGCGCGAGGTCGAGGTCGAGGTCGGTGAGGATCCAGTCGGACGCGTCGTCGCCGTGCTCGGACCGTGGCCCCTCGAGGGACTCCAGGCTGGACCCACCGGCGGCCGGGAAGCGGAACCAGACGTGGTCGAAGGTGACGTGGCCCCGGGGCTCGAGCAGCGCCGCAGCATCGGGCCGTTCTTCGATCGGTCGTGGCAGGTCCAGCACCTCGAAGACGCGCTCGAAGCTGACCAGCGCGGTCATGAGGTCGACGCGTGCGTTGGACAGCTGGGCCAGGGGGCCGTACAGCTGGGTGACGTAGAGGCCGAGCGCCACCACGGTGCCCACCTCGATGGCTGGGTTGTCGATCACGATCAGGCCACCGACGAGGTAGACGAGCGCGGTGGCCAGCGCACCGATGAACCCGAGCGAGGCGAACAGCGCACGGCCCGCCATCGCCTGCTTGATCCCGATCCGCGCGACGCGGTCCGCCCGGTCGTGGAAGAGGTCGACCTCGCGATCGACCCGACCGAAGAGCTTGACCAGCAGCGCCCCCGCGACGTGGAAGCGCTCGGTCATGACGGTGTTCATCTCGGCGTTCAGGCCCATCGACTCGCGGGAGAGGGCCTGCAGCCGGCGGCCGACGATGCGCGCCGGGATCACGAACACGGGCAGCAGGGCGACCGCGATCAGCGTCACCCGCCACTCGAGCGCGAGCATCACCGCGAGGGTGACCGTGACGCCGATGAGGTTGTCGACGATGCCACCGAGCGTGCCGGTCAGTGCCCGCTGTGCGCCGATGACGTCGTTGTTGAGCCGGGTGATGAGCGCGCCGGTCTGCGTCCGGGTGAAGAACGCGATCGGCATCGCGTGCACGTGCCGGTAGAGCATCGTGCGCAGATCGAGGATGAGCTCCTCGCCGATCGAGGCCGACAGCCAGCGCTCGACGAGCGAGATGCCCGCCACCACCAGCGCCACGGCGAGCATGCCGGCGAACAGCCAGCGGAGCAGCGTGGTGTCGGCGGACGGGATCGCGTCGTCGATGACCGCACGGATCAGCAGTGGCGGCAGTGCCGAGACGCCAGCGGACGCGACGATCAGCAGCAGGAAGAACACGAGCCGCTTGCGGTACGGACGGGTCAGTCCCCACGCGCGGCGTGCGACGGTGCGGTCGAGCCCCCGAGCCTTGAGCTCGGCGGCGTCGCCCATCGGGCGCAGTGGCATCCCGCCGTGTCCGCGCACGCTGCTTCCTCGTCTGCTCGGTGCGAGCGGAGCGCTCGCAGGATCGCCCGGTGCGGGGGCGTAGGCTGGGCGCCATGGTCCCACATCCGCGTCCGAGTCCGTTCGCACCTGCGGACGGGACCAGGGTGCGATCTGCGCCCCGGCGGCGCACATCGGGCGCGCCGCGCCCGACGGAGGCGCGCGGGGCGACGGCGGCGGGCGAGAG
>SLMP01000004.1 GCA_007133465.1 Nitriliruptoraceae bacterium | reverse complement strand
GCCTCGATGCCGCCGACGCCCCACCCGAGCACGCCGAGCCCGTTGACCATCGGCGTGTGCGAGTCGGTCCCGACCAGCGTGTCCGGGTAGGCCTGCCAGGTCCCGTCGGCGGTCTGGTTCGGGAACACCACCCGTGCCAGGTACTCGATGTTGACCTGGTGGACGATGCCGGTGCCCGGGGGCACGACCTTCAGCCCGTCGAAGGCGCCCTGGCCCCAGCGCAGGAACTGGTAGCGCTCGCGGTTGCGCTCGAACTCGAGCTCGATGTTGCGCTGCAGCGCGTCGCTGGTGCCGAACACGTCGGCGATCACCGAGTGGTCGATCACGAGTTCCGCCGGCACCAGCGGGTTGATCTTGGCCGGGTCACCACCGAGGTCGGCCATCGCTTCGCGCATGGCGGCGAGGTCGACGACGGCCGGGACGCCCGTGAAGTCCTGCAGGATCACCCGGGCGGGCGTGAACTGGATCTCCGTGGCCGGGTCGGCGTCGGGGTCCCACGCGGCCAGCGCCCGCACGTGGCCCGCCGTGGTCTGGACGCCGTCCTCCGTGCGCAGCAGGTTCTCGAGCAGGACCTTCAGGCTGTACGGCAGCCGGTCGGCGCCCTCCACCGCGTCGAGCCGGAAGATCTCGTAGCTGCGCTCGCCGACGCGAAGCTGGTCCCGGGCTCCGAAGCTGTTCTCGCTGGCCACTACGGCGCTCCTCGTCGTCTCTCGCTGCCGGTGGGCTCCGACCGGCTGGCGCGGCCTCGTCCGGCCGATGGGATCGTCGCCGGGCACCCTACCGGAGGGCTCGGACCACCTCCCGAGCCACGCGCCCGGGTGCGGTTTGGGGCACCGTCGCCGACCGCGTTACGGTCCGGCGCGCCAGGGTCGCCGTGGGCGGGGACCGGCGGGGAGAGGGAGCCATGCGGGAGCGCACCGTGCCGGCGCTGCACCTGTCGTCGGCCCCGCACCGGCTCCTCACGACCGCGACCGTCGGTCGGGTCCGCGAGGCGCAGCGCCAGGGCGGGGTCGGCTCGGCGCTCAAGCTGCGCGAGGTCCCGGCGCCGCGGCGCCCGCCCGGCTGGGTACGCGTCGCGCCGACGCTCGCCGGCATCTGCGCGAGCGACCGCAAGACCCTGCAGCTCGGGATGGGACGGGCGCTGATCGCGTTCTACGGACTGCCACGCGAGGGCGTCGTGCTCGGCCACGAGGTGGTCGGCACGGTCGTGGCGGCCGACCGCGATGCCCGCGTCGCCGTCGGCGACCGGGTCGTGCCCGAGCCCTTCCTGTCCTGTACCCACAAGGGGCTGGCGGCCTGCGACCGCTGCGACGCCGGGCACACCCACCGCTGTGCCCACCAACCGGAGGCCGGCACGGAGGACCGCCCTGGCCTCGGGTTCGGGTTCCACGCCCGCTACGGCGGCGGCTGGTCCACCGAGCTCGTCGTCCCGGCGGATCGCGTCCATCCCGTCCCCGCGGCCGTCGACGACCGGGCCGCGGTCCTCACCGAGCCGACCGCCGTCGCCGTCCACGCGGTGCTGCGCGACACGCCCCGCGCCGGCGAGCGGGCCCTCGTCATCGGCCCGGGCACCATCGGACTCTCGCTCGTCCACGCCCTGCGGCTGCTCGCGCCGGAGGTGGCCGTCACGGTCGTCGGACTCGACCCGGCGAGCGACGCCAACGCCCGTCGCGCCGGCGCGCACCACGTCGTCCACGGCAGCCGGAAGGCCCTCATCGAGACCCTCGCGAGCCACCTCGACTCGCCCCTGCGCAAGGCGCCGCTGGCGGGGGTCGTGCTCGAGGACGGCGTCGACGTCGTCTACGACGCGGTCGGCAGCCAGCAGACGATCGACGACGGGCTGCGCGCACTGCGCCCCGGCGGGCGGCTGGTGCTGCTCGGGATGGCGAGCCTGCAGCCGATGGACTGGACGCTGGTGTTCCACCGGGAGCTCACGGTCCGCGGCAGCGCCTACTACGCGGAGGAGGAGGTGCCCGCCGGCGCCCGGGTCCCCGCCGGCCGGCGGCGCGCGATGGACGTGGCGATCGAGCTGCTCGCGGAGCTTCGGCCGGGCCACCTCGTCACCCACGTCTTCGAACTGCCCGAGGTCACCGACGCGCTGCACACGGCGGCGGCGGGACCACGGGCCGGCGCGGTGAAGGTGGCGTTCGCGCCGAGCGCCTGACGAGGCCGGCCGCGCGGGCCGGCCCCCCTGCCCTGCCGGCGGCGGGACAGCGGCCTAGGCTCGGCCCCGACCGCTGCATCCCGCGCCCGAACGCCCGCCCGGAGGTCCTCGATGCCGACCCTCGCCCTCGTCCGCCACGGCCAGTCGCTGTGGAACAAGCAGAACCGGTTCACCGGCTGGGTCGACGTCCCTCTGACCGAGCTCGGTGAGGAGGAGGCCCGCCGCGCCGGCGAGCTGCTCGCCGACATGCACTTCGACGTCGCCTACACCTCGTCGCTCATCCGCGCGCAGGAGACCCTGCGCATCATCATCGAGGTCGCCGGCTTCCAGGGTCTGCCGATCATCCGTGACCAGGCCCTCAACGAGCGCCACTACGGCGACCTGCAGGGGCTCAACAAGGCGGAGACCGCCAAGCGCTACGGCGACGAGCAGGTCCACATCTGGCGCCGCTCGTACGCCACCCCCCCGCCCAACGGCGAGGCGCTGAAGAACACCGCGGAGCGCACCCTGCCGTTCTTCGAGCGTGCGATCCTCGGCGACATCAAGCAGGGCAACGACGTGCTGGTCGTGGCGCACGGCAACTCGAACCGTTCGATCGTCATGGACCTCGACGGCCTCAGCGAGGAGGAGGTCCTCGCGCTCGAGCTGCCGACCGGTGTCCCGCGGGTCTACGACCTCGCCGACGACGGCAGCGTCAACGGCTTCGAGATCCTGCACCACTGAGTCGAGGTAGCGCTCCCGGCTACCCTCCCCGATCCGGGGCGCGACCGCCGCGATCCCGTGCGAGGAGGCCGTCGTCGTGCTCGAGCCCGTCACCCCCGGCACCGGCTGGGGCGTGCTGCACCTGTTCCTGACGATCGACCACGCGGCCGCCGCAGGGCTGCCACCCGACGCCGCGAAGGACCTCACGGCGACCTTGGAGCGCTGGTCGGAGGAGCTGCAGCTGCACGTCTTCAGCGTGCTCGGTCACAAGGCCGACGTCATGCTGATGGCGCTCGACGCGGACCTGTCGAAGCTGCGCGCGTTGCAGACCGACGTCCTGGCCACCGCCGCCGCTCCCGCCGTGCGTCTGTCGTGGTCGTACCTGTCGCTCACGGAGGGCAGCGAGTACACGGCGACGCCCGAGCAGTACCGCGAGGACCTGGCGGCCAAAGGCGTCGAGGGGGACGACCTCGACCGTCGCGTCGAGCAGTTCGCCGAGCGGATGGCCAGGTACACGGAGGACAAGCTCCACCCGCGGATGCCCGCGTGGGAGGTCGCTTGCTTCTACCCGATGTCGCACCGCCGCGAGGGGAACGACAACTGGTACGCCCTCGACGTCGAGGAGCGGAAGCGGCTGATGCACGAGCACGGCCGCAGCGGGCGGGCCTACACCGGCCGGGTGCTGCAGCTCGTCTCCGGGTCGACCGGGCTGGACGACTGGGAGTGGGGCGTGAGCCTGTTCGCGCACGACCTCGCCGACGTCAAGGACATCGTCTACACGATGCGCTACGACGAGGCGTCGGTCCGCTACGCGGAGTTCGGGCCGTTCGTCATCGGGATCCGGCGCTCCCCCGCGGACCTGGTCACCGAGGTGGGGCTCGACCGCGCCCGGTGAGCGCCGCCGCCCCGCCGCCCGTCGTCGCCGAGGACCCGTGGCCGTGGATCGGCCGCGGGGTCACGGTGCTGCGCTCGCTCGGCCTCACGCCCGGCGACCGGCTGGTGGTGCTGCGCGGCGGTGACCTCGCCACGTTCGGCCTGCTGGCGGCGGCCTGCCTCGAGGGCGTGGTCGCCGTGCCGCTGCCCCCGGACCTCAGCGACACGGAGCTGGCGACGATCATCCGCGATGCCGACCCGCAGGCCGTGCTGGTCGACCCCGACCTGGTCCGCGCACGGGCGACGCTGGCGGCGTGCGACCGGCTGGTGGTCGCGCGCACGGCCGCCGAGGTGGCCGCGCGGTCCGCGAGCGAGCCCTCGGCCCGGTGGCCGCGCACCCGGCCGATGGCCTACACCTCGGGGACCACGGGGCGGCGCAAGGGCGTGCACGCCGGCGTCCACGCCGAGGCGTGGGGCGCGCACCTGATCGACGACGAGCACGCGGCGTTCGACCGGCGCCACGGCGAGGTCCACCTGGTCGTCTCGCCGCTGTACCACTCCGGGCCGTTCCGCTTCGCGCTCGTGACGGCGCTGACCGGCGGCCGCATCGCCGTGCTCCCCCGGTTCGACGCGGCGGGATGGCGCGACGCGCTGCGCGAGGTCCGGCCGACCTCGGTGTTCTGCGTGCCGACGCACCTGCACCGGCTGCTGGCGCTGCCGGAGCTCGCGCAGGACGACCTCGCGTCGCTGACGCTGCTGGCGCACGCCGGCGCGCCGTGCCCGGTGCCGCTCAAGGAACGGGTGCTGGAGGTCGCACCGGACGGGGCGGTGTGGGAGTTCTACGGCTCGACCGAGGGCCAGTTCACGGTCGCGCCGCCGGACGTGTGGCGCGCCGCCCCCGGCACCGTCGGGGTCGCCCGGCCCGACCGGCGGCTGGAGGTGCGGGCGGGCGACGGGACGGTGCTCGCGCCGCGCGAGGTCGGCACCGTCTGGGCGCACGTCCCCGACCACGCCCGGTTCACCTACTGGCGCGACCCGGAGCGGACCGCCGCGGCGTGGGACGGCGACGCCTTCACCGTCGGCGACCTCGGTCGACTCGACGAGGCGGGGCGGCTGCTGCTGGAGGGCCGGCCCGGCGACCTCGTCATCAGCGGCGGGGTCAACGTCTACCCCGCCGAGGTGGAACGGGCCCTGCTGGGCCTGGAGGGCGTCGCCGAGGCCGTCGTCTTCGGGGTGCCCGACGAGGAGTGGGGCGAGCGGCTGGTGGCGGCCGTGGTGCCGTGGCCCGGCCACGCGCTGGACGGTGCCACGCTGCGCACCGCGCTCCGCGCGGAGGTGTCGCGTGCGAAGGTCCCCAAGCGCGTCCTCGTGGTCGAGGAGCTGCCGCGGACCGGGATGGGAAAGGTGCGACGCCGTGGCCTGGGGACGGCGCTCGGCGTCGGTACCGCGGACGTCGCGGGCGGTGCGGGGTGAGCGGCGGGACGCTCGTCGCGGCGGTGCGCGCCGCGGTGGCCGCGCACGAGCCCGGCGGCGTCCGCGAGGCCTGGTCGTGCCGCCACACCCTCGCGTACCTCGACTGGCTGGCCGCGCCGCTCGACGAGCACGGCGACCCGACCCACGTCACGGGGTCGGCGATCGTGCTCGACGCGGGTGGGCGCGTCCTGCTGCACCGCCACAAGCGGCTCGGCCGGTGGCTGCAGCCCGGCGGGCACCTCGACCCCGGCGAGCACCCCGCCGAGGCCGCCCGCCGCGAGACCGCCGAGGAGACGGGTCTGGCGGCCGGGCACCCGACGGATGGCCCGCGGCTGCTGCACGTCGACGTGCACGAGGGTCCGCGCGGTCACCTGCACCTCGACCTGCGCTACCTGCTGACCGCCGACGGCAACGCGCCACTGGCGCCCGCGGCCGGGGAGTCACCCGTGGTCGCGTGGTTCGAGCGGGACGAGGCGTGCCGGCGGGGTGACGCGTCGGTCGCCGCCGCGATCCGGGCGGCGTCGCTCACCACACCGCGAGATGGTTCTCGGTGACGCCCGCCAGCGCGACCTCGACCGGCTGCCCGCCCGGGTCCGGCAGTGTCCCGCGGAAGCGCCCGATCGGCTGCACGTACCGGCTGGTGATCAGCGGCAGCCGCTCGTCCTTGGCGCGCAGGCCACGAGGCTCGAACCACAGCGTCCACCCGGGGCCGGCGACGACCCAGTCACCGATGGGGTCCCACTCGTCCTCCGGGCCCAGCCGCTCCACGATCAGCCGGTGCGGCACGCCGTCCCACCACACGACGCACTCCCCCTCGCCGGCCTCGTTCATCCCGGTCCCGGCGTTGAGCCCGACGTGCCGGCCGTCCTCGCTCCGCCCGCCCCCGGCGGCCCACCGCCAGGTCGTGACGCGGTCCTGCCGGCCGGCCGTCGCGTCGCGCCAGCCGCTCGCAGCCGTGCCCAGCGGCGTCCGCGTCTGGTCGCCGAGCCGCACCCACCCCGCCACGGGGTAGCCAGCGGCCTTCTGGGTCGCGTTCCACCCGCCCTCGGGGGTACGGGTGATCGCGACCGCCGGGGTGACGTCCTCGGCGGTCCGCACGTCAGCGGTCAACCGCCGGCCGTCGCCGACCGGGACGTCGACCCGGAACCCGCCGTCCGCGTCGAGCTGCAGCCGCGCGCCCGGTGAGCGCGAGGACGCGGCGGTGTCGAGCCCGCGCCCGACCGTGAGGCCCCGGCCGAGGGGCGCCCGCCGCTCCCAGGTGACGGTGCGCGCACCGAACTGCGCCCACGCGAACGCGATCCCGACGACGCCGAGGTCGACGACGGCGGCACCGACCGCGGTGTCGCCGTCGCTCGCCGCGAGGTAGCGCCACCGCCGGGCGCGGCCATGACGCGGCCCGAAAGCGAGCGGATCGGCGTCGCTCCGGCCCGCGAACAGCCCCCGGACGATCCCGGTGGCCGGGTCGTCGAGCCCGGCGGGGAGCGGCGGAAGCGGTCCGTACCGGTCGTCCGTCCTGTCGAGCGCGGTCCGGGTCATGGTCGACCTCTCCTCGGGATCAGAACAGGCGGGGGTGGACCTCATCCTCGCCCCGCAACCGGGCGAGGTCCACCTCGACCCACCCGATCCCGCGCGATGCTGCCAGCACCCGCGCCTGCGGCTTGACCGTGGTCGCGGCGAACAGCCCACGGACGGGCGCGAGCAGCGGGTCGCGCGCCAGGCGGTCGAGGTAGCGCGTGAGCTGCTCGACGCCGTCGATCTCCCCGATGCGCTTGACCTCGACGGCGACGGCCCGGCCCTCGGCGTCCCGGCACAGCAGGTCCACCGGGCCGAGGTCGGTGCGGAACTCGCGCTGGACGCAGGCGAGCCCGGCCTCGAGATGGTGCGGGTGCTCGGCGAGCAGCGCCTGCAGCTCCTTCTCCACCCCGTCGAGCGTCAGCCCACGGTCGGTGTCGAGGGGATGCACGACGTCCTCGAGGACCTCCTCGAGCTCGATCACGAGGCGTTCGCCCTTGGGGTTGGTGACCACCCAGCGAGCCGGTTCCTCGCGCAGCGTGTTCGGCGCGTTCATCCAGTTGACGGGCTTGTACGCCCCGACGTCGGCGTGGATCGCGACGCAGCCGTCGGCCTTCACCATCAGCAGCCGGACGGCCGAGGTGAGGGTCGACGACAGTCGGCCCTCGTACGTGGCGGAACAGCGGGCGATCACCAGGCGCATGCCCACGGACGCTACCGCAGCGTCACCCGCCGCCGGTTCGCGGCCGACGGTCGGTGACCCCCGTCACCGGGCACTCGGCCGGCTCCGCTACGCTCGCCGGCCGAGCCCATACGGTCCGCTCCTCCGTCGCACGCGGCTCCCCGTACCTCTCCTGTCGCACCTCTTCTCCGCAAGGACGCTGCCGTGGCGCTCCAGGTCGGCCTCGTAGGCCTGCCCAACGTCGGCAAGTCGACGTTGTTCAACGCCGTCTCCCAGGCGGGCGCCGATGCCGCCAACTTCCCCTTCTCCACGATCGACCCGAACGTCGGCGTGGTCCCGATCTCCGACCCGCGGCTGGAGCACCTCGGTGCGTTGGCCCGCTCCGCCCGGGTGGTCGCCACCGCGATCGAGGTCGTCGACATCGCCGGTCTGGTCGCCGGTGCGTCGCGCGGCGAGGGGCTCGGCAACCAGTTCCTCGCCCACATCCGCGAGGTCGACGCGATCTGCAGCGTCGTGCGGTGCTTCGAGAACCCGGACGTGGTCCACGTCGCCGGCAGCGTCGACCCGGTCCGCGACATCGAGGTGATCACCACGGAGCTCGTCCTCAAGGATCTCGAGACGGCCGAGAAGCGGGTCGAACGCGGCCAGCGGGCGGCCAAGGGCGGCGACAAGGACCTCGTCCGCGAGCTCGCCCAGGTCACGGCGCTGCGCGACCACCTCGCCGAGGGTCACGTCGCGCGCACGTTCACCGGCGACCTGGCCGCGACGCTCGCCCGCGAGCTGTCGCTGCTCACGGCCAAGCCCGTCCTGTACGCCGCCAACGTCGCCGAACAGGACCTGCCGGACGGCAACGAGCACGTCGCGGCGGTGCGCGCCGTCGCCGCCCGCGAAGGCGCCGAGGTGATCGTGATCTCCGCCCAGGTGGAGGCCGAGCTCGCGGAGTTGCCCACCGAGGAGCGTGGGGAGTACCTCGCGTCGCTCGGGCTGGAGCGCTCGGGTCTCGAACGGCTCGTCGAGCGCGCCTACGCGCTGCTCGGCCTGCTCACCTTCTTCACGGCCGGCCCGAAGGAGACCCGCGCCTGGACCCTGCCGGCGGGCTCGACCGCCCCGCGGGCGGCCCGGGAGATCCACACCGACCTGGAGCGAGGCTTCATCCGCGCGGAGGTCATCTCCTACGACGACTACGCGGCGCTCGGCTCCGAGGCCGCCGCGCGCGATGCCGGACGCCTCCGCATCGAGGGCAAGGACTACCTCGTCGCGGACGGTGACGTGATCCACTTCCGCTTCAACGTCTGAACCCCGTGCCGGACCGGACGCCGCCAGGTCCCGGGCCCGGTCACCGTCCCCCGTCCCACCGCACCGAGGAGGCCGCCGTGCCACGCAGCCAGCCCATCACCCGTCTGGAGGTCGCCGCCTGCCCGACCCACCGGATGGACGTCCGGCACTACGGACCCTACGAGGTCGGCTGCGCCTGCCTCTCCGAGGAGCGCCGGCGCGAGCTCGGCCAGCGCCTCGAACAGGCCCACGCCGAGGGCAACCCGCTCGCCGAGGACGCGGAGTGACCCACCCGGCGACCTCGCCCGGCACGAACCGTACGCTGGGCCGACGACCGAGGTGAACTGACGTGGCGCGCAAGGGACTGGGCGGACGGCTCGACCGCGGGACCCGGCTCGCCCGGACGGGCATCCGCGGCGCCGGGGGCATCGCCGGTGTCAAGGCCCGGCAGCTCGCCGGCCGCGGCGGTGACGACGACGAGGTACACGAGGCGCTGGCCGCCCACCTCGCCGAGGTGCTCGGCGACATGAAGGGCGCCGCGATGAAGCTGGGGCAGCTGCTCAGCTTCGTCGACCTCGACCTGCCCCCGGGGGTGAAGAACACCTACCACGAGGCGCTCGCCCAGCTGCGCGACGCGGCGCCGGCCTTCGACGCGGACGCGATCGCCGCGGTCATCGAGCAGGACTACGGCGCACCGGCGGAGGAGGTCTTCGCGTCGTTCGACCGGCAGCCGCTGGCGGCCGCCTCGATCGGGCAGGTGCACGCGGCGAAGCTGCACGACGGCCGCGACGTGGTCGTGAAGATCCAGTACCCGGGGGTCGCGGAGGCCGTGCAGGCTGATCTCCGTAACGCGGAGAGCTTCGTGCCGCTCGCGCGCCTGGTGGCGCCCAACCAGGAGATCGGGCCGCTGCTCGACGAGCTGCGGGAGCGGATCAGCGACGAACTCGACTACGAGCGCGAGGCGCAGTACCAGCGGGCGTTCGCCAACCGCTACGCGGGCCACCCGTTCATCCACGTGCCGGACATCGTCGGCGAGCTGTGCCGCACCCGCGTGCTCGTGTCCGAACGGGTCCAGGGCCGCCGCTTCGACGACATCGCGAAGCACGGCGACCGGGCGGAGCGGCAGCGGGTCGCGGAGATCGTCTTCCGGTACGCCTTCGGGTCGATCGGACGGTTCCGGTTGTTCAACGGTGACCCGCACCCGGGCAACTACCTCGTCGAGGCGCCGGGCACGGCCGCGGACGGCGGTGTGCGCATCGCCTTCCTCGACTACGGGTCGGTGAAGATGTTCACGCGCGAGCGCTACGCGTCGATGCGCGCGATCGAGCAGGCGGTCGCGCACGGTGACCGGGACGGCACCATCGCGGAGCTCCGGCACGCCGGCTTCCTGCCCCGCAACGCGGTCGTCGACGAGGGCGTCGTCTACGACTGGTTCCGGCTCTACACCTACCCGGTGCTGGCCGAGCAGCCCTTCGAGTTCACCCCGGAGTTCGCCGCGGAGGTCCTGCGCTCGACCACCGACCCGCGCAGCCGCTACAACGACGTGCTGCGTCGGCTCAACCTCCCGCCCGACTACCTGCTGCTCAACCGCATCCAGTGGGGGCTGTACTCGGTGCTCGCGCGGCTCGGCGCGTCGAACGACTGGGCGGCGATCCGCGACGAGTACCTCGACGACGCCGCCCCGCCGGCGACCCCGCTCGGGGAACTCGACGCGGCCTGGTGGCGCGGGCGCACCCCTCGCGTCGAGCCCCCCGCCTGACCGGCGGGTCGCGTGTGCGCGCGACCCCCGCCCACGACGGAGCCCCCGCCAGCGGCGGGGGCTCCGGTCCGTGCGCAGGTCGTGCTCAGCGCTTGACGTCCGCGTAGATGTCGTCGATCACGTCCTTGTACTTCTCCGTGACGACGTGGCGCTTGACCGACATCTTCTGGCTCAGCTCGACGCCGACCTCGAAGTCCTCCGGCAGGATCTTGAAGGTGCGGATCGACTCGGCCTTCGAGACCGCCTGGTTGGCCTCGTCGATCGCGTGCTGGATCTCCGCCTTGAGGTCCGCGTCGTCGACCAGGTCGGCGACCGACTTGCCTTCCTTGCCGTTGGCGGCGGCCCAGGTCGGGAACGACTCCGCGTCGATCGCGATCAGCGCGGCGATGAAGGGCTGGCCGTCGCCGATCACCATCGACTGGCTGACCAGCGCGTGCGAGCGCATCCGGTCCTCGAGCACCGCGGGCGCGACGTTCTTGCCGCCGGCGGTGACGATCAGTTCCTTCTTCCGCCCGGTGATCTTGACGAAGCCGTTGCCGACGATCTCCCCGAGGTCACCGCTGTGGAACCAGCCGTCATCGGTCATGACCTCCGCGGTCGCCTCCGGGTTGTTGTGGTACCCGCGGAAGATGTTGCCGCCCTTGAGCATGATCTCCCCGTCCGGGGCGATCTTGACGGAGGCACCCGGCAGGGGCTGCCCGACGGTGCCGATCCGCGACGCGGTGACCCGGCCGATGCAGTGGCCGGCGGTGGTCTCCGTCAGCCCGTAGCCCTCGAGGATCGTCACGCCGATGCCGTTGTAGAAGTGGCTCAGGCGCTCACCGAGCGCGGCCCCGCCCGACACCGCGTAGGTGACCTGGCCACCCATCACGGCCCGGAGCTTGGAGTAGACGAGCTTGTCGAAGATCCCGTGCAGCAGCTTGGTGAAGAACGCGGGCTTGCCGGACTCGGACTGGCGGGAGAAGTCCTCCGCGACCTGCGCGGCCTTGTCGAAGATCTTGCCCTTGCCGTCGTCGACCGCCTTCTGGCGGGCACCGTTGAACACCTTCTCGAAGATGCGCGGCACGGCGACCAGGAAGGTCGGCTTGAAGATGCCGAGCTCCTCGACCAGCTGCGGGATCCCCGAGGCGTAGCCGAGGACAACGCCGTGACGGATGCTCGAGGTCTGGATCACGCGCGCGAAGATGTGGGCGAGCGGCAGGAAGAACAGCGTCGTGCCACCCGGCTTGAGGATCTCCGGCAGCGCCTTGGCCGCCTGCTCCGCGTCCCAGATGAAGCTGTAGTGGGTGATCACGCAGCCCTTGGGGCGGCCCGTGGTCCCCGAGGTGTACACGAGCGTCGCGACGTCGTCGCCGACCGCGGCGGCCGAACGCGCCTCAAGGTCCTCGTCGCTGAGGTGTGCACCCTGTTGCTTGAGCGTCTCGAGCGCGCCGTCCGCGATCACGAGCACCTGCTCGAGACCGGGGAGGTTCGCCGCGACCTCGTCGACCACGGACTTCAGCGCCGCATCCTGGGTCACGAGGAGCTTGGCGCCGGAGTCGGTGACGATCCAGTCGATCTGCTCCGCGGAGGAGGTCTCGTAGATCGGCACGGTCACGCCACCGGCCGCCCAGATCGCGTAGTCGAGGATGGTCCACTCCACGCACGTGGCGGAATGGATGCAGACCGTGTCGCCCTTCTCCACCCCCGCGGCCATCAGGCCCTTCGCGACGCCCTTGACCTCGTCGACGAACTGTCGCGTGGTCCAGTTGACGAACCCGTCTCCGACCCGGACCGCCACGATCGGGCGGTCGGGGTGCTCGGCGGCGGCCTTCCACAACGACGCCGTGAGGTTCTCCTGGGGGGAGATCTGGACCTCTCCCGGGCTGGTGTACTCCTGCATGCTGGCTGCTCTCCCTCGTGGCCGGGTGCACGCTGGGCACCCGGGACCTGGTGCACGGCGCCTGCTGCCCGGTCGGTGACCGGTGATGACGCGGTGCCTGGGTTCTGTCCGTGCTGGCCCTCGCCTCCGCCCAAACGATCGGTCACGTTCCCTTGGCGGCTCGTCGGGTCGCACGGCCTCGGGCCGAGCCTAGCAACCTGCACGGGCAGGTTCCCCGGTCTGCGGGCAACACGACGTCCCCCGGCGGAGCTCGCGGCCGCCGGGACCGTGTGGCTGCGACCGTGCCGCCGGCGGACGCTAGCGTCGCTCCCCCGACCGTCTCGAGGCACCGTGAGCGTCCGGATCGAGCAGCTCGGCCGGGTCGGCGTCGTCTGGCTCGACCGGCCGGACGTGCGCAACGCCGTGGACCGCCCGGCCGCCGAGGCCCTCGAGGCGGCGGTACGCCAGCTCGACGCCGACCCCGAGGTGGCGGTCGGGGTCCTCGCGGGCGCCGGAGGCACGTTCTGTGCGGGCGCCGACCTGCACGCGCTGGAGGATCCGGACCGACGCAACCGGCTGGAACGCTCCGAGCGCGCACCGATGGGGCCGACGCGCCTGGAGCTCGCGACGCCGTTCGTCGCCGCGATCGAGGGGCACGCCGTGGCCGGCGGGCTCGAGCTCGCGCTGTGGTGCGACCTGCGGGTCGTGGCGGCGGACGCCGTGCTGGGGGTCTTCTGCCGCCGTTGGGGGGTCCCGTTGATCGACGGCGGCACCGTGCGCCTCCCCCGCCTGATCGGCCTCGGCCGTGCCCTGGACCTGGTCCTGACCGGGCGCGCCGTCGGCGCCGAGGAGGCGCGGGCGATGGGACTGGCCTCCCGGGTGGTTCCGCCGGGCACCGCGGCGGCGGCCGCGATCGCCCTGGCCGAGGAGCTGGCGGCGCTGCCGCGCACGACGATGCTCGCCGACCGCGCCTCCGCCCTGGCCGCCTTCGATGCGCCGCTGCCGGAGGCGCTCCTGCGGGAGCACGACCGGGGGGTCGCCGCGATCGCGGCCGGGGGGATGGCCGAGGGGGTGGCGGCCTTCCGTGCCGGCGCCGGCCGGCACGGGGCACCCCTGTCACCGCCGGCGGCCGGGGACGACCCGGGTGCGCCACCGGCGCGGCCCGAGGACCGTGCGCAGTAGCCTCCGCCGCACGGACGCGTCACCGACCGCGGCGCGTCACCTCCCCGCCTTCCCGGACCCCTCCGAGGCGCCATGACCACCAACGCGAGCCACGACCCCGCCGACACCGACCCGAGCGCGGCGACGCTGCCGGCGCCCGGCGCGCGGCGGGAGAACCTGACGCGGGAGGAGGCACACGACCGGGCGGCGCACGTCGAGGTCGTCACCACCCAGGTGCACCTCGACCTCGACCGGGGGCCGGGGAGCTTCGGGTCGAACTCGGCGATCACCTTCCGGACCTCCCGCCCGGGCTGCACCTTCGTCGACCTCACGGCGGTCGAGGTGACCCGCGCCGCGCTCGACGGCGAGGAGCTCGACCTCGCGGCCGCGGTCGGACCGACCCGCCTCGCCCTCCCCGACCTCGAGCCCGGGGAGCACCACCTCGAGGTCGTCGCGGAGATGGCCTACCAGCACGAGGGCAAGGGGCTGCACCGCTTCGTCGACCCGGTCGACGACCGCGTGTACCTGCACAGCCAGTTCGAGCCGTTCGACGCGCACCTGGTCTACGCCTGCTTCGACCAGCCCGACCTCAAGACCACCTTCGAGCTGACCGTCGACGCGCCGGCCGAGTGGGTCGTGGTCTCCAACGGCCCCGTGGTCGAGCAGCCCGAGCCCGGTGCGGCCGGCCGCTGGCGGTTCGCGGTCACCCCACGGATCAGCCCCTACATCACCGCGGTCGTGGCGGGCGCGTACACGTCCGTCGACGACGTCTACCGTCGCGAGGACGGCTCCGAGCTGCCGCTCGGCTTCTACGTGCGGCGGTCGCTGGCCGAGTACCTCGACGTCGACGAGCTCGCCGAGGTCACCCGGCAGGGCTTCGGCGCCTTCGAGAGCTTCTTCGAGCAGCGCTATCCCGGCGAGACGTACGACCAGCTGTTCGTCCCGGAGTTCTCCGCCGGCGCGATGGAGAACCTCGGCTGCGTGACCTTCTCGGAGACCTACGTCTTCCGCTCGAAGGTCACCGACGCGAGCCGCGAACGCCGCGCGGAGACGATCCTGCACGAGATGGCGCACATGTGGTTCGGCGACCTCGTGACGATGCGCTGGTGGGACGACCTGTGGCTCAACGAGTCCTTCGCGACCTTCATGGCGGTGCTCGCCCAGGTCCACGCGACCCGCTGGCAGGACGCCTGGGTGACCTTCCTCGACGCGGAGAAGGCGTGGGCGAAGTACCAGGACCAGCTGCCCTCCACCCACCCGGTCGCCGACGCCATGCCGGACGTCGAGTCGGTGCACCAGAACTTCGACGGCATCACCTACGCGAAGGGCGCGTCGGTGCTGCGCCAGCTGGTCGCCTGGGTCGGGCAGGACGCGTTCCTCGCCGGGTGCCGTGACTACTTCGAGCGCCACGCCTGGGGCAACACGGAGCTGTCGGACTTCCTCGCCGCGCTCGAGCGCACCAGCGGCCGTGACCTCGCCGCCTGGCGCGACGAGTGGCTGCGCACGACCGGGGTGACCACCCTGCGTCCCCACCTCGAGGTCGCCGAGGACGGCACGTACCGGCGGTTCGAGGTGGTGCAGACGGCGCAGACGCCGAGGTGGGCGGCCGGGTCCGACCGGGACGACGTCACCCCCGCGCCGCGCCGGCACCGGATCGCGATCGGGTTGTACGACCGGACGGGCGACGGGCTCGAGCGGGTCCGGCGGGTGGAGCTCGACGTCGCCGGGGAGCGCACGAGCGTCGACGAGCTCGTCGGCACGCCCGCATCGCCCGTGGTGCTGCTCAATGACGACGACCTGACCTACGCGAAGGTCGAGCTCGACCCCGCGACCACGGAGGTCGTCACCGCCGAGCTGGCGAGCTTCCGCGAGCCGCTCCCCCGCGCGCTGGTCTGGGCCGCGACCTGGGACATGGTGCGCGACGGACGCCTGCCCGCCGGGCGGTTCCTCGCGCTGGTCCGCAGCAGCGTCGCCGCGGAGGACCAGCTGGGCGTGCTGCAGCGGCTGCTGCAGCGGGCGATCGCGGCGATCGAGCGCTACGGCGACCCGGCGGCGCACGACGAGCGGCTCGCCGGGCTGGCGACCGACGCCCGCGCGGCCCTGGAGGCGGCGCCGGCGGGCAGCGACCAGCAGCTCGCCTGGGCCCGCCACTGGGCCACGGCCGCCCGGGGCGACGCGACGCAGCTCGCCGACGTACGGCGGCTGCTCGACGGCGACCGGGCCGTCGAGGGGCTGGCCGTCGACACCGACCTGCGCTGGTGGCTGGTCACCGCCCTGACCCAGGCGGGTGCGGCCGGCGAGGAGCTGATCGAGGCGGAGCTCGCGCGTGACGACACCGAGCTCGGCCGTCGCCTCGCCGCCACGGCCCGCGCCGCACAGCCGACGGCGGAGGCGAAGGAAGCGGCCTGGGGGCAGCTGCTGGAGGACACCTCGCTGTCGCACACCATGTCCCGCCAGCTGGTGGCCGGGTTCTCCCAGCTGTCGCAGCCCGAGGTCCTGGCGCCCTTCGCGCACCGCTACTTCGACGTGCTCGACCGCGTGTGGGACGAACGCTCGCTCGACTGGGCGATCGAGTTCTCCGAGGGCGCCTTCCCGCACGTCAGCGCGAGCGACGAGCTCCTCGACCGGGTCGATGCCGAGCTCGCCCGCGAGGACCTCCCCCGACCGCTGCGGCGGGTCCTGCTCGAGCAGCGCGACACGCTCGTGCGGACCCTCGCGGCCCGCGCGCTCGATCGCGACGCGGACTGAACGTGGCGCGACCGCCGCTGCGGCTCTGCCTCGACGACGTCGACCCGACGCGGGCCGGCCCCGCCGGGGACACGGCGGTCTCCCGCGCGCTGCTGCAGCGGGTCGACGCCGGTGAGCTGCCCGCGACACTGCGGTTGTCCCGCCCGCCCCGTGTGGTCGCGTTCAGCGCCCGCGACGCCCGCTCCCCCGGGTTCGCCGAGGCGGTCGCGGCGGCCCACGACCACGGCTTCGCAGCCGTGCTGCGGCTGGCCGGCGGCCGTCCGGCGGTGTTCACGCCGGCGACGATCGCCTTCGCGCTGGCCGAGCCGGCGGACCCGCCGGCGACCGGCATCACGCCGCGGTTCCGGGTCATGGCCGAGGCGTTGCGCGACGCCTTCGTGGCGCTCGGGGTGGACGCCCGCGTCGGCGCCGTGCCGGGCGAGTACTGCCCCGGCGACTGGTCCGTCAACGCCCGCGGGGCGGTGAAGCTGGCCGGCGTCGGGCAGCGGCTGTTGCGCCGCGGCGCCCACACGGGCGGGGTCGTGGTGGTCGACGACGCCCCCGCCGTGGTCGCGGTCCTCGCCGACGTGCACGACGCCATGGGGCTCGCGTGGGACCCGGCGGTGACCGGCGCGGTGGCCGACGAGGTGTCCGTCACGTGGGAGGAGGTCCGGGCCGCCATCGCGGCCGCCTTCGCTGCCACCCACGACCTCGCGCCGTGGTCGCTGGACCCGGCGACGCTCGCGCTGGCCCGCGCGCTCGCGGTGGAGCACCTCGTCGACCCGCTGGGCGTGACGACCCCGTCGCCGGCCGCACGGCCATGAGCCGCGACCGCTACGGCCGTGACGTCCTCGCCGACCCGCGGGCACACCGGCGCGTCGTGCCCGAGGTCCCGGCCGAGCCCGGGCTCGTCGTCGAGGTGGCCACCGGCACCTTCGTCGGCGCGATCGTCCGGTGCGACGCGTCCTCGGTCGTGCTGCGCGACCGGCGCGGGCGCGAGCGCCGCTTCGAGCTGCACCCGGGGGCGTTCCTCGTCGCCGATCGCCCGGTCACGCTGGTGCCCCCGCCGCCGGCGTCGCCCCCACCCCCGGAGGCGCCGGCCACGACGGCCTCCGGCTCGCTGGCGGTGCCGTCGGCGCCGGCCCGGGTCGCCCGCGCCGCGCGGGTGCTGGTCGAGGGCATCCACGACGCGGAGCTCGTCGAGCGGGTGTGGGGCGACGACCTGCGCGTCGAGGGCGTCGTCGTCGAGGTGCTGCACGGCGCCGACGACCTCGCGGGGGTCGTCCGGGCGCACGGCCCCGGGCCGAACCGGCGCCTCGGGGTGCTGCTCGACCACCTCGTACCGGGGAGCAAGGAGGCGCGGCTGGCGGCTGCCGTCCAGCATCCGCACGTGCTCGTGACCGGCCACCCGTTCGTCGACGTCTGGGCGGCCGTGCGTCCCGAGGTGCTGGGGTTCGCCGCCTGGCCGGACGTGCCGAAGGGCGAGCCGTGGAAGGACGGGGTCGCGCGTCGGCTCGGCTTCGCCGACCCGGACGAGCTGTGGCGGCACGTGCGGGCGTCGGTCAGCGGGTGGCGGGACCTCGACCGTGCGCTGATCGGGGCGGTCGAGCGCCTCATCGACTTCGTGACCTCGGAGGGCTGAGCGGACCGGCTGCGGCGGACGCGCGCGCGTCAGGCGCCGGTCCAGGTCGCGACCAGCGCCCCTCCCGCGCGGTCGAGCTCCCAGCCGGCGCCGAGCACCTCCGCCGCGTCGCCGGTCGCCGGCTCCGCATCGGGGTGGGCGAGCAGGTACGCGGCCAGGCGGCCCTTCGCGACCTTCGTGCGGGCGGCGTTCGCGGCGCGCCCGTCCGGACGCACGAACCGCGCGGCGACCACGGCCGCGTCGCCGCGGGAGGCCGGGGGCCAGACCCGGGCGTGCTCGCCGGGCAGCAGGTCCCAGACGCGCCGGCCGGCCGTCACCCCGGCGAGGTGGGTCGCGAGCCGGTCGCGCCAGAACGTCGCGAGCCCGCCGAGGCCCGGGACGCTCGCACCGAGCTCCAGCCGGTAGTGCGGGACCGGCTCGTCCAGCCCGGCCAGGCCGAGCAGCGGGGAGACGATCAGGACCTCCGCCCGAGCCGTATCCGGCGTCAGCTCGGCGAGGCCGGCGTTGCCGTGGACGACGCCGGTGTACCGCCGGCGGGCCGGCAGGGTCGGCGCGTCGGGCAGGGAGGTCAACAGCTCGCGTGCGAGGTCGACGTCGCGGGCCCGGACGCCGGCGAGGCGTGCCAGCGGGCCGTCGGCGAGTGCCGGCGCCGCCGCGAGGAGCGCCGTGAGGACCTGCTGCCGCGGGGCGGCGAGCGGGTGGTCGCCAGCCGCCAGCGTGGTGGCGTAGGCGGGACCGTTGCCGCCCTCGGCCTTGCCCTTCGACGGCGGGAGGAGCAGCAGCGGTGGCCGCCGCGGGACCGTGGTCCGGGCCGCGCTCACGCCTCCGCTGGGCGGGGCGGCGTCTCCCGCACCGCGAGCAGGACGGCCACGGCGAGGCTGACGCCGAACAGGGTGACGCCCAGCGGGATGTGGAGCGAGGAGGCCGCCGCGATGCCGGTGCGGTGCCCGGCGTAGCCGAGCCCGGTCTGACCGATGAGGCCGAGCACCACGACGCTCGCGAGCAGCGCGGCCGTCCGCCCACCGCCGGCGGACCACAGCAGTCCGGCCGTCACGATCGACAGCGCGAGCACCCCGTGGCCGACCCCACCGTGGAGCCCGAAGAGGGTCGGGGAGACGAACCAGGCCTGGCCGGCGAGGACCGCCTGGATCAGGATGCCGACGGGCACGGTCCAGGCGAGGACACGGACGACACGGGCGACGGGCACGGGAGCACTCCGGGAGCGGGCCGAGGGAGGTCAGGACGACCCGTCAGGGTAGCGCTGCGGGTTGCCGACGGTCCGCAGCACCGCGGGCCCGTCGGCGGTCAGGACGACGAGCTCGTCCCCCGCCAGCAGCTCGGTCGCGCCGGTCGGCACGATGACCTCGCCGTCCCGGCGGATGCTGGTCAACACCGTCCGCTCCGGCCAGCGGACCTCGCGGACGGCCCGGCCCGCCACGTCGGAGCGCTCGTCGACCACCACCTCGACGAAGCGGACCCCAGCGAGGTCGCGCAGCCGTCCGGTGGCGGCGCGCTGCTGCGCTCCGAGCGTGCGGTTGATGCCGCGGCGGTAGGCGCGGACGACGTCGGAGCGCCGCAGCATCCCGACCACCTGCCGGGAGGCGGGGTCGACGACGGGGACCCGGCCGACGTCCAGGTCGGCCATCCGCCGCACCGCCCGGAAGACCGGGTCGTCGGGCGCGACGCTCAGGATGCGGCGGGTGGCGAGCTCCCCGGCCGTCGCACCCGCCTGCTCCAGGTCACCGCGGGTGACGATCCCGACCAGCCGCCCCCGCTCGTCGACGACCGCGAACCCGTGGCTGCCGGTCGACGCGAATTGTTCCGCGAGCGCGGCACGGGCGAGGTCGGCGGGGACGGTCGGGTGGTCGGCGCTCATCACCTCGCCGACCGTGACCGTCTGCAGCACGTCGACGTCGTCGGGCTGGCCGTGGACCACGCCCCGCTCGCGGAGCTGTTGGACGTAGATCGACGGGGACCCACGCAGCTCGCCGACGGAGATCGCGATGCCGACGGCCAGCATCAGGGGCAGGACGAGGTCGTAGCTGCCGGTCAGCTCGAAGACGATCAGCACCGCCGTGAGCGGGGCCCGGGCGGTGGCGGCGAACACGGCGGCCATGCCGACCAGCGCGAACGCGCTGACGTCCGCCGCGGTCCCACCGAACAGTTGCACGGAGGCGATCCCGACCGCCCCGCCGAGCGCGGCCCCGAGGAACAGCGTGGGGGCGAAGACGCCGACCGCGGCCCCGGCGCCGCTGCTGATGATCGAGGCCAGCAGCTTCGCGACGAGCCAGGTCAGCAGGATCCCCGCCGCGCCCCAGCTGACGCCCATGCGCACGTCGAGCATCGCCTGGATCGGGTCCCGCGTGCCGGCGATGCGAGGCAGCTCGGCGCCGTCGCTGAGCACCTCCGGCACCCAGAGGGCGACGAGCCCGACGCCGAGGCCGGCGGCCGCGAGCGACAGCGGGCGGCCGACGGAGGCCCGCAGCCGCAGGAACCACCGTCGCGACAGGGCGTCCCCGCGCCGGAACGCCGAGCCGACCCCGGCGGCCAGCAACCCCAGCACGAGGTAGAGCACCAGGTCGGTCGGGTCGCCCAGCCCGAGCCCGGACCGGGCGCGGAACAGCGGCAGCCCCTCGCCGCCCAGCTGGCGGGCCGTGACCGAACCGGCGACCGCGGCGACCACCACGACCTGCAGGGAGCCGGCGCGCCGCAACCCGCCGAGCAGGACCTCCAGCGCGAACAGCGTGCCGCCGATCGGGGCGTTGAAGGAGGCGCCGATGCCCGCGGCGGCGCCGGCCGCCACCAGCGCCCGCAGCCGGTCCTCGTCGACCGCGACCGCCTGCCCGAGCAGCGAGCCGAGCGACCCGCCGACCAGCACGATCGGACCCTCCCGTCCGCCCGACGACCCGGAGCCGAGCGACAGCCCGGTCGCGAGCGTCGCCAGCAACGGGACCCGCCCGCGGAACCGGCTGGCCTCCAGGGCCATCCCCTCCATCGTGCGCACGACCCCGCCGCCGCCCGCCTCCGGTGCGAGGTGGGTGACGACGAGCCCCACGACGAGCCCACCGAGGGTCGGGACGAGGACCAGCTGCCACGCCGGGACCATCGGTGCCCAGGCGGTCCGCTGCACGGAGCGGACGAGTTCGACCAGCAGCCAGGCGAGCAGCCCCGTCCCGACGCCGGTCAGCGCCCCGAGGGCGAGCATGATCGGCTCGATCGTGCGGCGGCGGACGAGCCGTCGCCGCACGTCGGTGAGGGTCTGCTCCAGTCGGGCGCGCACGTCGGGGACGCTAGTGCGGCAGACCGCCCGCCACCCCGCTGCCGTCGACGGCCACCGTCACCGTGCGGCCGGGGGCCACCTCGACGACGTCGCCGTACGCGGCGACGGTCACCGGTCCCGGGTCGTCGGGGGCGGCCGTGACCGCGACCCGTTCCGGGGTCGCGTCGATCGTCAGCCAGCTGCCCCGCACGGCCAGCCCGAAGCGGAGCCGGTCCCAGGCGGCGGGCAGCCGCGGCGCCACCTCGACGTGGTCGTCGCGGACGTGGACGCCACCGAAGCCGAGCACGGCGACCTGCCACGCCGCGCCGCAGGCGGCGGTGTGGATCCCACCGATGAACGTGCCACCGGGAGCCGCGTGGCTGTCGGCGAGCAGGTCGACCGTCGCGCCACGCAGGAACAGCTCGTAGGCCTCGTCGACCCGCCCGAGCCGCGCCGCGACCAGCCCGTACATCGGCCGCGACAGCGACGACGCGTGCTTCGTCCGGCGCAGGTAGTGGTCGAGGTTCGCGGCCATCACCGCGTCGTCGTAGCGCTCCGGCTGGCAGACGAACAGCTGGATCACGTCGGCCTGTTTGAGCACCTGGGTGTGGACGGCGATGCCGTTCGGCCAGCCCCAGTACTCGTCGGGATGCTGGAGCCGTTCGGCGAGCGCGTCCGGGGTGATGTCCTCGAGGGCGAAGTAGCCAGCGAACTGCTCGAGCAGGCCCGTTGCCGGGTCGGGCGCGACGTCCCGCAGCCGCGCCGCGATGTCGGCCCAGGCCGCCCGCTCCTCGTCGGCCAGCGCGAGCTCGTCGCGGAGCCGGGCGAGCGCCTCCGGGGCGTGGGCGGCCAGCCGGTCCCACAGCGTGACCGCGCCCTGCAGGGCGGCGCGGCTCTGCTCGAGACTGAAGACGTTGTCGTCGACGTTCTCGTGGTACTCGTCGGGGCCGAGCAGGCGGATCAGGTGGAAGGCGCCGTCGGCCGGGCGCTCGTAGACGAACGAAGCGAGGAACCGGGCCACCTCGAAGACGATCTCCGCCCCGTGGTCGGCGAGGAACGCCTCGTCGCCAGTGGCGCGGACGTAGCTGTCCACCGTCGCGGCGATGTCCGGCGAGATGTGCATCTGCCAGTCGTTGAAGTGGTTGCGGATCGGCCGGCCGGTCAGGACGTCGACGAAGAAGAAATCGGGGCACAGCTCGTCGCCGGTGTCGCCACTGATCCAGGCGTAGAACGCTCCCCGGTAGCCGAGCCGGGCGGCCTTGCGCCGGGCGCCGTCGAGCGTGCGGTGCCGGTAGACCATCACGCCCCGCGCCACCTCGGGCACGGTGTGCAGCCACATCGGCAGGTTGAAGACCTCCTGGTCCCAGAAGGCCGCACCCTGGTACGCCTGGCACGACAGCCCGCGGGCGCCGACCGGCAGGTGGTCGGCGTGCATCGGGGTCGCGATGACGTTGTGGTAGAGGTTGTAGCGCAGCACCGCCTGGGCGACGGGGTCGCCGTCGATCCGGACATCGACGCGCTCCCACAGGCGGTCCCAGGCCGCGGCGTGCCGCGCCAGCAGCGCCTCGTAGCCGTCGTCGCGGGCACGTCGGGCGAGCACGATCGAGGCCTCGGCCGGGTCGGCGACGTCGTTGCCGGAGTGGACGGTCATGACCTGCTCGACGGTGACCCGACCGGCCGCCCCCACCTCGAGGTCGAGGACCCGGAAGCGCTGCCGCTCGCCGTCCTCGATCCGTTCGTCGAGGACCGTCGCGCCGGCCACCGTGACCGCGTGGGCGACCGTGATCGGCAACCGTCGCTCGGTCGTCTCCAGGTGCAGGGCGAGGACGTCGTCGTCGGAGCCACCCGCCGCCGTGACGGTCGCGAAGTGGTCGCCGTTGAGCGACCAGACCTGCCCGTCGATCCCGGTGGTGAGGGTCAGCCGGGTCCCGGGCGCCGCCGTCAGGCGCTGCCGCTGCGCCAGCAGGTGGCGCTCGGCCAGCGACGCGAAGCGGTCGTCCTCCAGCCGCTCGACCGGCCCGGCCGCCGGCACCTGCACACGGTGCTGCCGGCCGTAGCGCACGTCGAGGCGCCGCTCGAGCCGGTCGCCGGCCGCCAGCGGGGCGTTCGACGGGACGGCGACCGGTCCGTCCGGCGCGTCGAAACGCGCGAAGAGCGCGTTCGGGACGTTGCACAGCTCCGACCACTTGCCGTCGGCGTTGTCCCACGTGTCGGAGACGGTGCACGCGACCGTGGCGTCGGCACCCCACTCCGGCAGGGTGCCCCGGTAGCCGAGGTAGCCGTTGCCGGTGAGGTGCGAGGTGGCGACGTCGACGACCTGGCCGGGGTCGTGTCGCTCCTCGACGACGACCCACCCGTCGAGCAGCAACGGCCCGTCGCCCAACCGGTCCGGACGTGGGGGGACGAGGTCGGCGAGGTCGACCGCCCGATCGAGGTCGTCACCCGCAGCGACCGCGACGGCACGCATCCCGGCGGCGCGAGCCGCCTCCTCGAGCGCCGGGTCGGCGGTGAGGACCACGCAGGCCGTCGGCACCGCTCCCACCCGCCTCGCGAGCGCGCTGAGCCCTGCCGCGCCGGACCCGCGATCGTCCGCGCCCTCGTCCGTGGCCGCATGGTCGACCAGCACGACGAGGTCGCCGAGCACCGAACCGGCGACCTCGCCAGCGAGCGGCGGCGGGGCGTGCACGCCGACGGTCAGGCCCCGGCGCCGTGCGTCCACGACGAGCGACACCGCGCCCGCCCGCAGCGGCGACGCCGTCCCGCCGCCGGGCGCGAGCAGGAGCGCATGGTCGAGCAGCAGGGCAGGGTCGGGCTCACGGGCCACCGCGATCTCCTCGTCGCGCGATCCCCCGTTCGGACGCCGTCGTCGCTAGTCGGTCGTGTCGAGGACCTGGTCGAGGTCGATGTCCTCGACGGTGGCGAAGCGGTGCGGCGCGTGCCCGACCCTCTCTTCGGGTCCGACCCCGACGGCGATCATGCCGGCGGCGATGGCCGCGTCGACCCCGGACTCCGCGTCCTCGATCACCACGCAGCTCTCCGGGGGGACCCCGAGCATCGCCGCGGCCTCGAGGAACAGGTCCGGCTCGGGCTTGGCCCGGTCGACACTGTGGCCGTCGGCGACCGCGTCGAACAGCTCCGTGATCCCGAGGGCGTCGAGCACGAAGCCGGCGTTCTTCGACGACGAGCCGATCGCGACCTTCCACCCGCGGGCCTTGGCGTCCTCCACCAGGGCCACGGCACCCGGCAGGAGGTCGGCGGGCGACATGTCCTGGAGGTACTCGAGGTAGTAGCCGTTCTTGCGTGCGGCCATCTCCGCGAAGGCCTCCTCGGAGACCTCGCGGCCGTCGAGCAGGAGCAACAGCGACTCGTTGCGTGACACCCCGCGCAACGCCTCGTTCTTCTCGCGGTCGAAGGGGACGCCCTCCTCGTCGGCCAGGCGCTGCCAGCCTCGGTAGTGGTACTCCGCGGTGTCGGTGAGCACCCCGTCGAGGTCGAAGATCACGGCTCGGACGTCGGGCACGGGGGGTTCCTCCTCGGTCGTCGGCGCCCGCGACCCTAGTCGCCGGACGCCGCCGCTTGCGGACCGTGCCGGTGGACGGCCCGGGTGCCCCGCTACCAGCGCTCGTGCACGTGCGGCCGTGCGGTCCGGTCGTAGAGGTCCCGCAGCGCCGCCACCAGGTCCGGGTCGAGCGCCGGCAGGGTCGCCGCCGCGACGTTGCCGGCGACCTGCTCGACCGAGCGCGCACCGGGGATCACCGTCGTCACCCCCTCCTGGTCGAGGATCCACCGCAGGGCGAGCTGGGCCGGGGTGGACCCCTCCGGTGCCAGCCCCGCGAACTCCTCGGCGGCGTCGATGCCGACCTCGAAGGGCACCCCGGCGAAGGTCTCGCCGACGTCGAACGCCTCGCCGTGGCGGTTGTAGTTCCGGTGGTCGTCCGCCGGGAAGGTCGTCGCGCGCGTGTAGCGGCCGCTGAGCAGGCCGCTGGCCAAGGGCACCCGCACGATGATGCCGACGCCAGCCGCCCGCGCCGCCGGCAGGACGTCGTCGACCGGCGCCATCCGCAGCGGGTTGAGGATGATCTGCACGCTGGCGACGCCCGGTCGGGCGATCGCGGTGAGCGCCTCCGCTCGGGTCTCGACCGAGACCCCGTAGGCGGCGAGCGCACCCTCGTCGACGAGCGTGTCGAGCGCGTCGAAGACACGCTCGTCGCCGAAGACCGGCGTCGGTGGGCAGTGCAGCTGCACCAGGTCGAGGCGGTCGACGCCGAGGTTGCGGCGGCTGCGGTCGGTCCAGCCCCGCAGCGCCTCGAGCGTGAAGGCCTCCGGGACGTGCGGGTCGGCCCGGCGCCCCACCTTCGTCGCGACCACGACGTCGTCGGGCCGGCCACGCTCGTCGAGGATCGCGGCGATGCGCTGCTCGCTCCGGCCGTCCCCGTAGACGTCGGCGGTGTCCAGGAACGTCACGCCGGCATCGAGGGCGGCGTGCAGCACCCCGGCGGCCTGGGCGTCGTCGACCTCACCCCAGTCGGCGCCGAGCTGCCAGGTCCCGAGCCCGACGATGGTGACCTCGCGGCCGGTCCGTCCGAGCGTGCGCGTCGGCAGGGTCGTCATGATCGCACCTTCCTCGCCCGGTCCACCGGGCGTCACCGCCCGGTCCACCGGGCACGCTGGCAAGCTCAGCCGCCGAGCCCGCGCGCGAGCCGGTCCGCCGCGATCTCCGCGCAGGTCGGGCACATCGGGAACCGCGACGGGTCGGCGTCCGGGATCCAACGTTTGCCGCACAGGGCGGTCACCGGCGTGCCCTTGCGGCGGGCGCGCTCGAGCTCGCGCTTCGGGACGTAGTGCGCGAAGCGGTCGTGGTCGCCGTCGCCGGCGTCGGGCCGGACCGTCGGGGCCTCGGTCGGCGCCGGGGCGGTCATCGGACGTGGGGTCGTCGTGCTCGGGCCGCTCATACCGCCACCCTACCGAGCCAGCGCCGGGGTGATGAGCCCGTAGCGCTCGACGTAGTCGACGACCATCCGGTGGGTGGAGAACGGCGGGGTCAGGACCCGGATCGAATCCTTCATCATCGCGACCCACCGCTGCGGCACCCCGGCCGCGTCGCGGTCGTGGAAGGTCGGCACGACCTCGTCCTCGAGGATCGCGTAGAGCGCGGCCGCGTCCTCCGCGTCCTGGGTCGTGCGGTCGCGGTCCTCCGCGGTGCCGCCGACGGCCCAGCCGAAGCCCACCTCGGCCTGGTCGGCGAAGTCACTGACGGCCTCGTCCCACCAGCCGTCGAGGACGGAGAGGTTGAGCACGCCGTTCATCGCGGCCTTCATCCCGGAGGTGCCGGAGGCTTCCAGGGGCCGCAACGGGTTGTTGAGCCAGACGTCGGCACCGGCGGTCAGCGCGGCTCCGAGCTCCAGGTCGTAGCCCTCGAGGAAGGCGATCCGGCCCTCGACGCGCGGGTCGTGCGTCAGCGCGACGAGCTCGCGGATCAGCTGCTGGCCCGGCCTGTCGGCCGGGTGTGCCTTGCCGGCGATCAGCAGCTGGACGGGCCGATCGGGGTGGGTCAGCAGCCGTGCGAGCCGGTCGACGTCGCGGGCGATCAGCGTCGCGCGCTTGTAGGTCGCGAACCGACGGGCGAAAGCGATGGTGAGCGCGTCCGGGTCCAGGCCCGCCCCGTCCGCCACCGTGCCGAGCCGTTCGGCCTGCGCGGCCAGCCGGTCCTGCGCCACGGCGATCAACCGGTGACGCGCGGCCGCCCGCGCGGCCCACAACGCCGCCGCGTCGAGGTCGCGGATCGGCTCCCAGGCGTCCGCCTCGAACCGGTGCTCCCAGCCGGGGCCGACCTGCCGTGCGACCAGGCGGGCCACCTCGGGCCCGACCCAGCGCTCGACGTGGACGCCGTTGGTGACGTGGCCGATCGGGACGTCCTCGACCGGCGTGCCCGGCCACAGCCGATGCCACATCTCGCGCGAGACCCGCCCATGCAGGCGGGCGACGCCGTTCGACCGGCCCGCCAGGTGCAACGCCAGCACGGTCTGGTTCCAGTCCGGTTCGCCCTCGCCGGTCGCGAGCTCGAGCAACCGCTCGAAGGGCACGCCCAGCCGCTCGGCGAGGGGTGCGAGGTGGCGGGCGGCCAGGTGGTGGGGGAACCGGTCGTGGCCCGCGGGCACCGGCGTGTGGGTGGTGAAGACGAGCTCCGTGCGTGCGTCCTCGACCGCTTCCGCCAGCGTGGCGCCGGCGGTCAGCCGTGCCCGCAGCCGCTCGAGGCCCGCGAACGCGGCGTGCCCCTCGTTGAGGTGCAGCACGGTCGGGTGCAACCCGAGGGCGGCGAGCAGGCGCACGCCGCCGACGCCGAGGACCAGCTCCTGCAGCAGGCGCGTCTCGTTGTCGCCGCCGTACAGGGGCGCGGTGATCGCCCGGTGGGCCGGCACCGGGTCGGTGCCGGTGTCGAGCAGGTAGACCCGCACGCGACCGACCTCGATCGACCAGGCCGTGACCTGGACGACACCGTCGCCGGTCTCCACCTCGACGGTCAGGCGCTGCCCGTCGGCGTCGAGCACCGGGGCGACCGGCAGGTCCTCCCACCGGTTGGGTGCCGGTTCGGCCACCTGGGTGCCGTCGGCGCCGATCCGCTGCTGGAAGTAGCCGTCGTCGTAGGCCAGGCTGACGCCGATGAAGGGCAGCCCGAGGTCCGACGCGGAGCGGACGTGGTCGCCGGCGAGCACCCCGAGCCCACCGGAGTAGGTGTGGAGGCAGTCCGCCAGCGCGAACTCGGCCGACAGGTACACGGCGAGGCGGTCGCGGTCCCCGCCGTGGCGGTCGAACCAGGTGTCGGAGGCCCCGAGGTACTCGTCGAGGTCGCGCACGGCGGCGGCGATCCGCTCGGCGCGTTGCGGGTCGGCCGCGAGCTCCTCGAGGCGGGCGTCGCTGAGCCCCGCGACGATCGCGACGGGGTTGCGACCCACCGCGTCCCAGCTCGGCTCGGCGAGCTCGGCGAGGATCTGGCGGGCAGGCTCGTGCCAGAACCAGCGCAGGTTGCGGGCGAGGCGGTCCAGGTCGGATCGCAAGGTGGGCGCGTCGGCCACGAGGAGGTCTCCTTGGACAGGATGCCGCTGCCATGCAGGCGCGGTGCGAACTGGAGGCACACCGGCCGGCGAGAAGCTCGGCACCGGGCGCCTTCGGGAGCGCCACCACCACGGGGTGCGGCGCACAAGATAGGCGCTCCGCTGCGCCGCCGCCCGCGCCCAGAGCGCGCACGCGTCGGCCTCCGGCGGTCACGTCGGCCGCCACGGACCAGCGGCCCTACCCACCGCGCAGCACGGCCCTACCCGGCCCCTGCCCGCCCGAAGCACGCTCACCGTGGTGGTGCGACGCGCCCACCGTCCCGGACCGAGGAGCTCGACCGACATGGACGCCGCGGTCGTCGCGGAGGACCTCGCCTACGCCTACGGCGAGCTCGTCGCGGTCGACGGGGTCTCGTTCGCCGTCGCCCCCGGGGAGGTCTTCGGGGTGCTCGGCCCGAACGGCGCCGGCAAGTCGACCACGATCAAGCTGCTGACGGGGCAGCTGACTCCCGCCGCGGGGCGCGTCGCGGTGCTCGGGCTCGACGGCGTCGCCGACCGGGCGGCGATCCAGGCCCGGATCGGGGTGTGCTTCGAGGAGAAGAACGTCTACCCGAACCTCTCCGCCCGGGAGAACCTGCGGTTCTTCGGGCGGCTGTTCGGCATCCGTGAGCTCGACGTGGACGCGCTCCTCGCGCGGGTCGGGCTGAGCGAACGGGGCGGGGACCGGGTCAGCGGCTACTCGAAGGGCATGCGGCAGCGGCTGATGGTCGCCCGGGCGCTGGTCAACGCACCCGACGTGCTGTTCCTGGACGAGCCGACCGACGGGCTCGACCCGGTGTCCGCCCGCACGATCCGCCGGCTGATCCGGGACGAGGCGGCGCGCGGCGCGGCGGTCCTGCTCACCACCCACGACATGTACGAGGCCGACGAGCTCGCCGACCGGGTCGCCTTCATCGACACCGGCCGGATCCTCGCGATGGACGCCCCCGAGGAGCTCAAGCTGCGCCACGGCACCCGTAGCGTCCGCGTCCGGCTGCGCGGTGCCGGCGGCATCGAGGAACAGGTCATCTCGCTCGACGGTGACGGCGACACCGACCTGCTGGCCGATCTGGTCGGGCGTCCGGAGGTGCTCACGATCCACACCGAGGAGGCCACCCTCGAGGACGTGTTCGTCGCGTTCGCGGGGCGGGGACTGACGTGAGCGCGCGCCGCGGGATCGTCGCCGCGATCCTGGCCAAGGACCTCCGGGCGTTCGCCCGTGACCGGTTCTACGTCTCCGTGTCGCTCCTCGGCCTCGTCGCCTACGTCCTGCTGTTCTGGTTGCTGCCGGCCACGGTCGAGGAGACCGTGCCCCTGGGGGTGCGACTGGAGGGCGCCGGCCCGGTGCTCACGGGCCTCGCGGGCGCAGCCGACGGGCTCGACGTCGTCGCCTTCGACGATGCGGTGGCGCTCGAGACGGCCGTCGCGGCGGGCGACGAGGTCGTGGCGGGGCTCGATTTCCCTCCGGGCTTCCTCGCCGACGTGGCCGCGGGGGCGCCGACCACCGTCCGGGTGCTGCTCCCCGCCGACGCCCCGGAGGAGCTCCGCCCGGCGCTCACCGCCCTGGTACGCGAACTGGCGTACCTCGTCGCCGGCGAGACGCCACCGGTGACCGTCCCCGCCGTCGACGAGGCGATCGTCGGGACGGACCGTGCGGGGGCGCAGGTCAGCCTCCGTGAACAGCTCCGGCCGCTGCTCGTCTTCCTCGTGCTGCTCGTCGAGATGTTCGCGCTCGCCTCGCTGATCGCCGCGGAGATCCACCAGCGCACGATCACCGCGATCCTCGTCACCCCGGCGCGCGTCAGCGACGTGCTGGCGGCCAAGTCGCTGCTGGGGACCGGGCTCGCGTTCGGCCAGGCGCTGCTGATCCTGCTCGCCACCGGCACCTTCGTACGCGGCTGGACGATCCTCGCCGTGGCGCTGCTGCTCGGGTCGGTCCTGGTCACCGGCATGGCGATGATCGCGGGGTCGCTCGGCCGGGACTTCATCGGGATCGTGTTCTGGAGCGCGCTGTTCATGATCCCCCTGACCGTGCCGGCCTTCAGCGTGCTGTTCCCGGGCTCCGCGGCCGCGTGGGTCCAGGCGTTGCCGACGTACGGGCTCGTCCGCGTGATCGTCGGGGTGACCGCGTACGGCGATGGCTGGTCGCAGGTCGGCGCCGACCTGGCCGTGCTCGCGGGGTGGTGTCTGGTGGCGTTCGCGGTCGGCGTGGTGGTGCTGCGCCGCCGGGTCGCACGCGTCTGAGGAGGTGGTCGGAGGTGTCGTGGTCACGGACCTGGCAGGTGCTCCGCAAGGATCTCCGGCTGGGGCCGCGCTCGCCGCTGGTCCTGTGGGCGCTGGTCCTGCCCGTCCTGCTGACACTGGTGGTCCGCGGCGTGTTCGGCGGGCTGTTCGCCTCCGAGCCGCGCCTCGGCATCGTGGACCTCGGCAGCTCAGAGCTGGTCGCGCAGGCACGGGCGCTCGAGGGCATCGAGGTGACCGTCCTCGACGCCGCCGACCGGCTGCGCGCGCAGGTCGAGGCCGGTGACCTCGACGCCGGGCTGGTGCTGCCCCCGGGGTTCGACGCGGCGGTCCGCGCCGGCGAGCAGCCGGAACTCGGCCTGTTCGTCGGCGGGGAGTCGCTCGCCTCGGACCGGATCCTGCTCGGGGTCACCGCACTCGACCTCGTCCGTGGTCTCGAGGACGACCGCGCGCCGGTCGGCGTCGAGGTGGTCCTGCTCGGCGAGGCCGGGGTGCCCTTCGACCTGCGGATGTTGCCGCTGATCGTGATGATGTCGGTGGCGATCGCCGGGGGGATGATCCCCGCGGCGGGCCTGGTCGAGGAGAAGGAGAAGGGCACCCTCCAGGCGGTGCTCGTCACGCCGGCGACGATGTCGGAGTTCCTGCTCGCGAAGGGCGCGCTCGGCTGGCTGCTCGCCGTCGCTGCCGGGGTCATGACCCTGGCGATCAACGGCGTGCTCGCCACCGCGCCGACGGTGACCCTGCTCGGCGTCGTGCTGGGGGCGGCGATGATGGCGCAGATCGGGCTGGTCGCGGGAGCGTGGGCGCCGGACACCAACACCCTGTTCGCCGCGTGGAAGCTCGGCGGGATGCTGCTGGTGTTCCCGGTGATCTTCTTCGTCTGGCCGGACCTGCCGGCCTGGATCGCGCGGCTCGGCCCCACCTTCTACTTCCTGCGGCCGGTCTACGCCGCCGCCGTGGAGGGCGCGACGGTCGGTGACGTCTGGCTCGACCTGACGATCGCCGCGGTCCTCTGCGTCCTGCTCGTCCCCCTCACCGCCCTCGCGGGGCGCCGCCTGGAGCTGCGCATCGGTGCCGGGCGGGCCACGACCTCGGCGGCCGGGCAGGTGTGACGCGAGCCCGGTGTGGCGCGACCGCCCCGCGCAGTAGCGTCGCACGCGACGCATCGATCCTCGACCGGGAGCCCCGCCGTGCCGCACGACGACCTCGCGCTCGCCTTCGCGCCCGTGACCATGCTGGTCCGGCGACTCCGCACCCGCGAGGTCTCGGCCCGGGAGCTCGTCGAGGTCTACCTCGCCCGGATCGAGCGGCTCGACCCGGCCATCGGCAGCTACGTCGAGGTCCTGGCCGACCGCGCCCGCGACGGCGCCGACGCCGCGGACGAGCGCGCGGCTGCCGGCGAGGAGCTCGGCCCCCTGCACGGGGTGCCGGCGTCGATCAAGGACCTGCACTTCCTCGCCGGCGCCCGGCTGACGATGGGGACGCGGAGTTGGGAGCACTTCGTGGCCCCGGTCGACGAGCACAGCGTGGCCCGGCTGCTCCGGGCCGGCGCGATCCCGCTCGGCAAGACCAACGTCCCGGAGTTCGGGACCATCGCGCACACCGACACCGCGATGCTCGGGCCGTGCTCGACCCCGTGGGAGCTCGGCCGCAACGCCGGCGGGTCGTCGGGCGGGGCGGCCGCG
Source organism: Nitriliruptoraceae bacterium (assembly GCA_007133465.1). Lineage (GTDB taxonomy): Bacteria > Actinomycetota > Nitriliruptoria > Nitriliruptorales > Nitriliruptoraceae > SLMP01. The sequence continues at coordinate 37,957 of SLMP01000004.1, read as the reverse complement.
GCGCTCGCCGCCGGGCTCTGCGCCGTCTCCCAGGGGTCCGACGGCGGCGGGTCGATCCGCATCCCCGCCGCGGTCAACGGGCTGGTCGGGCTCAAGCCGTCACGCGACCGCGTCTCCAACGGCCCGGTGCTCGGGGAGCTGTCGTTCGGCCTGTCGACGTCCGGGGCGCTGACGCGCACGGTCGCCGACGCGGCCCTGCTGCTCGACGTGATGGCGGGCTACGAGCCGGGTGACCCGGGGATGGCGCCCCCGCCGGCGCGCCCGTGGTCCGCGGCCCTCGACGAGCCGGTCGACCGGTTGCGGATCGGGGTGCTCCGCCGAGGCCCGACGGGGCCGGCGACCCTGCACCCGAGCGTCGACGCGGCGATCGACACGACCGTCGCGCTGCTCGAAGGGCTCGGGCACACCGTCGAGGAAGCGGTCCTCCCCGAGGACCCCGGGCTCGCCGACCTCGTGCTGACGCTGTGGGGGGCGAACCTCGCTTCCCAGCCGTTCGACCCCGCGACCTTCGAGCCGGTCAACGTCTGGCTCGCGGAGGTCGGGCGCACGCGCACCGCCGCCGACCTCGCCGCCGCGCAGTTCCGGCTGCAGCTGGCGAGCCGGGCGATCATCGGCGCGACCGCCCACCTCGACGCCCTGCTCACCCCGGTGCTGACCGGCCCGTCCCGCGACAACGGCGCCTACCGGGACCTGCCCGGCGAGGCGGTGTTCGCGGACCAGGCCCGCCTGGTCGGGCTCACCCCGCTGGCCAACCTCACCGGGCAGCCGGCGATCAGCCTGCCGTTGCACCACGACCCGGACGTCGGCCCGGTCGGTGTGCAGTTCGTCGGGCGGCCCTGGGACGAGGCCGGGCTGCTGCGCCTCGCCGCCCAGCTCGAACAGGCCGCCCCGTGGGGGGACCGCCACCCGCCGTACGCCGCGGGCTGACCTCCCCCACCGATAGGGTCCCACCGGGGAACGGACGGTGACGAGGACGGGGCGGCGCGGTGGAGGTCCTGAACGGCGTCGGCGGCGAGGGATCGGTCGCCATGGTGGCGATGGCCTTCGCCGGCGGCCTCGCGCTGTTCCTGCACGGGATGAACGGGGTGACCGCGGGCCTCAGGGGCCTCGCGGGGAGCTCGCTCGCGAACATGCTCGGCCGAGCCTCGTCGAACCGCGTCAAGGGCGTGCTGACCGGGATCCTCGTCACCGCCACGATCCAGTCGTCCACGGTGACGATGGTGCTCGTGATCGGGTTCCTGTCGGCCGGCCTGCTGACCCTCGCGCACTCGGTCGGCATCATCATCGGCGCCAACGTCGGCACGACGTTGACCGCGCAGATCATCGCCTTCGACATCGTCGCCTACTCGTTCGGGATGATCGCCGGCGGTGTCCTCGCCCAGTTCGTCGCACGCCGGGCCCAGGTCCGCCAGCTCGGCACGGCAGTCGCCGGCCTCGGCATCCTGTTCCTCGGCATGGGGGTGATGCAGGGGGCGATGGCGCCGCTGCAGGAGTACCAACCGTTCCTCGACCTCATGGCCGCCGACCGCGGACCGCTGCCGGGCGTGCTGATCGGCGCCGGGTTCACGGCGCTCGTGCAGTCGTCCACCGCGACCATCGGGCTGGTCGTCGTGATGGCGAGCCAGGGGCTCGTGCCGCTCGAGACCGGTATCGCGATCGCGCTCGGCGCCTCGCTCGGCACCGCCGTCACGACGATGCTCGCGACGATCGGTCGTCCGCCCGTCGCGCTGCGGGCCGGCCTCGTCCACGTGCTGTTCAACGCGATCGGCGTCACGTTGATGCTGCTGTTGCTCCGCCCGATCGCGGCGCTCGCCACCGCCATCTCACCGGGCGCCGAGCACCTCCAGGGCCGTGCCCGCCTCGCCGCGGAGTCGCCGCGGCAGATCGCCAACGCCTACACGATCGCCAAGACGGGCATGCTGCTGCTGTTCCTGCCCTTCACCCGCCAGCTCGCAGCCCTCGTGGAGCGACTCGTACCGCCCCGGCCCGGTGAGTTGGGCGCCGAACCGAAGTACCTCGACACCAGCGTGCTGTCCGCTCCGGCGATCGCGCTGGACCTCGCCCGCAAGGAGCTCGCCCGGATGGGACGGCGGGTCATCACCCAGGTCGATGGGGCCGTGCCGCTGATCCTGAGCGGGTCCACCGACGAGCTGACGGACCTGGCGGGCGCCGACGACGAGATCGACGACCTGCACGAGGCGATCCTCACCTACCTGCGGCGGATCGGCGACGGCCAGCTGACCGACGGTCAGTCGCAGGAGCTGACCGACCTCCTCGAGGTGGCGAGCTACCTCGAGCTGGTGGGCGACATCGTCAAGCACGACCTCGTCCGGGTCGGCCAGCGGCGCATCGAGGAGGGGGTACCCGTCAGCGACGAGACCCTCGCGGTCGTCAGCGACTTCCACGCCATGATGCTGGACCTGCTGCGCACCTCGCTGGCGGCCTTCGAAGCCGAGGACGGCGAGCTCGCGCAACAGGTCCTGGAGGCGAAGCCCGAGGTCAACGAACTGCTCGCGGCGGCCGCGGCGTTCCGTGCCACCCGCATCGCCGCCGACGCACCGCAACGGGTGGCGGCGTACTCGCGCGGTTCCGAAGCGATCGAGCACCTGCGGCGCGTCTACACCTTCGCCAAGCGCATCGCCCGCACGGTGCGGGGCACCGGACCCGGCTCGTCGGCGCCGGGGAGTGAGTGAGCGCCGGGGTCAGTCCCGCCGTTCGCGCCCGGCGGGCCGCAGTGGCAGCCGGTGGCGCCATCGGCCGTCGCGTGCGTGCAACGCGGCCGCGACGGCAGGCGCGGTCGGCACCGACCCGATCTCCCCGATGCCCTTGATGCCGTAGGGGGCGCCGGGCTGCGGGTGCTCCAGCAGGATCGTCTCGACCGGCGGCATGTCGCGGGCCCGGAGGATCCCGAGCGGTCCGAGGCCGAGGTGCAGCGGCCGTCCCTCCTCGTCGGCGGGGAAGTCCTCGCTGAGCGCGTACCCGAGCCCCATGTGGACCGAGCCCTCCACCTGGCCGCGGCACAGGGTCGGGTTGACGGCACGGCCGACGTCGTGAGCGGCCACCACGCGGGCCACCTCGCCGTCGTCGCCCAGCACGACGAGGTGGCAGGCGTAGCCGAACGCGGCGTGGATCGTCGGGTGCTCGACGCCGTCCTGGATCGCGTCGGTCCAGTCGACGAGGAAGCTGCCGCCGTACTCGACGCCGGGCCGGCAGCCGTCGTCGCGAGCAGCGGCGCAGGCGTCGCGGACCGCTCCCGCCCCGAGCAGCGTCCCGCGCGACCCGGTGGTCTGGCCGGCGCCGAGCTCGCGCGAGGTGTCGACGACCACGCGGACCTGGTCGGCCGCCACCCCGAGCTCCTCGCAGGCGACGGCCACGGCGACCGAGTGCACGCCCTGGCCCATCTCGGTCCAGCAGTGGCGCACCTCGACCGTCCCGTCCGGGTCGAAGCGCACGGTCGCCCGCGAGAGCTCCCGGGCCCCGTTGCCGAGCCCCGAGTTCTTCATCGCGAGCCCCAGCCCGCACGCCGCGCCGGCCGCGCGAGCCGCCTCGGCGTGCGGCCGAATCGCCTCCAGGCAGGCCAGCGCACCGCTGGCGCCGGCGTCCATGACCTGCCCGGGTCCCCAGACCGCTCCCGGCACGATCACGTTGCGGCGCCGCAGCTCCCACGGGTCGAGCCCGACCCGCTCGGCCAGCCGGTCGAGCGCCCCCTCGATCGCGAAGCTGGCCTGGTTCACTCCGAACCCGCGGAACGCCCCGCTGACCGGGTTGTTGGTGCGCACGGCGACCGCCTCGACGTCGACCGCCGGGATCACGTAGGGCCCGGTGGCGTGCCCGGCCGCGCGCTCGAGCACCTTGGCTCCCACCGACGCGTACGCCCCGGTGTCCCCCACCAGTCGGGCGCGCAGCCCGGTCAGCATGCCATCGGCGTCGCAGCCCACCTCGTACGCCAGCCTGATCGGGTGCCGCTTCGGATGCAGGCGCAGACTCTGTTCGCGGGTCAGGACGCAGACCACCGGCCGACCCGTGACCCACGCGGCCAGCGCCGTCTGCGCCTGGTTGCTGAGGTCCTCCTTGCCGCCGAACGCGCCGCCGTTGCTGACGAGCTCGACCGTGACCTGCTCGGGCGCCACGCCGAGCACGGCCGCGAGCTGGTCGCGGTCGTCCCACACGCCCTGCCCGCCGGAGGAGACGTGGAGCCGCCCGTCGCCGTCGGGGACGGCGAGCGTCGCCTCCGGTTCCAGGTAGGCCTGTTCGACCCGTTGGGTCTCGAACACCTCCGTGACCACGTGGGCCGAGCTGGCCAGCGTGTCCGCGACGTCGCCGCGCCGATAACGCGAGACGGACAGGACGTTGCCGGTGGTTCCCCAGACGGCCGTCTCCGCGTCGTCCGCCATCGCACGCAGGGGGTCCGTGACCGGGGTGAGCGGCCGCAGCGCCACCTCGACGGCGTCGGCCGCCGCGCGTGCCTGCGCCTGGGTCTCCGCGACGACCATCGCGAGGACGTCACCGAGGTAGGACGTCCGCCCGCCCTCCGGGACGAAGACCGGCCAGTCCCGTTCGAGCAGCCCGACGCGCAGCTCCCCGGGGACGTCGGCGGCGGTCAGCACGGCGACGACGCCCGGCATCCCGGCCGCACGCTGCGGGTCGATCGCCACCACCTCGGCCCGAGCGTGGTCGGCCAGGCGCAGCGCCCCGTGGAGCATCCCGGGGACGCGGAGGTCCGCGACGTAGCCCCGGTCGCCGAGCGCGAGCGCCGTGGCCTCGTAGCGAGCACCGTCGGAGCCGACCCCGGTGATGGGGGTCGGTGCGCTCGCCGTGCCCCCGGCCAGAGCCTCGATGGCGTCGAGGATCGACAGGTACCCGGTGCAGCGACAGAGGTGCGCCCCGAGCCGGGTGGCCGCCTGGTACCGGGTGAGGTCGGCGCCGTACCGGTCCAGCAGCTCCTTGGTCCGGACGAGGATCCCGGGGGTGCAGAAGCCGCACTGCACGGCGCCGGCGGCCGCGAACGCCTCCGCGAGCCGCCGGCGCTCCTCCTCGGGCAGCCCTTCGAGGGTGACCACGCTGCGCCCCTCGACCCGGGCCAATGGCGTGCGGCAGGACAGCACCGCGCGGCCGTCGACCAGGACCGCGCAGCACCCGCACCGGCCCTCCGGCGCGCACCCGTCCTTCGGGGACGTGACGTCCAGCTCCTCGCGCAGGGCGGCGAGCAGGTGCGGGTGCTCGCCGACCTCGACGGTCCGCCCGTTACACAGGAAGCTGGTCATCGTCGCGGCGCCCCCTGGTCAGCTCATCCGCCCGGCGGGAACCCGCGGCTCGGCGGGCTCGCCCACGGCGGCGGAGCGGTCGGTGAGGTACAGCAGCACCATCATGCCCGCCAGGATCAGGTAGCCCCAGACGAACTCGCTCGCCGAGGCGGCCATGAACTCGAGCTGTGGCGCGTGGATGATGCCGAACGCGGCGAACACGGCCAGGGTGAGCGCGGCGACGGTGCCGCGCAGCCACTGCCGGTCGATCATGAACACCGTCAGCGCACCCCACAGCATGGCGGTCATCAGCGCGCCCTGGGCGAGCGGGACCAGCCCGGACGAGATGCCCTCGAGCGCCTCCGGTGCCGCCGCACCGAACCGGGTGTTCAGGAAGTTCGCGAGGTAGGGGAACATCGCGATCGCGACCGCCGGAGCGTGCCGGGCGGGGACGCTGCGGAACGCGCTGCCCACCATCACCATGCCGACGAAGACCAGGATGGGGGCGATCACGGCGAGGGGGATGATCTCCGCGATCGCGCCGATCAACCCGAAGGTCGCCGCGACGACGTACACGACCCCGTTGGCGATCGAGTAGCCGCGACCGGCGCCCATCTCCTTGGTGCCGACGGAGGCGATGTAGACGGTGGTCGGCAGGACGCCGCCGAACAGCCCACCGAGGCAGCTGCCGACACCGTCGGCGATCTGCGCCTGGCGGACGTCGTAGTCGTCGCCGAGAGCGGCGACGGCCTCGACGTTGTTCATGGTCTCGAACAGGTTGTAGATCGCGATCGGGACGATCACGGCGAGCAGTGCCGTCTGCGGACCGAACAGCTCACCGAGGCCCTCGAGGCCGGCGAGGGTCGGCAGGGGCGGGTACCAGCCGGTCGTCTCCGCGCCGCGCGCGATCGCGCCGGGCTCCGCGCGGCCGAGCGCGTAGGCCAGACCGGTGCCGACCACGATGGCGAGCAGCGTCGCGGGGATGCGGGCGGGGAACGCCACCTTGGCGACCAGGCCGACGAGGATGATGCCGAGGGCCACGATGCCGACAATCGGCAGCTCGAGGGTCTTGAAGAACATCTCCCCACCGATGAAGGTGAGGGCGACGCCGGCCAGGGCGCCGAGCATCGCGGCGCGCGGCAGGTTGCGACGGATCCAGGGGCCGATGGCCCCGCCGAGGATCTCGAGTCCGCCACCGACGAGCACGGCGGCCACCCCGATGCGCCAGGCGAGCTCGGGGTCGCCCGTGATCGCCAGGGCCGGCGCGAGGATCGCGAAGGTGTAGACGAACTGGATCGGGGTGCTGATGCCGTAGGCGAGGGCGGTGACGTCGGTCCGGCCTTCGCGCTCCGCGAGCTTGCGCGCCATGCGGGCGTACCAGAGGTTGCCCGCGAGGACGGCGATGGCAGCCCCCGGGATCATGCGGGTGAAGATGAGGTCTGCCGGGAAGCCGATCCCGGCCATCAGGATCGCGATGAGCGCGAAGTTCGCGAGGTTGTTCTGGAACAGCGCGAAGAACCCGTCGACGTCCTCGCGCCGGAACCAGGGATAACGGACGGTCGGTGAGCGAGGGTTCGTCGGGGTCGGCTCGGTCCGCTGGGCCATCCCAGCTCCTTCCGGGTCCTGGGCAGCCCGGTGACGGCCGCTGCGGCGGCGCGCGACCGTCCCCCCCGGCCGCGCCCGCTTCCCCGGCGGCTGCCCGGTCCGTCCCGGGGACCTGTGGCGCAGGCATCGTCCACCCTGCCAGCCGGTGGTGTGCCGGACCAGGGGCCAAGGGCCGTAGCCGCGAGCGGTGGTCGTGCGCTGTGCACCCACGGTGGAGGGACGCCACGACGCTGCGGACGTCGCCCGCGCGAACTGACGCACGACGCTCGACGCCGGGGTGCCGCACCGCACGTCCCCCGGCGTGGTCGCGCCTTCAGGGGCGCCGGACGCCGGACAACAGTCGCTCGTCGAGCGACCCCTCACCGTGGAGCACGCTGAGGTCGCCGGTCGTCTCGAACACCACGGCACGCACCTGCTCGTACCGCAGGACCCCGGCCTCGCGCAGCTTGCCGTGCAGATCGTCGAGGGTGACCCGGGCGAGCGCGAGGTTGTCGTGCAGGATGCGCTCGCCGTCCATCAGCAGCAGCGGGGAGTTGTCGAGCGCTCCACGTAGCCACCGGTGGGAGCGCAGGACCGCGACGAGGAACTGCCCGGCGAACAGCACCGCGACCCCGACGATCACGGTGGCCAGAGGGGCCTGACCTGATGCCGCGGTCGCGATGAGCGACCCGATCGCCACGGTCATGGCGAAGTCGAACGCGGACATCTTGGAGAAGCTGCGGAGCCCGGAGACGCGGGTCGCGACGATCACCGCGAGGTAGATCGCGATGGCCGCGACCGCGCCCGTGGCGAGTTCGGTCACGCTGGCACCGAGCCCCGACAGCAGCGAGCTACTCACCCGGCCACGCCTCCTCCTCGACCGTGGGGAGACCCTACGACACCACGACGACCACAACGACCACGACCTGCAGGTCGATCAGCTGCCCGGCGGTGCGAGCGGGCCTGCCGTGAGCTGCTCGAGCAGCGGGCCAGCTGAGGCTCGTCACCCCGGTCCGGCGGACCGCGCGGCCCGGCCCGCGCCCGACAGCACGTCTCGCGCCGCCGCGTCCGCGTCCGCCTTGCGGCTCGCGTGCGTGGGTGCATCCGGGACGTGCGGTGGGCGGCCACGCGCCAGCTCCCGACGCAGGGCCGGGGCGACCTCACCACCCAGGATCTCGAGCTGGTCGAGCACGGTGGCCAGCGGCAGGCCGGCGTGGTCGATGAGGAACAGCTGTCGTTGGTAGTCCCCGACGTGGTCGCGCATCGTGGCGTAGCGCTCGATCACCTGCTGGGGGCTGCCGACGGTCAGCGGCGTCTCGCGGGTGAAGTCCTCGAGCGACGGGCCGTGGCCGTAGACCGGGGCGACGTCGTAGTAGGGCCGGAACTCGCGCACCGCGTCCTGGGAGCGGGGACGGGCGAAGAACTGCCCGCCCAGGCCGACGATGGCCTGGTCAGCTCCGCCGTGGCCGTAGTGCTCGAAGCGGCGCCGGTACAGCTCCACCAGCTGCTCGGTGTGACGCAGCGGCCAGAAGATGTTGTTGTGGAAGAACCCGTCACCGTAGAACGCGGCCTGTTCCGCGATCTCGGGCGAGCGGATCGAGCCGTGCCACACGAACGGTGGGACCCCGTCCAGGGGCCGGGGCGTCGAGGTGAAGCCCTGCAGCGAGCTGCGATGCGTGCCCTGCCAGTCCACGACGTCCTCGCGCCACAGCCGGTGCAGCAGCGCATAGTGCTCGATCGCCAGCGACATGCCGTCACGGATGTCGTAGCCGAACCAGGGATAGACCGGCCCGGTGTTGCCGCGGCCCATCATCAGGTCCACCCGGCCGTCCGCCAGGTGCTGCAGCATCGTGTAGTCCTCGGCGATCTTGACCGGGTCGTTGGTCGTGATCAGCGTCGTCGCCGTGGACAGCACCAGCCGCTCGGTCCTCGCCGCGATGTAGCCGAGCAGCGTCGTCGGCGACGACGGCACGAACGGCGGGTTGTGGTGCTCACCGGTGGCGAAGACGTCGAGGCCGACCTCCTCGGCCTTCAGCGCGATGGTGACCATCGCCTGGATCCGCTCCGCCTCGGACGGGGCGCGACCGGTGGTCGGGTCGGGCGTGACGTCACCGACCGAGAAGACGCCGAACTGCATGGTGGCCTCCGCGTGGCGCGACCAGCGGCGCCGTCGTGGGTGGATCCAGGTGGCCGCCGACGGTACGGGCCGGCTCGCCGGGGTGGCGGTGCGGACGACGGGGTCCCCGACCGGGGACCCCGTCGCCAACGGTCAGGCGTCGCGGGTCGCGGAGATCTCGAACTCGAGGGTGACCTTCTCGCTGACCAGCACGCCACCGGCGTCCAACGCGGTGTTCCAGTTCAGTCCCCAGTCCCTGCGGTTGACCTGCGTGGCGCCCTCACGCCGCGAGCTCCAGAACGCGGTGCAGCGGGGTCTGCGCCACCCGGGCGCACCGCGAGAACCCGGCGTCCCGTGCCACCTCGGCGAAGGCGGCATCGGGCGCCTGGGCACCGAGGTGGCGCTCCCCACCCTGCGACCGGGCGCTCGGCAGGCAGATCATCGTCGATGCGGCGAGGAAGCTGCGGCCGACCGGGGTGCGGTTGTCAGCCAGGGTGTCGCCCGCCACGGGTTCGACCAGCATCAGCCGCCCCCCGTCGGCCAACGCCTCCCGGACCCGACGGCAGACACCCACGGGGTCGCCCATCTCGTGCAGCGCGTTGAGGATGCACACCAGGTCGTAGTCCGACCCGGGCAGCGCGGCCGCGTCCGCCACCTCGAAGGTGACGCGGTCGGCCACGGCGGCCTCCGTGGCCGCGCGGCGGGCGGCAGCGATCGACAGGTCGTGCTGGTCGAAGCCCGCCACGGTGGCCTGCGGGTAGGCCCGCGCGATCACCACCGACGAGGTGCCGAAGCCGCACGCCACGTCGGCGACCCGGCCGCCGGCACGCAGTCGGGCGTCGATGGCACCCGACAGGGCCGGGATCCACGCCGTCGCGAGGTGCGTCTCGAACGCGGGCCGGAACGCGCGGGCGACCCCGGAGAACAGCCCCGGATCGTGGTCGCCCCAGGCCACGGTGCCCTCCTGACGGAACGCGGCCGCCACCTGCTCGATGCCACGGTGGACCGCGCTCACGGTCGTCAGTCCTCCGGCGACGAACGTCGGACCGCCCTCGTCGGCGAGGCAGGCCTGCTGCGCCGGGGTCAGCCAGAAGCGGTCGGTCGCCGGGTCGTGCTCGCAGTAGCCGCTCACGGCCTGGACACGCAGCCACTCGAGGACCAGCCGCGGGTCGTACCCGGTCGCCGTGGCGAGGTCGGCCGCGCCGCTGGGGCCGTGCGCGGCGAGCGCGCGGTACAAGCCGAGCCGCTCACCGAGCACGACCGTCGACAGGTGCATCCCCGCGGCCTGGTCGGTGGCGACGCGGGCCAGGAAGTCGTCCAGCCGGTCCTGATCGGGCCGCCTGGCGGTGGCCGGCCTGGCGCTGGTCGTCGTGGCGCTGGTCGTCGTGGCGGTGGTCATCTCGTTCCCTCCGGGTGGGCGGACCTGCTGGCCGCGCGATCGATCACCCCACCCTGACCGACCCGCCCGGCGCCGACCTCACGGAGAGCACCCAAACCCCCGGCGGGCGCACCTACGTGGTTCCACCCACGCCGCGACCCCGACCAGACGCGCTCACCCGCGCCGCGGGTCCACCAGCCCGTGGGCGAACGCGAACCGTGCCGCCTCCGTGCGGGAGGCGACCTGCAGCTTGTGGAAGACGTTGGACACGTGCCGCTCGACCGTCCGCTCGCTGATCGTCAACTGCGCGGCGATCGCGGCGTTGGTGGCGCCGTCGGCGACCAGGCGCAGCACCTCGGTCTCCCGCGGGGACAGGCCACCGGGTGCGGCAGCCCTCGCCTGGCCCGGACCGGTTCGGTCCGCCAGCGCCGTGAGGTCGCGGCGAGCGCCGAGCGCGTCGAGGGTCGCGGCCGCCTGCGTCCGCTCGCGGGCAGCGGCCTCGAGGTCCCCGATCGCGTCCAGCGCGCGAGCCATGCGCAGCTGGTTCCGGGCGGTCGCGTACCGCGCCCGCAGGTCGCGCCAGTGACGGCAGGCCGCGCGGAGAGGACCGAGCGCCCGTTCCGGCTGGTCACGGAGCAGGAGCGCGACCCCCTCGGCGGCATCGGCGTCGGCGCGCAGGCCAGGGGTCGCGAACCGGTCGGCGATCCGTCGCAGTTCCCGCGCGGTCGCGTCGGCCAGGTCGCCGTCGCCGGTGGCCTCGGCGAGCTCCAGGCGCGCCGTCAGCAGCGGGTGCCGGTCCAGCGCCTGGCCGGCGGTGGCGAGAGCGGTCTCGAGCGCTGCGCGAGCCGCGGGCGCGTCGCCCCGAGCCAGCAGCAGCAGCGCCGCGCCCGGCTGCGGGTCCCGTCCGAGCTCGTGCGCACGGGCGTAGGCACGGGCCGCACCCTCGTCGTCCCCACGCAGCCGCCGCAACTCACCCAGCTCGTAGTGGGCCGCCGCCACGACCCCGACGTTCAGCTCGGCGAGGTCGCGGCACGCCTGGTGGGCCTGCGCCTCGGCTCGGTCCCACGCCCCCTCGAGACCGAGCAGCTGCGCGCGGTGGACGCGACAGATGCCGGTGAACATGGCGGCGTTGCTGAACTGCCCGCACCACCGTTCGGTCGCATCGGTCCAGGCGCGCGCCCGGCCGTGATCGGCCAGGTCGAAACACAGGCCCATCACCTGGCAGTAGAGGTTGCCCGCCCAGCTCGGGGCGACGGCGCCGGCCCGGACGGGCAGCATCGCCTCGTCGCAACGTGCCAGACCTCGGGCGACCTCCCCCGACCGCACCGTCGCGACCCCCTCGAGGACGAGCGCGATCGCCTCCAGGGTCGGGTCGTCGTGGCGGCGCGCCAGCGCCGCCATGTCACGCGCGCGAGCGCTGGCGGCGTCGTACGCGCCGGCGTCGAGCGCCGCCAGGACGTCGAGGTAGCGCAGGTAGCCGTGCTCCGGGCACTCCGGTGCCTCCTCGAGCAGCCGGTGCGCGCGGCTGATCCAGCCCGACCCGATGGTCTCCTCCCCCCGCAGCAACCACAGGAACCCGATCTCCACCGCGAGTCGCGCGGCCACCGCGGTCCGCTCCCCCTGCAGACAGCGGCGGTAGACGCGTTCGGAGAGCTCGAGCGACTCGTCGTTGCGGCCGAGCCACCAGGCGGCGTCGGCGTAGGCCGCGAGGTCGTCGAGCTCGAGGTGGTCGGTCGCCGCCACCTCGGCGTAGCCGGCATGGGCGAGGTCCCATCGCCCACGCGCGTAGGCGTCCCGGGCCTGGAGCAGCCGGGCGGTGTCCACGCGTCCTCCCTGGGAAGGCCCCAGTATGACAGCCGAGGCCGCGATCCACGGCGGGACCCGGTCGTCCGGCCGGGGCCGTTCGCACGTGGGCCGGAGGGGACACGTCCGGGTCGACGTCGGGATCGCGTTTCCCCTCGGGACCGCGTGCTGCGCCCCGCGGGAGCCCTCACCCCCGCAGATCCTCGGCCCGCACCTCTTCGAGCAGTCGGAGCCACACCTCGGAGACCGTCGGGAACGCGGGGACCGCGTGCCACAGACGGTCAAGGGTCACCTCGCTGACGATGGCGACCGTCGCCGCGTGCAGGAGCTCGGCGACACCGGGCCCGACGAAGGTCGCGCCGAACAGCACGCGGCGGTCGCGGTCGATGACGAGCTGCGCGGTCCCGCCGACCCCGTCACCGGTGAGTGCCCCGCCGGCGGTCCCGCCGACGTCGGCCCGGACGGTCAGCACGTCGAAGCCTGCCTCCTCGGCCGCCGCCTCGGTCCGACCGACCGCTGCGATCTGCGGATCGGTGAACACCACCCGCGGAAGGGCCTCGCGGTCCGCCCAGGCCGGGTCCACGTCGATGCCGGCGAGGGCATCGCCGACCAGCCGAGCCTGGGACTTGCCCTGGTGGGTCACGAGCGCACGGCCGTTCGCATCGCCGACGACGTCGAGCCACTCGTGCCCGGGAACACGCAGGTGGGCGTCCACCTCGACGAACCCGCCACGACCGGGCTCGACCCCGACCGTGGCAAGGCCGAGGTCGCGCGTGAGAGCTTCCCGGCCGACCGCGACGAGGAGCTCGTCCCCTCTCAGTTCCCGCCCGTCCTCGAGACGCTCCTGCGCCTCGATGATGGTCACCTCGTCGGCTCCAAGTCGCCGGATCGCCTGACCCAGCTCGACCCCGATGACCCCGCCGCCGAGCACCAGCAGGCGGGTCGGGATCTCCTCGACCGCCGTCGCGTCACGGTTGTCCCACCTCGCGACCTCGTCCAGTCCTTCGATCGGTGGCAGCGAGGCGCGCGTGCCGACCGCGAGCACGATCCCACGGCTGGCCTCGAGCGCGTTCACGGAGCCGTCCTCGGCCGTGACCTCGACGCGGCGTTCCCCGGCCAGCCGTCCGTGCCCGCGGAGCAGATCGATACCGGCGTCCTCGAGCCAGGCGACCTGTCCGGCGTCGTCCCACGACGAGGTGAAGGCGTCCCGTCGCCGGAGCACGGCGGCGACGTCCACCACTCCCGTGACCGCGGTCGCTGCGGCGGGCACCCGGCGCACCGCGGCCAGCAGCTCCGTGGGGCGCAGCAACGCCTTCGACGGCATGCACCCCCAGTAGCTGCAATCGTCCCCGTTCTTCCGTTCGGATCGCTCGCGAGCGCCCGCGTGGCCGCTGATCGCCCGACCCTCCCTCCGGAGCCGGGACACGACGGGCCTGCTGCGTCAGCGGCGCACCGCGCGCAGGGCCGCGTCCACGTCGCCGTCCAGATCAAGGAAGTCGCCGCGCACCAGCTTCCGCGCGAGCTGTTGCTCGTCGATCACCCGCCGGGTACGCACCCCGAGCCGGCGGATCACGGCGAGTGGTGGACACCACCCCTCGGCCCGTGCTGGAACGGGAAGGTGGCAACGGCCCGACGGGGGGCTCGACGGTCCTGGAGCTCAGTCGTCGAGTTCGTCCTCGAGTTCGAGGACCGTCTCGTAGCCGGCGAGCAGCAGGATGTTGGCAACGAACAGCCACAGACCGAGCAGCACCACGACGGCGATGACCCCGCCCCCGAAGCGGTCCTCGGTGTCGCCGAGCTGGAGGTAGACGACGAACCCGAGGGAGTACACGGCCGTCAGCGCGGCAGTGACGCCTGCGCCGGTGAGGCTCTGCCGCAGCCCGAGCGACCTGGGCGAGAACGCGTGGTAGAGCGCCGTCATCAGCGCGGTCCCCACGAGCGTCGCCGCCACGAGCGCGAGCAGCCACCCGAGCGCGGTCTCGACGAGGCCGTCGCCGAGGAGCGTGCTGAGCAAGAACATCATCGGGATGCCGGCGAGGACGACCACCGGCAGGACGAGCACCATGCTGAGACCGAGCAGCCGTCCCCGCAAGCCCGACCCGGACTCGGCACCTTCGGAGTGCTTCGAGAGGGCGCGACGCAGGCCGCCGCCGTAGGCCGTCGCCGGCCAGATCGTGAACAGCAGGGTCGCGAACCCGAACGTGCCGCCGTTGTCGACGAGCTGATCGAGGAACTGACCCGACCCCTCAGGACCCTGCTCCGCCACCTGGTCCGCGAAGCTGCGCAGCGCGTCGTCCCCAGCGACGGCCTCGACGAAGGCGAACGCGATGAGCAGCAGCGGCAGCGCCGACACCAACCCGTAGAACGCGAGGCTGCTGGCAGAGAGCAACAGCTCGCCGTCGGCGAAGCGGCGCGCCAGTCGGCTCAACCGATCCGGGAGCCAGCCGTCGACCATGCGCACGATCCCGAGCGCCCGGTCCTTGACCGCGTCCCACCTCTTCGAGTCGCTCAACGTCCGTCCCCGCTCGTCCCGTGGCGTCCGTCCCCGCTCGTCCCGTGGCGTCCGTCCCCGCTCGGCCCGTGGCGTCCGTCCCCGCTCGGCCCGTGGCGTCCGTCCCCGCTCGTTTCGTGCCGGACGCTACCCCCCGACGGGCGTCGGTGGCTCGCACCTTCGTGCTCTCGTGACACCTCGTCCCAGCGGCGACCGCCGCGGCGGAGGAGCCGAGGGTGGCCGACGACGCGACGGCAGCGGGTTCACCGGACGACCGCGACAGGCTGGCCGGCGGGGTGGTGGCCGCTCCAGTTGCCGGACCAGCGGCTGGTCCGCTGACGTCTCCTGCGCCGCGTTCCCACGCACGGTTGAGCCACGATTGCAGGTCGGCCGTCTGGAAGATGCTGGCGATCGGAATGGACGGCAGGAGCACCGCGACACCGGGCTGATCGGCTTGCTGACGCCTCTGCCCTCCTGTGCACGCCGGATGCGCTCCGCCGTGTCGTACATCGAAACGAACGGCGGGACCATGAGCAGAGCCCCTAGCGTCACCGCCAGCAGCGACAGCCCCGGCGACACATCCTCGCCCTGGCGGCGCAATTCGTCGTTGGTGAGGTGATGCCGGGTCTCCCTCTTCCTGTGACTGGCAGCGACGGCTGTGACCGGTTCCTGATAGCACAACACGCAGGCGGTCACGGAGCCGAGGTGCTGATGGCGGTTCTGGCTTCTCGTGGGCGGTGTGGACCTCCGGGGGGAGGTCCAACCCCTCCGCCTCGGGATGCCGACTGACGAGGTCGAGCAGCCGCTGCTGAAGCGGGGTCAGCACGACAGCTCGATACCCCGTCGATCAGCGAGCCAGTCCGCCCAGGCTCGGCGCACGTGGTCGGGCAGGTAGAGCTCGTCCCACAGGACGACGAGCTCATCCACGTCGATGATCTCACGAACGTCCTGCTCGACGCCCTCAACGAGAACCTGCTCATACACCCGTGCCCGCTGGCGCCGATCCGCGAGGTCGTAGCTGCGCGCCGGCGCGCTCCACCGCACTCGAGTGGGCAGCTTCACCCGCCCCGTGGCCTTCACGACCGCGGGATCGGCGACGTCGTCGGGGATCGCCGGCGGACGCTTGGAGCGTCGGGCCTCCCCGATCTGCTGCGAACTCATGGACCCAGTAGGCCGCACGACGGTGCGCGGACCCGGGCCCCCGGGATGCCACCACCCTCCGCAACATGGCGAGTCCAGGCGTAGCTACGACGTCGAGGTCGACGCGATGAGCAGCCCGGGACGCGCACGGAGGCGAAGGCCACGGTGAAGTCGACCCCCTCGCCCGGACCTCCGCGTCATCACCGCCCCAGGCTCTGGCAGTGCGGACCTTCGAAGCCACGAGGACCGGGCCGCACGCCGGGGCGTGCTCAGCGATGGCGAAGCCGCCCGCTCAGTCCGATCGCTTCGCGGGCAGGCGCACGGTGAATGTGGTGCCTTCGCCGAGGTGACTGGCGACCTGGATCGAGCCTTCGAGATACTCGACGGCGTGCCGGACGATGGACAGGCCGAGGCCGGTACCGCCGGTGTGGCGCGACCGGGCCGGGTCGACGCGGTAGAAGCGCTCGAAGATGCGTGGCAGATCAGACGGGGCGATTCCCATCCCGGTGTCCGCCACGACGAGCTCGACCTCCGGCTCGCCCTGCTCTTCTGGTATGAGGCGAAGGGCGACGCCGACCGTTCCGCCCGGTCGGTTGTAGGTGATGGCGTTGCGCACGAGGTTGCGCACCACCACCTCGAGGTCTCTGTCACGCCGAGAAACTGGACCTCCACTGGGGCCTCAACCGAGAGCTCGATCATGAGCTCATCCGCGCGGTTCACCTGTGCGGCGACGACCCGGCGCACGAGCTCGGCCAGGTCGACGCTGTCGCGGTCCCTCGCCCCTCGTTCCTCCAGACGGCGCAGGTCGAGCAGGTCGTGTACGAGCGCTGCCAGCCGGGACGCCTCGTCGCCGAGCCGTGCCACCAGTTCAGCGACGCGCTCCTGCTGCTCTTGGGCGACGACGACCGACAGTGCCTCGGTCAGGGTCTGGATGCCGGTCACCGGGGTCTTCAGCTCGTGGGAGGCGTTGACGACGAAGTCGCGACGAAGCTGCTCGACCCGGTGCTCTTCCGTGCGGTCGACGATGAGGACCAGCACCTCGTCGCGGAGCATGGACACGTTCACCCGTAGCCGTGCCTCGGCGTGGTCGATCTCCAGGGTCATCGGCTCGCCCGTGTCGCGAACGTCATCGACCGCGCCAGCGAGCTCCGGGTGGGTGAGCACGTCCGCCTCGTTCTGGGCGAGAGCGTCCGCCGGGACGGCCAACAGCTCCCGGGCGGCGTCATTGACGGCCAGCAACTGGCCTTCTTCGGAGAGCAGCACGGCGCCCTGGGCGATCGACTCGACCAACAGTCGGCCCGGTTGTGCGCGTACCGTCCCACATCACGTCCCACGACCGTTACAGGTCGCAACTGCCGTTGCTGTCACGTGACAGCCACACCGCCCGACCGTTACCGGCCCGCTAGTCGTGGGCACGGCCACCGTGGTCGACACCGCGGAACGCCGATCGCCGACACCACGCCGCAGCTCGCGGGCCAACGACGCCGTCGACCTTGGGCGGGAGCGACGGGACGGGGAGGAGCGCATGGCACGCCAGCACCGGTCGGTTCGCATCGACGTGCAGCTGCTCGATCAGCTCGAGCGTGCTGCGCGTGACCGGCTGGTGCCGACCACCTTCGCCGAGCAGGTCGACAGGGCCCTGCGGCTGCTGCTCGCCCGCGCCAACGACCGACGGCTACGACAGGCAGCCGCGCTGCTCGCCGCCGACCCGCAGGCCGACGGGCTTTTCGACCAGCTGCACGGCTACCGGCGATGAGCGCCGGGCAGGTCTGGCGCCGCGCCGACGGGCTGCTGTGGGTCGAGCTGCAGACCGCCGCGATCGAGCTGTCTGGGTGGCGGCTGATGGCCCCGCTGGTCGACCGTGCCGACGCGCCTGACGCCCCACCGTTGATCGTTACCGTCGACCGGTGGCGTGCGCGGCTGCACCTGCTCACCGGCACCCCCGAACGCCTCCTCGGTGAGCTGCTCGGCACGCTGACCCCGACCCAGACCGCCACCCTCCAACACGCCGCCCGCCAACTGCTCGACCCCACCGACTGAACACAGAACGGCCGCCGGCGGCCACAGGCCTCGCCGGACCGCGACGCCGGGCCAGCTCGGTGGGGCAGGTCAGTCGTCGTGGCACAGCGGTCCGCGGGCATCCCACAGCGCGTCGAAGAAGCCGTCCCATTCGGTGACCGGGTCATGGCCGGTGCGGACCTGATCGACGATGCCGAACGCGGCCTCGCGACGTCGTGCGATCCGTTCGAGTTGCGCCGTCCGGTCCAGGTCGAGCCAGACCGTGTCGAGCCCCCACGCGACCGTCAAGGCGTCGACCAGCCCCACCCGGAAGCTTGACCAGTCCCCCGGGTTGCCGAGCTCACGCTCCATGGTCACGTCGTAGACGAACTGGTCGCGCTCGATGAACGCCGGATCGAACCGAGCCGGCACCACCACCACCCCATCATCCACCGTCGCCTCCGTGCCATCACGACCTACGCGGCCACCGTGACAGAACAGCCGCATCGACGCTGGACGAGCTGTCGAACGGGTGTGGACAACCTCCCCGACGGGCGCCGACCGCCGACCGCTCTGTCGGTGCGGCTAGCGCCCGAACCGACCGTGGCTGTCACCGACCGGAGACGAGGCGTGAACTCCCCTACAGGCGACCGTTACAGGGGACACACCGGCGACGGGCAGATGACCGGCCGCTTGACCGCCGACCTCGACGACACCACCGGACACAACGCCGACAACTCGAACACCGGCACCGACGACACCAACGGCACCGACCGCGACGACACCCACCGCAACGACGGCACCGACGGCA
Source organism: Nitriliruptoraceae bacterium (assembly GCA_007133465.1). Classification (GTDB taxonomy): domain Bacteria; phylum Actinomycetota; class Nitriliruptoria; order Nitriliruptorales; family Nitriliruptoraceae; genus SLMP01. Next base: position 19,393 of record SLMP01000004.1, on the reverse strand, counting down.
CCGACGACACCGACGACATCGACACCGACGGCGACACGGACGACGAGGTTGTCCGTCCGGCGGTCTACGGCGATGCGGCCTACGGCTCGGGTGATCAGCTGGCCGAGCTTGACGGGCGTGGCATCGACGCGGAGGTCAAGTGCCAGCCGCCCTCGTCACGCAACGGCAAGTTCTCCAAGGACGACTTCGCCGTCGATCTGGATGCCGACACGGTGTCGTGCCCGGCCGGTGCCACGGTGCCGATCGTGCGGGCGTCTGACGGTTCGGGGGTGGCCCACTTCGGTGGCCACTGCGCCTCCTGTCCGTTGCGCAGCCGATGCACCGATGCGGCACGTGGCCGCAACGTCACCATCCACCGCCACGAAGCGTTGCTGGCACGCCAACGTCAGTGAGGCCGCGACCCCGACTGGCTCGCCGACTACCGCGCGACCCGCCCCAAGGTCGAACGCAAACTCGCCCACCTCACCCGCCGCGGCCGCCGGGCCAGACGCCGCGGACTCGAGCGTGTCGATGCGGACTGGGCGCTGCTCGCCGGGGCCGTCAACCTCGCCCGGCTGGCCACCCTCGGGCTGCACCACACCCCAGGAGGCTGGCAGATCGCCCCCGTTTGACCTGTTTCCGGGGCGGAGCTACCCGTCAACGCGCCCTGCCGCACCGGTCCGGCCGCAGGGACCGCGCGTACCGCGACATCGACCACGACCGACCGCCGCCCCCCGCACCCCCCCGGTAGGTGCTTCCGCGGAAGCACCCAACGCCTACCGCCCGCCACCACACCCGTTGAGCACAGCTCACCTAGTGTGGAGTTCGCGGGATTCCTTGGTACATCGACCGGCTGGCTGAGAATCGGTGGAGCGCAAGATGCAGACATTCTCCTCTCAACGGAGCCGCGCTGACGAGCCGGCCCTCTGGCTGGGTACCAGCTGGAAGATGACGAAGACGATCGGCGAAGCCCTCGCCTACGTCGAGCAGCTGCTCACCGTCGACATCCCTTCGGGGATGCAGGTCTTCGTGCTGCCCGCACACACTGCGTTGTTCGCCGTCGCCAACGCGCTGCCGCAGGACTCTCCCGTCCTCCTCGGTGCGCAGGACGCGCACTGGGCGAGGGACGGAGCGGCGACCGGTGAGGTCTCCATGCGGATGGTTCGAGACGCCGGTGCGAGCATCGTCGAGTTGGGCCACTCCGAGCGCCGTGCGGCCTTCGGGGAGACCGATGAGAGGATCGCGTGGAAGGTCCGTGCCGCGGTCGATTCGGGGCTCCTACCGCTCGTCTGTGTTGGAGAGAGCCACGAGATCCGCGTCGCCGGCGGGGCTCGCGACTTCGTCGCAAGTCAGGTCGCTGCAGCGCTCTCGGGCCTAAATCCGACCGAGGTCGCCCGTGCGATGGTCGCGTACGAGCCGGTCTGGGCGATCGGGGAACACGGCCGCGCCGCGACCCTGCCGGAGGTCACGCCGGTGCTCGATTCGATCCATGAGGTGGCGTCGGCGCTCAGCTCCACGGGGCGGCTCCGCGCGGTGCTCTACGGCGGGAGCGTGGATGCAGACAACATCAGTGAGCTGGTCACGGCCGACGGTGTCGACGGCGTCTTCGTCGGCCGCGCAGCGTGGGACGCTGCGGGTATGCGACGGCTGATCGAGATCGCCGCGCAGGCGCGCAGGCTGCCAGGGACGTGACGCCACCGGCGGTGCGACCGCGCGGCTGCCGGACGCAAGGAATGACTTGCGCACTTAACATCGATGCTGCTAACGTATCAGTCGTAGTGCACGAGCCCGGTTTGGCGAAACCGAGAACGGTTCGGCCTCGTCCAGCTGGCGGGAGGTGTCTGGGTTGAAGGTTTCACCGGATGTTCTGATCAAGCGCCTCCCGTACCTTGGCGCGTTCGTCGTCCTCATCGTTGTGATGATCTGGGACACGACCTTCATCGGTCCAGAAGAGGCGCTCGCGCGGGGTGCCGCTGAGTTCTCGGCGGAGGAGTACGCCACGTTCGCCTTCCCCGAGCTCGTTGAGGTCTACGAGGAGACCGCGGTCGACGTCGCCCGGGTTGGAGCTGCGCTCCGCGACGACCCCGAGGCGGGCGCAGAGGAGTTCGGTGTCGATCTCGGCAGCGGCCGGTACGGGTTCGCGCTCTCCGCGGTGGGCGAGGTCAGTGAGGTCACCGATGACTTCATCACCATCGCCATCGCCGACGATCCGGACCTGGACGTGCGGGTTCCGCTGACGACCGCAGTCAACGGAACCCCCATCCGGGACGCGTCCGGGACGGTCGCCTTCGGAGACTTCCGTGATCAGACCCAGTACCAGGACGTCGCGAACGAGTTCCGTCAGCTCATGCTCGACGAGGTGATCGCTCCGCTGGACCTTGCTGGCGCCGAAGGGCAGGAGATTTCCGTCGTCGGGGCATGGCTCCAGGGCGGGCCACCGGACACCTTCGTCATCCAGCCGGTGCGCATCGACATCAACGCATGAGCGGCGGCCCCGAGGGATCGCTACTGCTGGGACCGAGCACCGGAACCGCCCGGCTGCACAGCACGGGAGTTCGTCAGGGCAGGTTGCGCCTCGTACGAGTACGTCATGGCATCAGCTTCTCCCAACCCAACCCCACGGCCGGCGTGCCCTGCGCCATCGGCACCGGGCAGGGCCCATGTCGATCGCTGCTGGCAGTAGCGATAGGAGGCAACGAGTGACCGCGACCACAGCAGACTCCGACGCGCAAGCTCGCGAGGCTCGCCGCCGCCGGATCACCCAGATCATGGTTGAGGGGCGAGCGTTCGTTGCCCTCATCGTCATCATCATCATCTTCGCGTCGCTCTCGCCCAACTTCCTGGCGACCGAGAACCTGATCATCATGACCAGGCAGGTCGCGTTCAATGCCATCGTCGCAACCGGGATGCTCCTCACGATCCTGCATGGTGGCATCGACCTCTCCGTCGGTTCCACGGTCGGGCTGACAGGGGTGATCGCTGGGACGTTCCTGGAGGGCTACGACGTTCCACTGACGGAGCTGGTGGCCTATCCGAGCGTGTGGGTGGTCATCATCCTCTCGCTGGCGGTCGGAGCCTTCGTCGGGTGGCTCAACGGGTTCGTGATCGCGCGACTGAACGTCGCGCCGTTCATCGCGACCCTCGGCATGCTCTTCGCTGCTCGAGGGATGGCGCTCGTCATCAGCGACGGGAGAACCTTCACGCAGCTCAGGGGTGACCCAGCGCTCGGCAACACCGGGTTCCTCACCGTGGCGGGTGGTCGGCTCCTGAACATCCCGATTCCGGTGTTGGTGATGCTGGTTGTTGCGATCCTCGCCTCCATCCTGCTGAACCGCACGCCCTACGGACGGTGGCTCTACGCGATCGGGGGCAACCCTCGTGCCGCCGAGCTCTCGGGTGTTCCGGTGCAGATGGTGGTCACGCGTGCCTACGTGCTCTCGGGGTTGGGTGCCGGACTGGTCGGGTTGCTGCTGACAGCAGACCTGGTCGCGGCGACACCCCGGGCAGGCCAACTCTACGAGCTCAACGCCATCGCGGCGGTGGTCATCGGAGGCGCTGCCCTGTCCGGCGGGCGAGGGACGGTTCGAGGCACGTTGATCGGTGCGTTCGTCATCGGCTTCCTGGTGACGGGTCTCGTGCTGGTCGGTGTGTCGGTGTTCTGGCAGCAGGTCATCACCGGTGTCGTCATCATCCTGGCGGTGGCACTCGACCAGGCGCAACAGAAGCTCATGGCGAGTGGGCGCCTTTCGGGCGAGAGGAAGAAACAGAAGGACGCTGGCGGTACCGGTTCAGGCGACGGTGTGGAGGTCTCAGCTCCGGCTTCCTAGTAGCAGTTGTTGAAGAACCTTCGCGTAGTACACACAGAGGAGAGGGTTTTCCATGAAGTACATGAAGAAGTCCGCAGCGCTACTCATGGCGCTAGCGCTCGTCGCTACCGCATGTGGTGGTGACAACGGCGAGGAGCCGGTCGACAGCGACGAGCCCACCGACGAGGCAACAGAGGACGAGGACGCGGCTGAGGCTCCGGCGGGCGACCACGTCCCCGGGACCATCGCAATCATCACCGTCGATCCGTCCAACCCCTACTGGTCAACCCAGGTGGACGTCGCTGAGGAGACGGCAGCGGCTCTCGGCTACGACTTCGTGACCAACGCGCACGTCAACGACCCGGACGCCCAGAACCAGTTCATCGACGCGGCGATCAGCGCCGGCGTCCAGGCGATCATCCTCGACCCGGCTGGGGCAGAGGAGAGCGTTGGTGCGGTCCAGAAGGCTCTTGACGCAGGCATCCCCTCGTTCCTCGTCAACGCGGAGTTGGCCGAGCAGGACATCGCGAAGTCGCAGATCGTCTCGAACAACGCTCAGGGTGGCACCCTGGGAGCCGAGGCCTTCGCCGAGGCGATGAACTACGAGGGCACCTACGTCGAGCTGTTCGGGAACCCGACCGACAACAACGCGCCGGTCCGTTCGGATGCATACGCGGGCGTCCTGTCCCAGTACCCGGACATGGAGCTGCTGCAGCAGGAGACCGCGAACTGGGACCGGGTCCAGGGCAAGGAGCAGATGGACCGTCTGATCCAGGCGCACCCGAACATGGACGGCGTCATCTCGGGCAACGACGAGATGGCCCTGGGCGCTATCGAGGCGCTGCGTGAGGCAGGAATGCTGGACGACGTCATCGTCCTCGGTTTCGACGGGAACGACGATGCAGCTGCTGCCGTGGCCGCCGGCGAGATGGTTGCCACCGTGCTGCAGCCGATCGTTCGCGCGACCGAGTTGGCCGTCGAGCAGATGGACAACTACCTGAGGACGGGAGAGACGGGTGCTGACACGGAGAAGCAGGCGATCGACTGCACGCTGATCACCTCCGACAACGTCGCCAACCTGTCTGCGTTCCGCCTCCAGTAGCATCCGAGCGTTCGACGAGGCCGCCGGGTCGGGTGCCCCCACCCCGCCCCGGCGGCCCTCGGTCCCACCCGAGGCGGCCCTGCTGCCTCAGAGATGTCTCGAGGGAGTCGCATGTTGCGAGGTGACGGTCAATCACCCGGGCTGGAGCCAGGCCAAGGAGCCGCGAAGGCCGACCGTCAGTCGAGGATCACCGAGCACCTGCTCAACGTCGGTGACTCCTCTCCACAGAACCTCGCGAAGCTGTTCAACGTCAGTCTGATGACGATCCACCGTGACCTCGATGCACTGGAGCGCCGTGGGGTGGTGCGTAAGTTCCACGGCGGCGTCACGGTGCAGCCCTCGGGGGTCTTCGAGTCACAGCTCCCGTTCCGCATGAAGGCCAATACCGCCGCGAAGAAGGCCATCGCAGCGGTGGCCTTGAGGTTCGTGCACCCCGGCATGTCCATCATGCTGGACGACTCGACGTCCGGGTTGCAGATGGTCCAAGGACTGGACCAGGTGGGCCCGCTCCACATCGTCACCAACTTCGTGCGTGCGATCGTCGGTCTGGCAGAACACTCGGTCGAAGCAGGTCTGACCATCGTCGGCATCGGGGGGATGTACGACCATTCGCACGACGCCTTCATCGGTCTGCACTGCCTCGACCAGCTCACCCGGATGCGTGCCGACGCATTGTTCATGTCGACGTCCGCCGTCTGCGGGGTCGATGCGTTCCACCAGGAGGAACGGATCGTCGCGGTCAAGCGCGCCATGATGGACGCTTCGATGAAGCGCTACCTGCTTCTCGATAGCTCGAAGTTCCGCCGGGTCGCGCTTCACAACATCGCCACGCTCACGGAGTTCGACTGCGTCATCACGGATCAGGGAGCCGATGAACAGACCCTGCAGCAGTGGAGAAGCGCTGGCGTCGAGTACGAGATCGCACCCCCGGTCTGAGCCGACCGGGACGGAGTTCGTTTCTTCAGGAGGATCGCAATGACCCACGTTTTCAACGACCCCGCCGATTTCCGTCCCGAGGCGATACAAGGGTTCGCCGCCGCGTTCGGTCGGTACGTCACCAAGGTGCCGAACGCCTCTGGGTTCATCCGCGCTAGTGGCCCCATGGCCGGCAAGGTCAGCCTGGTCGTCGGTGGCGGGTCGGGGCACTACCCGTCCTACGGAGGCATCGTCGGGGTCGGCATGGCGGATGCCTGCGTGCTCGGAGACATCTTCACCTCGCCGTCGACGGAGCAGATCTACCGGGTGGCGAAGGCCGCTGACGGAGGTGCCGGCGTCGTCCTGTCCTTCGGGAACTACGCGGGTGACCGTCTGAACTTCGGAGCCGCACGAGAACGCCTGATCGCGGAGGGCATCGACACCCGTATCGTGTACGTCACCGACGACATCGCCTCCGCGTCGCTGGAGGAGAAGGACAAGCGTCGGGGCATCGCCGGCACGGTCGTCGTGTACAAGGTCGGTGGCGCCGCCGTCGATGCTGGCTACGCCCTCGATGATGTTGCGCGGGTGATGCAGGCCGCCAACGATGCCACGTACTCCCTGGGTGTGGCCTTCAGCGGCTGCACCTTCCCCGGACAGTCGGAGCCGCTCTTCACCGTTGAACCAGGAACCCTTGAGCTTGGCCTCGGTGTCCATGGAGAGCCGGGGATCAGCACCAAGCCGATGATGTCAGCTCGCGAGCTCGCGCAGATGCTCGTGGAAGGGCTCCTGGAGGAGCGGCCGGAGGACAGCGGGTCACGCGCTGCCGTGGTCGTGAACGGGCTGGGCGCGACCAAGTACGAGGAACTGTTCGTGCTCTACGGCGACATCTACCGACTTCTCCAGGAAGCCGGTGTCGAGCCGGTGATGGCCGAGGTGGGTGAGCTCGTGTCCAGCCTCGACATGGCAGGGTGCTCGCTGTCGCTGACGTGGCTGGATGAGGAGCTCGAGACCCTCTGGTGCGCACCGGCCCACTCGGTCGCCTTCCGCCGTGGGGACGCGGCCGAGGTCGTCGGATTCGAGCCGGTGACCCGTGAGGACGAGGACGCGGGCTCCGCGTTGGGAGCGACCGGCGAAGCGACGGAGGCATCCCTCCAGGTCGCTGGGATCGTCCGGGGTGTCCTCGCTCGCATGGCCGCCACGATGCGTGATGCGGAGACGGAGCTCGGACGTCTGGACGCGATCGCCGGTGACGGAGACCATGGCGTCGGGATGGTGCGAGGCTGTGGTGCGGCCGCGGAGGCAGGCGAGCAGACCCATGGCGGAGCAGGAACCGTCCTGATCGAAGCGGGAGCGGCGTTCGGCGACCGGGCCGGCGGCACCAGTGGCAGCCTGTGGGGATCCGTGCTGGTTGCGATCGGGACCGAGTTCGGTGATGTCGAGCCCGTTGATGGGCCGCGACTGGTCGCGGCAGTCCGTCGCGCATCCGATGACCTGCAGCGCATCGGGGGAGCACGGCGCGGCGACAAGACGATGCTCGACGCCCTGATCCCCTTCGTTGACCGGTTCGAGTCCTTGATCAGTGAGGGTGGTGCGATCGTGTCCGCATGGAAGGCGGCCGCGGAGCACGCCACCGATGAGGCCAAGGCGACGGCTGACCTCACGCCCAAGGTGGGTCGTGCGCGCCCGTTGGCAGAGCGCAGTGTCGGCACGCCCGACCCGGGTGCCATCTCGATGGCCATGCTCCTGACCGAGGTTGGAGCGTTTCTCGATGAGGAGGGGTGTGACCGATGAGCGCAGAAGCCGAAGCGGCCAGCGCGAGCCCACGGTTCCGTATCGTGATCGGCTCGGACGATGCGGGCTACGAGTACCGCAAGGCCCTGCTCGATGATCTCGAGAACGACCCGCGTGTGGAGTGGGTCCGTGACATGGGCGTCCAGGAGGATGAGCGCACGCTCTACCCCGACGTTGCGGTTCGGGTCGGCGAAGCCATCATGGCGGGCGAGGCCGATCGGGGGGTGCTTATCTGTGGGACCGGCCTCGGTGTGGCGATGTCTGCGAACAAGGTGCCCGGGATCCGGGCTGCAGTCGGCCACGACTCCTACAGTGTCGAGCGGTCCATCCTCTCCAATAACTGCCACATCCTGGCCCTCGGCCAGCGGGTCATCGGGCTTGAGCTCGCACGCCTGCTCGCGCGGCAGTGGCTCGGCTACGTGTTCGACCCCTCGTCCCCTTCGGAGGAGAAGGTCGAACGCATCCGAGCCTATGAGCGCAAGCTGCAGGCTTCCGCAGAAGCGTGAACCGCACGACCGGCCGTTACCGGGCCCAAGCGCTCCGGCCCCGGCGGACGGGCCGTCTGGCTCTCCAAGACGAGATCCACGCCATACGACCATCCACAGCTCACGATCACCGCGAGGGAGCCAGTGCCCACACCGTCAAGACAGCCCGATCCTGCCCTAGCCACGCTCGCTGACCAGGGCGTCTCCGCCTGGTTGGATGACATCAGTCGCACCAGGTTGAGCAGCGGTGGTCTCGCCGACCTGCGTGACCGCGGTGTCGTCGGCGTGACCACGAACCCCACGATCTTCCAGAAGGCGCTCGCAGGTAGCGACGCGTACGCCGAGCAGATCTCCGACCTTGCCCTGCGGGGCGTCGACCTGCAGGAAGCCGTCCGCTCGTTAACGGCGTACGACGTGCGCTGGGCCTGCGATGTACTGCGTCCGGTGTACGACTCGTCAGGTGGCGTCGATGGGCGCGTCTCGATCGAAGTGGATCCAGGACTTGCGCACGACACCGCCGCGACCATCGCCGAAGCGCGCGCGTTGTGGTGGCTGGTCGACCGCCCGAACCTGCTGATCAAGATCCCGGCGACCCTCGAAGGGCTCCCGGCCATCACCGCGTGTCTAGCGCAGGGGATCAGTGTCAACGTCACGCTGATCTTCTCCGTGCAGCGGTACGAGCTCGTGATGGACGCGTTCCTCGCCGGCATGGAGGCCGCGAGATTAGCCGGGTATGACCTGTCCAAGATGGCTTCCGTCGCCTCGTTCTTCGTGTCGCGGGTGGACACCGAGGTCGACCGGCGCCTGGATGCGCTGGAGGACGACCGCGCCGCTGCGCTGCGAGGCCGTGCAGCCATCGCGAACGCACGTGTCGCGTACAGCCGGTTCCTCGCCATGCGAGCCTCCGAACGTTGGCAGCAACTCCAGGCCGCGGGAGCGACGGTGCAGCGCCCACTCTGGGCCTCCACCGGCGTGAAGGATCCCGCGTACGACGACACTCGGTACGTGGTCGATCTCGTCGCCCCGGAGACGGTCAACACCATGCCGGAAGCTACGCTCGACGCGGTCATCGATCACGCGGAGTTCCAGGGTGATGCCATCACCCCGAACCTGGAGGAAGGTTCCCGGACGTTGCAGGAACTGGCCGAGGTCGGGGTCGACTACGACGACGTGGTCGAGACCCTCGAGCGCCAGGGTGTCGCTGCCTTCAAGGACTCCTGGGCCGACATGCTGTCGGATCTTCAGGCATCCCTCGACGCCGCGGCGACCTGAACCGACGGTCTTCGTAGCGGGTGGTGCTCGCCTTCGGCGCATCGTTCTGCACCTGCTGGAGGCGGGCACGGCCGGCTAGGCTGCGGGCTGGCGGCAGCGAATCGCTGCGAGGTCACGCGGGTAGGCGGGAGATCCGGGATCGGGGGAGGCTATGGATGTCGTCGTGGTCGGCAGCGTCCACCGCGACCTCGTTCTGGAGGTGCCGCACCACCCGTCGGAGGGCGAGACCATCCTGGCCACCGCAGCCAGCTCTGTGGGCGGTGGGAAGGGCGCCAACCAGGCTGTCGCAGCAGCGAGGCTCGGTGCGGCGGTCTCGCTGGTCGGCCGTGTCGGCTCCGATCCTGATGGTGATCTCGTCCGCGAGGATCTCGCTCGGGACGGCATCGACCTACAACATCTCCACGTGGATCCCGAAGCTCCGACGGGGATAGCTGTGGTGACGGTCGACGGCGGCGGTCAGAACCGCGTCATCGTGGCACCGGGAGCGAGCGGTCGCCTGGCTGTTGCTGATATCCGTGGGGCAACGGGACTGATCGGATCCGCGAGGGTCGTCGCGTTGCAGCAGGAGGTATCGAGCGAGGTCAACCTGGAGGCGGCGCGCGCGGCAAGGGGTCTCGTGCAGCTCGATCCGGCTCCTGTGCGGCCGGTCCCCCCCGAGATGCTGCAGTTCGTAGGGGTGTTGATCCCCAATGAGGTCGAGCTTCAGCAGCTGGTCCCCGATGAGGGCAGCAACGTCGAGCGGGCTGCTCGCCTACGGGAGTCGCTGGGCCGCTCGCCGAGGGCGGTGATCGTCACGCTAGGGTCGCGAGGCGCGCTGCTCATCGATGATCGGGGGAGCCATCAGGTTCCGGCTCCGCGTGTCACGGTGGTCGATACCACCGGCGCGGGCGATGCGTTCCGAGGAGCCATCGCACGAGAGCTGGCCCGCGGCACCGTGGTGAGCACGGCCGTCGAGTTCGCCGTGCGCGCGGGAGCAGCGGCGGCGAGTCGTCTGGGTGCGCAGCCGTCGATGCACCGCGCCGATGAGCTCGCCGCCCTCGGGTGATCGCGCGTCGGCATGTGGTCCCGCGGCAACCAGCCCTCATCGTCCGCCTTCACCTCTGCGCGGTGCGGCATATGGCCGCTCTTCCGGGTGAGAGCCTCGTACGGAAACCCGAGGAGCTACGACGTGCCTGCTGGTCCGATCACTCCTGGCTGTCGGCTTCGCCCCGCAGGATGAAGTCCTCGAGGAGGTGGGCGTTGTCCGGGGTGATGAGGGCCGTGTCGAGGACCTGCTCCTCGTCAGCGCCCGTCTCACCGGTGCGTAGGAAGCGATCTGCCTGCTCCACGGCCAGCTTGGACATCTGGATCACGGGCTGCAGGACCGTTGCGACCATCTCACCGGAGCGGACCGCCTGGACCGCTTCGGGGTTCCCATCGAAGCCGAGGACGGGCACGTCGTCGAGACGTCCGGCCTGCCGCAACACCTCCATCGCTCCGAGAGCCATCTCATCGTTGCCTGCGATGACGCCGTCGACGTCGGGGTGCGCGCGCAGCATCAGCGCCATCCGCTGCTTGCCCTGGGCGCGGTTCCAGTTCGCGGTCTCCATCTGCAGCCACTGGAGGCCGGGGAACTCCTGGAGGACCTCCGCGTAGGCGTTGGAGCGCGCACGGGCGTTGTAGTCCGTGGGGTTCCCGAACAGCTCGACGTAGGTGCCTTCCCCCTCCATGGCCTCGGCCCAGATGCGGGCACCGAGCGCGGCACCTTGGGAGTTGTTGGAGCGGATCTGGGACTTCGCGATCCCCTGGACGGCGATCGCGGCGTTGACGAGGAACGACGGGATCCCGGCATCCAGGGCCCGCTCGACCGGCTCGACGCTCTCGGCCGCACCGGCGGGATCGAGGACGATCGCATCGACGCGTGCGCGGATCGCGGCGTTGATGTAGCGCTCCTGCAGGTTGGGGTCGCCGTTGTGCGCGTTGGCGGTGGTGTCGAAGCCGAGTTCCGTCGCTACCTCCACCGCAGTGCGGATCTCGGTCCGCCAGTAGGGATTCGATGGATCGACGGTGATGATCGCCATCTTGCGGCCGCCACGCCCGGCCCCGGTGCGCGGGGAACTGGACGCCGTGCGCGTTGCACCCGTGCGGTGTGCGGGCGTCTGGAGGTCGTCGACGGCCGACTGCTCGTAGTCGGTGATCGCGTCCACCGACGCTGCCGAGGCCAACGACGGGTCGTAGCGGTGTTCGAGCCAGTCACTGACCAGCCGTCGGGCGAGCTGGAGCCCCACCACCTGCTCGCCGAGGACGAGGATCTGGCAGTCGGCCTCGACCACGGACCGCTCGACGGAGTAGGGGTCGTGCGCCACCGTTGCGCGGATACCGCGGACCTTGTTGGCTGCGACCGCCGCGCTGACCCCCGAGCGGCAGACCAGGACCGCGCGATCGGCACGTCCGGACGCGATCATCTGCCCTGCGGCGATCCCGATCTCGTGGCAGCTCTCGTGCCCCTCACGGCGCTCGGAATTGTCGATATCGGAAGCGGATGCGACGCGTCGATCCCGCTGCAGATCAGCGAGGATCGCGTTCTTGTGCGCGGAACTCGCCTCATCCGATCCGACGATGATCCGGAACTGGCTCTCCATGTGTCGACCTTTGCGTTGCTGTTGAACCTCGCTGGCTGGACTCGCGACGTGCTCGACGATGGCTCACCCGGTCCGCGTCGCAGGTCCGACGCAGCCGCGAGCCGTGCTCCTGCCGTCGCGCGAACGGGTCGGCTGCATGCATCGGTCTCTGCCTTCGACCGCCGTGCCCGTAGCCGGTCGACGGGGAGTCACGTAGCGATCGGCATGCCCGCCGTCGGCAGAACCGTTCACGCAACGCCCCTTCGCACGGGTGCCGTGCTGCCACCGGTGGCGGCGACCACATCATCGCGAGCAGCCGTCCTGGGGTCGAACTCGGCGACGAACTGTCCGCGTGACATCACGATGAGCCGGTGGCATGCAGCCATCGCCTCACCGATCTCGGAGGTCGCGAACAGCACGGCGAGCCCCTTAGCTGCGAGGTAGAACATGACGTTGAAGATCTCGTCCTTCGCCCCGACGTCGATCCCACGCGTCGGCTCGTCGAGCAGCAGCAGGGTCGGCGAGGTCATGAGGACCTTGCCGATGACGACCTTCTGCTGGTTCCCGCCGCTGAGGGAGGTGACCGGCAGCTGGATCGCGGTCTTCATATCGTCCGCGGCTGCTCGGATCCGAACGGACTCGATCATCTCTTCGATCTCTTCGCGTTCACGGTCACGAGCGATCAGCATCCGCCGGACCAAGGTGAAGATCGTGCTCAGTGAGAGGTTGGAGCCCACCGACAGCAACTGCACGAGCCCATCACGTTGGCGATCCTCGGGGACAAGGCCCATCCCCTTCACCATACGGGCGCGCACGGACATGCCCGCGAGCTCCTCGCCGTTGAGGACCGCCCGTCCGCCGACGACCGGCATCCGGCCAACGAGCGCCTCCATGAGCTCGGTTCGCCCCGCACCCATGAGGCCGTACAGGCACACGACCTCGCCAGCCCGCACCTCCAAGGAGACGTTGTCCACGAGCAGTCGTGAGCTTCCCAGTGGATCACCGACGGACAGGTTCTCGATCGAGAGTTGCACGTCTCCGAACCGACGCGGCCCTCCTTTGAAGTCCCGCCCGACCTTCCTTCCGACCATCTTCGCGACGACCCATGCGAGGTCGATCTTGTCGGCAGTCTCGGCCGCGACGAGCCGACCGTCCCGGAAGACGATCCCGTGGTCGGCCACGGAGATGGCTTCCTCGAGGTGGTGCGAGATGTAGACGATCGCGACGCCCCGCCCGGTCAGCTCGTTGATGACCGAGAAGAGGACCTCGACCTCGCTCCGGCTCAGGGCCGAGGTCGGCTCATCCATGATCAGGATGCGTGCGTCCGTGGCGAGCGCGCGTGCGATCTCCACGATCTGTTGCTGCCCGATCGTGAGGTCTCGGACCATGGTCGTAGGCTCGACGTCGTGCTGCTCCAGGCGCGTCATGAGTTCCCGGGTAATCTCGTTCTCGCGGGCGTAGTCGATCTGGCCCAGCCAGCTCCGGAGCTCGCGGCCGACGAAGATGTTGTCCCGGACGCTCAGGTTCGGGTAGAGGTTCAGCTCCTGGTGGATGATCGAGATGCCGCGCTCGACGGCGTCATCGATGGATGCGAACTCGATCCGCTCGCCGTCGAGTTCGAGATGTCCGGCCGTCGGTTCCTCGATACCCGCCAGGATCTTCATCAGCGTGGACTTGCCCGCCCCGTTCTCGCCGAACAGGACGGTGACCTGCCCGCTTCGGACATCGAAGTCGACTCCTCGCAGCGCTTTCACACCGCCGTAGTACTTGGCGATGCCAACGGCACGCAGGACCACAGCTGCTGAGTTGTCCGTCATCAGGCTCCCACCTCTGTCGATCTCGGCTCCGTACGGACGATCAGGCTGAGGTGCTTCCTCTCAAGACCGTCGGAGATGTTCGTGACGCGGTCAGATCCGGTGAGGACGGTGGTGGCGGCCACCACCTGGTCGGCGACAGGGGCACGACGGCACCCGCAGGTGCGCATCCTCCCCAGTGGCCGCATCGAACTGTCCATGGATCGCCTCCGCCCGGGCCATGTCCGCCAGGAGATGCCCGTGCTCTCGCTACTTCATGAGTTTATAGCACAAACGATAGAGGGGCGGAACGGCCGAAATGGGGTTCTGGCCGGTGCTCCGCTCGGCCCGGCCCGACACCCCCCACAACGGGGCGTGGAGGCGTGGCGAAGCGGTCCTTGTGGCTGATGGTGCAGTCGTTGGCCGGGGGGCGTGGAGCGAGCCCGCCGAGACCTCCGCGCCGGGCGCCGAACACCCCGCGATCGACCGCCGCGTCGCGTCGCGACCGAGCAGGCCACGGCAGCCGAGACCTGGCGTCATGGCCCGTGTGGTGCGCAGCCACGCGATCGCCGCCCCGCACGATCCACGGTCCGATATCGGCGATGGGTGGGTCTTGAGATCGGTGCTGACACCTGCCTCGGGCCGACGGCCAGCGTCCTCGTCGAGCGGCGGGGACACCCCTGGCCTCCGCCCGGACCCCACCGATCGAGAGGGGCTCGGCGCACGTGGGGCGTCCGGGAGCGCGTCCAGGCGTACCCGTGCGACCGGCCTGCCCGACGCGCTCCCTCCTCGGGGAACGATGTTAATGTAACCCGCCAAGGGGTGGTTTCTGTCTCTCGCGGGTGTTAGAGTGAGAGCGTTCTGCGTCCCGACGGAGCTCCTCGGGTCGAACCAAGAGTGCGGAGAAGGCGAGATGGCTGGAACACTGCCGGAGGCGATGCAAGCGGTTGTCGTTCACGGACCAGGTGATTACCGACTCGAGGAGGTTCCGGTTCCGACCCCGGGCCCGGGCGAAGCGCTGGTGCGGGTCGAGGCAGTCGGAATCTGTGCCAGCGACCTCAAGGCGTACCACGGGGCGCCGAAGTTCTGGGGCGACGAGAACCGACCGGCATGGACCGAGTCCCAGGTCATCCCCGGGCACGAGTTCACGGGCGAGATCGTCACCATCGACGATGTCGCCAGCTCCCGGTGGGGTGTTGATGTCGGCGATCGAGTGGTCGCCGAGCAGATCGTCCCGTGCGATGTGTGTCGGTACTGCCGTCGCGGCGAGTACTGGATGTGCGGCCCTCACGACATGTATGGGTTCAAGCGCGTCGCTCCCGGTGGGATGGCCGAGTACATGGTCTACACGCCCACGTCGCGCGTCCACAAGATCTCCAAGGACATCGCACCGCAACACGCAGCGTTCGCAGAGCCGCTGTCGTGCGCGCTGCATGCCGTGGAGCGTGGGTCGATCCGCTTCGAGGACGTCGTAGTCGTGGCTGGCTGCGGCCCCATCGGCCTCGGCATGATCGCCGGAGCGGCAGCGAAGTCGCCAGCGGCCGTCGTCGCGCTCGATCTCGCCGACGCGAAGCTCGAACTCGCCAAGAAGTGCGGCGCGACCCACACCGTGAACATCGCACAACAGGACCCGGTTCAGTACGTGCGGGACCTCACCGACGGTTACGGTGCGGATGTCTATCTGGAGGGCAGCGGCCACGTGGACGCCGTGGGTCAGGGACTGAACCTGCTCCGCAAGCTCGGACGGTTTGTCGAGTACAGCGTCTTTGGCTCCGAGGTCACGGTCGACTGGTCGATCATCAGCGACGACAAGGAGCTCGACGTGCTCGGTGCGCACCTCGGCCCTCACTGCTGGCCAGCTGCGGTCCGCATGCTCGAGTCGGGTGACCTCCCCATGGACGAAATCTGCACGCACCAGCTCCCGCTCGAGAAGTACGACGAGGGGCTGAAGCTCGTCGAGTCCGGTGACCAGTCGATCAAGGTGACCTTGATCCCCGGCTGACGCGAGGGCGGCGTGGCCGGTCGGCAGCGGGTGGCCACGCCCGCCGTCGTCACCGTACCGGCAGGGGGGGCGACGCCACCTGCCTCCTCTCGACGGAACGGGATCCGGCAACCTGACGATCGGTGACAACATGGTTCTGGCTGACCTCTCTCACGACGACCTGGTCGTGCGCATCATGCGTGGACTCGCCATGGACGCGCCACACGCGGCGCGGAGCGGGCACCAAGGCACGGCGATGGCACTGGCTCCCCTGGCCCACGTGCTGTTCACGCGGGTGCTCCGCCACGACCCGCAGCGGCCGGACTGGGTCGACCGAGACCGGTTCGTGTTGTCGAACGGCCACACGTCCATCCTGCAGTACTCGGCGCTGTTCCTCCAGGGTTACGGTCTCGAACTCGAGGACCTGCGAGCGTTCCGGCAGTTCGGGTCCAGCACGCCCGGGCACCCCGAGGCGGGGCACACGACCGGCGTTGAGGTCACGACCGGTCCTCTCGGGCAGGGCCTCGCGAACGCGGTGGGCATGGCGATCGCGGAGCGTTATCAGCGAGCCACCTTCGGCCCGGATGCGATCGACCATCACACCTACGTGATCGCCGGTGACGGATGCCTCATGGAGGGGCTCAGCCATGAGGCAGCCTCGCTCGCAGGCCATCTCGGGCTCGATCGTCTGATCGTCGTCTTCGACGACAACCGGATCACCATCGACGGTGGGCTCGAGCTCAGCTGCAGCGATGACGTCCCGGGTCGCTTCCGCGCCTACGGGTGGGACGTGCGCGAGGTGGGTGAGATCGGTGAGGATCTCGATGCGCTCGAGCAGGTGCTCCTCGATGCGCGCGAGGACGAGTCGCGCCCGACCCTGATCGTGTTGCGAAGCCACATCGGCTACCCCTCGCCCGACCACACCGATGACCCTGCCGCGCATGGGCTCGCCTTCGATGCCGATGCGATCACTCGGACCAAGGAGGTGCTCGGTATCCCGGACGAACCGTTCTGGGCTCCGGAGCAGGTCGTCGAGGACGCGCGCACTCGGGCCCGGGCCCGTGGGGCCGCCTTGACCGAGGCGTGGGACGAGCGAGACCGGGAGCTGCTCGATGACCCGGCCTGGGCTGCGTGCTGGTCGGCGACCCCGCCGGAGGGCTGGGACGACGAGCTCCCCACGTACGAGGAAGGCACCCAGACCGCGACCCGGCAGGCGATCAACGCGGCCATCAACGCGTCTGTGGAGCAGCTGCCCGGTCTGGTCGCCGGCTCGGCCGACCTGACGGGGAACACCGGCGTCAAGCTGACGGATGCCGTCGCGCAGACGGCCTCTGAGCCAGGTGGTCGGCAGATCTACTATGGGATCCGCGAGCACGCGATGGGTGCGGCGCTGGTCGGTATGGCACGTCATGGAGGGATCCTGCCGGTCGGGGGGACCTTCTTCGTGTTCGTCGACTACCTCCGTCCGGCGCTGCGTATGGCGGCGATCTCCGGCGCGAAGATCGTCTTCTCGTTCACCCACGACTCCGTGGGGGTCGGTGAGGACGGCCCGACCCATCAACCGATCGAGCACCTGGCGACCTTGCGTGCCGTTCCGGACCTCCAGGTCATCCGGCCAGCGGACGCGAACGAGACCGTTGCGGCGTGGCGGAGCGCGGTCGAGCACGATGGACCGACCGCGCTCGTCCTGTCGCGCCAGGCGATCCGGGTCGTGACCGACGGTTCGGCGGTGGCGCGGGGTGCTGGCATCGTGTCCGAGCCCGACCGGGCGCCAGAGGTCATCCTCGTCGCCTCGGGCAGCGAGGTCACGGTGTGTGTCGATGCGTCGAACGAGCTCGCGGCGAAGGGGGTCGCGGCCCGGGTGGTCAGCCTCCCCAGCTGGGACCGTTTCGCTGCACAGTCCGATGCCTACCAGGAACAGGTGCTGCCCGCCGAGGTTCCGACGCTGTCGGTAGAAGCCGCCAGTACGTTCGGTTGGGACCGCTACGCCGATGCCTGCGTCGGGATCGACCGGTTCGGTGCCAGCGCCCCCGGTGACGTCATGTTCGAGGAGCTTGGCATCTCGGTCGCCAACGTGGTGCGCGAGGCGCTGTCGCTGCTCGACGTCACCTGAGCGGGACCCAGAGCTGCACCTCGGTCCCCCGGGAGGGGTTGCTGCGGACCTCGCTTCGGCTGCCGACGTTCGCGAGCCGGTCGCGGATCGAGATCCGCAGCCCGAGCCCCTCGCGGATCCGCCCGGGGTCGAACCCCACGCCGTCATCGCGCACGGACACGAACACCCCGTGATCCTGCGGTTCCGCGTAGATGACGGCGAGGCGAGAGCGTGCTTCCCGACGTTGGTCAGTGCCTCGGAAACCGCGCCGGCAAGTGAACACGTGCAGCTCAGAGCTCGACGTCGACTGGGTCCTGCCCTCCTTGCTGTTGGACGCCACGTGAGGTGAGGACGGTGGGGCTGTAGTCCGCCAGCGACGTTGAGGATGTCGGGTGGCGGTGGGGTTGCCCTGTCGTGCGTGCGCGGGCAGGGTTGGCGGGTCCCTGAATAGGCGAAGCCCCCCGGCCAGTCTTGGCGGACACCGGGAGGGCTTCTTGCTGCGATAGGAGCGCAGCCATGACGACGGTAAACCCTGATCCGGCGCGCGTCGAGTTCGAGCTGGTAGCCGGTGCGCTGCTCTGCCCTTGCTGCGGTGGCCGGTTGGCGCCGTGGGGGTGGGCCCGTCCACGCGACGTGGGGCGCGGGCACGACCGGTCTCGTGTCCGTCCTCGACGGTCGATCTGCCGGGGTTGCCGGGTCACGCATGTGCTGCTGCCGACGTCGATGCTGGCCCGCCGTGGCGACTTCGCCGCGACGATCGGCAGGGCGTTGGAGCGCAAGGCTGCAGGGTGGGGGCAACGCCGGGTCGCGGCGGAGGTCGGGGGTGGCCCGTTCCACGGTGCGCGGGTGGCTGTCGCGGTTCGCTGTGGTCGCTGAGCCGGTCCGGGCGCATCTGGTGCGGTGGGCGTTATGGCTCGATGCGGGCCTGGTCCGTATCGAGCCGACTGGCAGCGGCTTCGGTGACGCCGTGACGGCGGTCGTGGTGGCCGGCCGGGCGGCCGCGGTTCGGCTTGGGATCGGCTGCCGGTGGCCGTTCGCATCGGCAGCGACCGCAGGGCGGCTGCTGTGCAACACGACCTCGCCCTTCCCGGGGCCGTGGATGGGATGAACGCTCCCGCTCGACCTTCGAGTGAGGAGCAGACGATGGAAGACCCACAACGGCGTGAGATCGCGCTGTTCCGTTACGGACTGATCCGTGAGGCGGCCGATGAAGACCTGACCCCGGCTGAGCGTGGCCGGCTGGTCCGCCAGCTCGCCGCCCGGGAGCATCGCCGCCCGAACGGTGAGTGGAAGTTGGTGGGCCGCTCCACGTTGGACCGCTGGATCCGTGCCTACCGGACGGGCGGGTTCGATGCGCTGGTCCCTGCCCAACGTCGCCGCCGGCCGGTGTCCGATGTCGAGCTGCTCGACCTTGCGGTCCGGCTCAAGCGGGAGAACCCGAAGCGGACCGCTGCGCATGTCGTGGAACTCTGCCGCGCGGGAGCGATGTGAGGGACGCCGTCAACTTGCGTCCTTCGCGACGACGCAAACACCCGTGAGCACACGAGGTCGGGTCAGCCGGCACAGCCGGGCGT
>SLMP01000047.1 GCA_007133465.1 Nitriliruptoraceae bacterium | reverse complement strand
CGGCGGCGTGGGGCAACCACGGGCGCGAGCTGCCGCTGCTCGCGGCCGCCGGCCTGTCGCCGCTCGAGGTGCTGGAGGCGGCCACGGCGAGCGGGCCGGAGACCCTGGGCCCCCAGGCACCTCGCTCCGGCCAGCTGGCCGCCGGGTACGACGCGGACGTGATCGCGCTCACCGCCGACCCGTCGCAGGACGCGACGCTGCTGGCCGACCCGCTGAACATCACCCACGTCTGGCAGGACGGACGGCTCGTGCGCGGCCCGGCCGGCGTGTCCGACCGTTAGGCTCGCCGCCGACGCGCCCGATCGCGGCCCGGCGGTGGGCTTTCGAGCCGGCCGGTGTCGCTGCGATCGCCGACCGAGGACCGACGTGAACGACCACCCGCGCCCCGGGGACATGCTCGAACTCGACCGCGAGGAGTGCCTCCAGCGGTTGACCAACGCGCCGTGGGCGCGGATCGCCTTCGCGACGGACAGCGGCCCGCGGATCCTGCCGATCAACCATCTGGTCGTGGACGGGGACGTGTTCTTCCGCACGTCGCCAGGCGGGAAGCTGGGCAGCGCCGTGCGTGGCGCCCCGGTCGCGCTGGAGGTCGACGGTGGTGACGCGGCCAGTCGGCTCGGGTGGAGCGTGGTCGCCTACGGCACGTCGTCGATCGTGCACGACGAGGAACTGATCGAACGGTTGATGCTGCAGCCGTTCGAGCCGTGGACGCTGCCGGAGAGCAAGGCGTTCTGGGTCAAGGTCGAGGTCGCCGACATCACCGGCCGCACGATCGTCCCGAAGCGGGGGTAGCCGAAGCGGGCGTAGCCGACGCCGACCCGGGCCGATCACCAGCCACCGTACGCAGGGTCGTCCTCGTCACCCGTCAGCCAGGCACACAACGCCGCCGCGGTCTCCGGCTGCCGGAACAGCGCGCCGTGCCAGACCCCGGCACCGTCGAACTTGACCCGGCGCGCGGCGTCGACCGGGAACCCTGGTCCGGTCGCGTCGTAGACGCCTGCCGTCGGGACCACCACGTCGTTCGGCTCTCCGAACACCCGGTCGGCCGCCGCCCCGACCACACCCGTGGTCAACAACGAACGCAGCCCACCGGCCGGGGTGAAGTCCGCCGCGAGCGCGAAGCTCTGCTCCGGCCCACCCACCGACGCCGTGTTGAGCCGCTGGATCAGCGGCCCGCCTGGCTGCATGGCTGCGAGCCCGTCCAGTCCGGTGAGCCCGGCGCGCCCCACGACCTTGACCACGGTGACGATCGCCTCGAGGGTTGCGGTCACCGCCGACGCCGGCCCCGGCGGCACAAGGTTGAGCAGGGTGGTCATACGGTCGAGGTAGTGGACGAGGTGGTCGGCGTCGGTCAGCGCCGTCCCGAGGTTCGGGGTGGCACCGAACACCAAGCGGCGGACGTGGACCCCGTCGCTTGAGCCGAGCGCCCCGGCGAGCACGCGCCCGACGAGCCCGCCGCGGCTGTGGGTGACAACGTCCAGCTGGAGCTCACGCCCCACTGCCAGCGCCTCGAGCAGCCGCTCGACGTTGCTTTCCGGCGTCACCGACAGGGTCGGGTGGTCGAAGGCGAGGATCCGACCCTGGTAGACGTCGTGGAGCGCCGCCAGGGTCTCGCCCGTCAACCCGCCGAACGCGGCGTGAGCGGTGCTGAACGTGCCGTGCAGGAACAGCAGGGTCGGGCCGTCGGTCAGGGAGCGCAGCGCCGCGGCGTCGAGCGCCGCCGTCGGGGGCGACCGGTGCTCGTCCGGCAGGAAGGTCCGGAAGCCGTAGGGCCGATACCGCCGTTCCCAGGCGGCCGCGAACGACGCGCTGACCGCACCGAGCACCGGGTCGGTGAGCCGGTAGACCAGCACCTTGAGGAGCTTGTGGCCGACCGCCCGTGCCAGGCCGCGGGTCGTGGCAGCCTCCACGGTGGGTGCGGGGACGTGGCGCCGGACCACGAACCGGGTGCTCCCGGTCCCCCGCCGCACCGCCTGCCCATCGGACGGCTCCGGATGGGTCCAGGTCATGACCCCGTCCTCGTCGATCGCGAGGACGACCTGCCCCCGGTCCGGCCCGAGGTCCGGGGTCTCGAGGACCAACCCCTCCTCGCCCGTGCTCCGGGTCCGGACGGTGCTCGGCGCCGCGGCGGGTTGCTCCCGGACGTCCAGCACGATCGTGCGCGCCTCCCGCAATCCCGCCGCAGCGAGCGCGTCGTCGAGCGCGATGGTCGCTTCCTCCGGCCCACCCCCCCGCGCCGTCGGGCCGCGCGGCGGTGCGATCGTCGCCTGACCGATCAGGCCCGGCGCCTGCACCACGTAGCCGGGTTCCACGGTGACCGGACTGCCGCTGCCATCGAGCGTGACCACGGTGTCCTCCTCACGCCCTCGTGAGCGCCAGCTCGGGGTGGCCGTAGAAGGTGTAGGCGAGGTAGGTCGACGCGGGTGGTGACTGCTCAGCAGCCATGTCGAAGCGGCACCGCAGGCTGCGCAGCACCTCGCCGACCCCTTCGCCTTCCTCCATCGTGCGTTGGTAGAACTCCTCGGCGAGGTGTCGTGCTACCTCGTCGTCGACTGCCCACAACGGGGCGAGGAAGCCGCGGAACCCCTCGTTGATGAAGGCACCCGCGAAGCCGAGGTTGCCGACCAGACCCTCCTCGCAGGTGCCGAGCTGGCAGGCGTTGACGAACGCGAACGGCTCGCTGCTGCGGCCGACGAGGTTGCCGCTGAGCGTCATGGCATCGAGCCGCTGGCGGTCGTCGTTCAACACGATGCCGTTGTAGGCCGGGTTGTCGAGGTCGACGACCCCATGGCAGGCGAAGTGGACGGCTTGCACCTGGACCGGCTCACCGTGGCGTTCCACACGATCGTTGAGCAGCTGAGCCATCTGCTCCTCGGTGGCGGTCAGGGCAACGCCGCCGTGGCGCGCCAGCAGGGCCTTGCCCTCAGCTCGCGCCTCCGGTAGGTCGCGCATCCCCACGCTGTCGAGGTAGTCGCCGACCACGACCACCAACTCGTGCACGGTCACCTCGGATTGGGGTGGCTGGACGGGCCGCTCCCCACCGCGAGGCGTGCGCGGGAGCGGCGAGAGCCAGCGACCCACGACCACCTGGGCGCCGAGGAGCGGGGGCGCTGCCGGGTCGAGCAACGCGGGATCGAGCCAGTCGGCCTCGAGCGACGCGAGCTCCCACGGCACGTACGCGTCGGAACTGGTGAGCAGCAGCGTCGGTCGACGTCCCAGGGGCTGGACGACCCGCCACACGGACTCCAGCACGGTGAAGAACTCCGCGGGCATCGCGCTGGCGATCTGCCGCGCCGCACCGCGCACGACGTCGACGATCAGCGCCGTGCCCTCGCGCCGGGGGACGTCGCGCAGCACACGCTGCGCGAAGGAGCGCGCGTTGTCGCGGCCGAGGCTCACCTGCACCTGGTGGTCGGTCGGCAGCTCGACGTCGTGGGGGGTCGTGAACAGCCACACCAGGTGGCCGTCGTCCCCACCCTCGGTCACGGTCACCGTCAGGTCAGGAGGCCGAGTCACGTCCGGGTCGTGGAGCGTCGTGGTGCCCGATCCGGTGGGGCGAACCGCCGCGGCCTCCGTCCCTGCGGGCACCACCTCGATGTCCCGCCAGGCACGGCCGAGCGGCACACCCTCGTACGAGAACTCCACCTCGAGGGTGCGGTGTCGCCGTCGTTCGACGGGGCCGGCGGCGAGTTTGAACACGGCCTCGGCGGCGTCGAAACCCCCCGTGAGGTCGACGTGCAGGAAGCGTCGCACGCCCTTCGGTGCGGTGAAGTCGGGGGCGATCACCTGCACGACGAGATCGAACGAACGCGGTCCGGTGGGCAGGCCGATCGGTGCGGACCCCGCGTCTGGGGCGGCGTCGGCGAGCCCGACCGTCAACTCGAAGGGTTCGCCCGCCACCACCGCTGCTGGCGAGCCGGTGAGCGGGTAGGCGATGGAGCGTCGCTCCTCCTGGGAAGCGGCCGCGCCTACATCCGCTGGCTGGACCGAACGGGCCGTCACCGCTCCGGCTCTCGCGTCCAAGCCAGCACCGACCGCGCCTCCGCCCGCCTTACCTCCGCTCGGAGCCCAGTAGCCGGCGGCGCTGCGGGTCGTGCGGCGGCAAGGCTCGGCCACGCCGACCACGCGGGTCCCGTCGAGCACGACGGCGCGGGTCTCGGCCGACGGAGGTCCGTCCGCGAGTTGCACGGTTGGATCGGCGAGCCACGCCTGGACGTCGAGGCAGCTGTTGAGCCTGACCTGGTCGAGTTCCTGGTCCTTCGCGAGGCGCTCGGCCAAAGCACGAAGCTGGCGGACCTCGTAGACGAAGTAGTGGGGCTCGACGTCCGCGTCGTGAACCACGACCACGGGGTCGCCAGGGTCGAACGGCTCGAGTCGGGCGACGGCGGCGGCGACGTCGAGCCGCATGGACAGCGCGACGGCGTCGCGGAGGATGCTCGACGAGCGCGGTCGCTCCGAATCGCTGTCGGCTCGGGAACCGGTCATATGCCCCTCACGTCTCGCACTGCGCCACCCATGTAGGAACCAACGTCCGGTGTCACCGGTCCGCGACCCCCATCTCGTCGAGCTTGTCACTGGCCTGCTCTACAAGTTGGCCGTCGCCGAACTCCTTCACCCGTTCGCAATCGTCGGCGCTGCCAGCTTGACACGCAGCGAGCACGCCGGGAAGCCATTCGGGAACCTGCAGCCCGCCGGGGTCGTGGGTCTCCAGGGTGGCTCGGCAGTCAGCGAGGTCACGGACGGGGCAACTCGTGACGAGTCGTTCGAACGCACGCAGCCGAATCTCATCGTCCGGCTCGGCCTCACTCAGCACGAAGTCGCAGGCTCGGACCCTGCGGTCAGGACAGAGTCGAAACGCCCAGTTGAGCGCTGCGCTGTGGTCGACCGATCCGGGCTCCGCGTCCTCCACCAAAGTCTCGCAGTCATCGAGCGTGCCGTCGCGACACCCTTCACGGAACTCCGTGAGCTCATCGATGTCCGTGCCTCCTTCCGTGCCTCCTTCCGTGCCGCTCTCCGTCGTGCTGCCGCCCTCCGTGCTGCGCTGGTCCGTGCCGCTCTCCGTCGTGCTGCCGCCCTCCGTGCTGCCCTGGTCCGTGCCGCTCTCCGTTCGGGCCTGCTCGGTGGCGCCCGTTCCATCCGGCGGTTCGGTCACGTCATCCCCGTCGTCGCCACTGAGGGCCAGCCACGCCACGAACCCAACGGCCAACAACAGCAGCAGCACCAACAGCCAGCGGCCTCCGCCGGACGACGACGTGGACGGGTACTCATCGGTTGAGCGATCTCCCTCCCCCGTCGGCGGCGACGAACCTGCGGTCGCCCACCCTTCCCAGACGTCGCTTGTGTCCCCCCGCTTCCCTGCCGTCCCTCCTCGGGCCGAGTCAGGTATCGCGGAGCGAGTTGTGGACGAGGTCGGGGCGCTGCTGCCCCGACCTGGCGCCGGCGTGCGCCCTCGACCGCCAGCCCTCGAGGGCTCCGCCGTGGGTTCGTCCACGTGGATCGGGAACCGGAGTGCCCACGGGCTGACCGCCGCCTCGTCGTCTTCGTCCGGTTGGGGTTCCACCGGCTTCCGAGCGGGCGGGAGGGCGTCCTTCGTGGATCCCTCCGGCGCCGATGGGGGCGGCTGCGCTGTTGCAGCGACGGGGATGGTTGCCGGCGGAGGCGCGACGGGCGTCGCCTCGTGCACCGCTGCTGGAGCCGCCGGTTCCGGCTCGGCAGCAGGGGCCGGACGTCCGGCCGGCTTGATCAGGTCGCCCGTGTTCACCGGCGCCGCGCCGAGGAACGCTGGTCGTTCGAGGCCGCTGCGGTCGATGCTCGAGGTGTCGAAGATGCGGCCGTCGGACGCCCGCAGGTAGAGCACCGGCGTGGCCCACTCCACGTCGCAGTCAGACGCGTACATGGCCTTGCGGGCCTCGGCGGCCGCCTGATCGACCGGGCAGCCGTCGGCCAGTGCGAGGTAGAACTCGTGGCCGAAGATCGCTGCCGCGGTATCGGTCACTTCGAACTGCATGGCGATCACGGCGGGGATCCCCCGCCGGATCAAGCCCGGCGCGATCCCGGCGAACGGGTCGGTGGCGGACGTTCGCGCGCCCTCGCAGGCGTTGAGGACTGCCAGCCGCAAGGTGGCGTGATCGGCGAGGATCGTGCCGAGGTGGCTGGTCGGCACGAGTTGGCTGTGACCGTCGTCGTCTTCGAACGCAAGGACGCCCTCGCCGATCCGCTCGTCGAACCCGCCGTGACCGATGAAGTGCAGCACGTGGTACTCGCCCCGCCGCAACCGCCGCTGCAGCTCCCGCAAGGTCGCCCCCGCCAGGCTGTCGAGCGCGATGACCCCCGCCTGCCGCAGGTCAGCAGTTGCCTCCTCGATCAGCGCCACCTCGTGCGCCGTGTCGAGGCTCACCACGTCGGTCGGCGCCGCGACGACGAGCAGCACCCGGATCGGCCCGTCGACCCGCAACGCCCGAGGAGTGCCAGGCAGGCCGAGATAGCGCACCAGGGGCGTCGAGGAGGACAGCACCAGGTGGCGTGACAACCCCGGGACGAAGAGCAGCTCCCACGGCACGTCGCCGAGCTCTGGCGCGTCCTCGAGCTGCAGACGGATCCGCAGGCCCTTGCCCTGTCGGGCCGCCTCGTCGATGCTCCGCCGGAGGCTGGTGCCGACCTCGCCCCCGAAGACGGCGTCGTAGAGGCTGCTGCCGAAGCCCTTGACCAGCTCGTCCTGGCGGGATGCGATGCGTCGCACCGTGGTGCGCGAGCGGCCGAGCCGCAGCACCACGTTCTCCAACCCCTCCGGGGTGAACGGCAAGCTGAACGTCCCGCGGGCCTCGCCGACCGGCGACGCGCGAACGCGGGCGCTGTACCCCTCACCGCGTGCTGCCAGCTCGAGGTTGAAGTTCAGGTACTCACGACCTGCCATCGCCCCCCCAGCGTTCCCGCTGCACCCACTATGTCAGAACCTCGGCGACCTGACGAGGGGTCGGCGGGGATCGGGCGAGTACCACCTCGCCAGGAGCCGCGGCGGACGCCACCGGTCAGGTGCGTCCGCCGACCTCCGCGGCGTCGCCCGTCTGGACCCGCCACAGCGCCGCGTACCTGCCCCCGAGCGCGAGCAACTCCTCGTGCGTGCCGGCCTCCACCACCTCGCCGGTGTCGAGCACGTGGATCCGGTCGGCGTGCCGGATCGTCGACAGCCGGTGCGCGATCACCAGCGTCGTGCGGGTGTGGGTGACCCGCGCGAGCGAGCGCTGGATCGCCGCCTCGGTCTCGTTGTCGACCGCCGAGGTCGCCTCGTCCAGCACCAGGATCGCCGGGTCGGCCAGCAGCGCGCGGGCGATCGACAGGCGCTGGCGCTGCCCGCCCGACAGCTTCTGGCCCCGCTCCCCCACCACCGTGTCGTAGCCCTCCGGCATCGCCGCCACGAAGTCGTGCGCCTCCGCGACCCGCGCAGCGGCCTCCATCTGCGCGTCCGTGGCGTCCGGTCGGCCGTAGACGAGGTTGTCGCGGACCGAGCCGTGGAACAGGAAGACGTCCTGGCTGACCAGCGCGCACGCGGCCCGCAGGTCCGCGGTGACGAGGTCACGCACGTCGTGCCCGTCGACGAGCACGCGCCCGCCGGTGACGTCCTCCAGCCGCAGCAGCAGCTTCGCCACCGTCGACTTCCCGGCACCGGTCGCGCCGACGATCGCGTGGGTGTCGCCGGCGGGCAGGTGCAGGTCGACGCCGCGCAGCACCTCCTCGCCGGTGCGGTAACGGAACCGCACCTCCTCGAAGTGCACCTCCCCCCGTGGCGACGGCAGCGGCACGTTGCCATCGGTCAGCGCGATCGGCTCCTCCAGCAGGTCGAGCACCCGCCTGGTCGAGGCCATCGCCCGCTGGTAGAGGTCGAACGTCTCACCGAGCCGCGTGAGCGGCCACAGCAGCCGCTGGACGATGAACACCATCACGCTGTAGACGCCGACCTCGATGCGGCCCTCGATCGCCTGGATCCCGCCGAGCACCAGGATCGCGGTGAACCCGGCCAGGATCGCCAGCCGGATCAGCGGCACGAACGCGCTGGACAGCCGGATCGCGTCGCGGTTGGCCTCCCGGTAGGCCTGCGAGTCGGCCCGCACCCGCTCGAGCTCCCGCCCCTCCGCCCCGAACGCCTTGATCGTCGCGATGCCGGACAGGTTGTTCGCGAGCGTGCCGCTGAGGTCGGCGACCCGCTCGCGGACGATCGCGTACCGGGGCGCCAGCCGCCGCTGGAACCGCAGCGTCCCCCACAGCACCAGCGGCACCGGCAGGAACGCGAGCACCCCGATCGACGGGGACAGCACCAGGTAGGTCGCGCCGATCAACACCACCGAGGTGGCGACGTGGATCAGCTCGAACGCCCCCTTGTCGAGGAAGCGCTCCAACTGGTTGACGTCG
The DNA here is from genome assembly GCA_007133465.1 of Nitriliruptoraceae bacterium. Lineage (GTDB taxonomy): Bacteria > Actinomycetota > Nitriliruptoria > Nitriliruptorales > Nitriliruptoraceae > SLMP01. The sequence continues at coordinate 2,464 of SLMP01000047.1, read as the reverse complement.
TCGTTGAGCACGGCGAGCAACCCGCCGGTCGAGCGGTCCTCGAACGAGGCCAGGTCCATCGCCTGCACGTGCGCGTAGGCGTCGAGCCGGGCCTCGTGCTCGATCGTCTGCGCGAGGTTGCGCCACAGGATCTCCGCGACGTACTCGGTCAGGGACTCGAGCACCCAGACGACGACCGTGAGGCCGGCCAGCACGACGAGCTGGCCGCGCAGGTCGGTGACGCCGGACATCCGGGCGACGAACGAGGTCTCCCCCACCACCACGATGTCGACGGCGATGCCGATCAGGAACGGCGGCGCGATGTCGAACGTCGTGTTGAGCACGGACATGATCGCGGCGACGACCGCGCGGCCACGGTGGCCGTCGGCATAGCGCCACAGCCGCACGATCGGCGGCCGGGGATCGGACGTGGGCGCGTCCGCAGCGGGGTGGGGTGACGAGGACATGGACGGCCGAGCCTACGCCGCTCGAACCGACGCTCCGCGACCGCGCGCCTCACGTCGATCCCCCTCGGGTCCGCGACCCCGTGTCGCCGTCGGGCCGGTCGTTCGGCTCAGCGGTCGAACGCCGCCCAGCCGAGGTCCTCGAGCGTCTCCAGGTCGTGGCTGGCGATGCCCAGGTCGGAGATGGTCAGCAACCGGTCGCCGATCACGACCGAGCGTCGCAGCTGCGTCCGGTAGTTCCAGTCCCACCAGCGTCCGGTCTCGGCCGACCACCCGTCGGGCTCGTCGAACGCCACCTCGCCGTCGTCGGTCCATCCGTCCGCGACGTCGTCAGCGTCGTCGACTGCCTCGTCATCAGCGGACGCGTCCGTTCCATCGTCGGCCGGCGCTTCCTCGGTGTCCTCGAGCCAGTCCTCGGACTCGTACGGGGCGAACTCCTCGAGCCAGTCCTCGCCGTACTGCTCCACCCACGCCTGCTCCATCCAGTCGCGGTGGCTCAACAGGCCGAGCCGTTCCAGCCCGTCGTCGCGGGTCGCGGTGAAGGCGACCGCACCCATCTGGACGTCCTCGTTGCCGGTCTCCTCGTCCCAGCGCCAGCGGCTGTAGGGCACCACGGTCAGCCCGGTCGCCGGCCAGTGCAGGAAGGCACGGTGGTCGTACTCCACCTCGCTGGAGCCATCGGCGAGGGTGACCTGGTCGATGCGGCGCGGGTCGGACAGGTCGCTGACGTCGAACAGCGACAGCTGCGTACCCATCGTGCGTCCCTGGAGGTCGGCGTCCTGCCCGACCCCGAGCAGCAGGTCGTCGCCCATGGGGTGCAGGTAGGCCGAGTAGCCCATGATCTTGAGCTCGCCGACCACCGTCGGGTCGCTCGGGTCGGACAGGTCGAGGGTGTAGAGCGGGTCGGTCTCGCGGAAGGTCACCACGTAGCCGACGTCGCCGATGAAGCGGACCGCGTAGATGCGTTCGGTCACGCCGAGCCCGGTGACCTGACCGAGCTTGACGAGCGCGTCGTCCTCCAGCGCCAGCGTGGTCACCGCGCTCTCGGAGGGCCGCGATCCTCCTCCCCACCCCCACGGGTCACCGATCGTCGAGGCCACCCGCAGCACACCCTCGTACTCGGACATCGCCCACTGGCTGAGCAGCGTCCCCGGCACCACACCAGCACCGAGGTAGCCGACCGTGCGCGGGTCGGAGATGTCGAACGCGTGGATCTCCGTGGTCACCTCGTCGACCCGCCGGTTCCGGGCGCGCTCCGACATCCCCTCCCAGTCGACCCACTGCGTGGTCGCGACGTACAGCGCCTCGCGCGACGCGTGGACGGTGTCGCCGCCGGCGAGCACGCCGAGCGCCTCGGGCCCGGGGACGAGCTCGCCCCCCTCGAGGTCGACGGTCAGCACGGTCAGCACGCCGAGGCCGGCGAAGTCACGGGGGTGGGTGATGCGGTCGCAGCCGAGCAGGGGGCCTTCGGTCTCGGCGCCGTCGGCGGTCTCGTGGACGAACCAGGGGATCCAGTCCTCGGCGACCGAGTTGCGGATCACCTCGCGGTTGGCTTCGAGGGCGGTGCGCTCCGCGCGGATGCCCGAGCCCTGCGGGTACTCCCAGGGCAGGTTGCCCTGCTCGGTGCGGACCACGACCCTCGCCACCCCGTCGACCAGTCGGGACGACAGGGTCGCCCCGTCGACCGTCAGCCGCTCGACCGCGACGGGGTCGCTCGGGTCGCTGACGTCGAGCAGGGTCACCGAGGTCGCCCCGCCCCAGCCCGGGATCGGCAGCACGTCGCCCGCGATCCGCTCGCCCTCGAACGGGATCGCACCGTAGGCGCTCGAGGTCACGAGCAGCCGGTCGCCGTCGAGCAGCAGCTGGGCGTCCCAGGCGTCGCGCAGCGGCACCGTCGTGAGCAGCTCCGGCGTGTCACCGGTGACGTCGAGGACGTTGAGCTGCCCCTCGGTCACGACGTACAGGGTGCGGCCGTCGGTCTTGACGTGGTCCGGTTCGTCGACGCCCTGTTCCTGCACGTT
>SLMP01000044.1 GCA_007133465.1 Nitriliruptoraceae bacterium | reverse complement strand
GGTAGTCGCCGAAGAAGAACCCGTTGGGGTCGTCGTTCCAGGCGGTCCCCACGCTGAACCAGGTGTAGGCGGCCGCCCACGCGACGATCACGGCGTAGTAGCTCGCGATCACGAAGCAGACGACGACCTGCCACCACCCGATCCACTCCGCGCGCCGATCGAGCCGCCGCAGCGACAACGGGGCGGAGCCACGGAACCGGTGACCGATCGAGTACTCGAGCACCAGCAGCGGGACACCGGCGGTCAACAGCGCGAACAGGTACGGGATGAAGAACGCCCCGCCGCCGTTCTCCCAGGCGACGTACGGGAACCGCCAGATGTTGCCGAGCCCGACCGCCGAACCGACGGCGGCGAGCAGGAAACCCAGCCGCGACCCCCACTCCTCACGGTGCGCGTCCATGGTGGCCGTCCTCCCGCCGAACGTCCCTCCCGACGACCGGACGCTAGACGGTCCCCTCCGCCGGCGCGACGGACGTCGCGGCCCGTGCCCGGGCGGCCACCCCGACCGCGATCAGCCCCTGCCCGGCGAGGTAGGTGCTCATCACCCACAGCCCCGACATCGGCAGGACGAGCCGACCGGCCAGGGACGTCGCCGCGAGCAGGGCGTCGGAAGCGACGAACAACAGCGCGCCGACCGCCACGGCCGGCGACACGCCGGTGGCGAGCACCGCCATGACCCCGATCGCGACCGCGTAGACGGCCACGGGGACCAGCAGGTCGCCGAGGTCGGGGGCCAGCCACACCACCAGCGCCACCACGAGGGCGAGGTAGGGCAGGACGAGCAGGGGGCGGCGGCGGACGACGCTGCGGCGCAGGTCGCGGGAGAACCCGATGGCGTACGCCACCTGGGCGACGAGGAACGCACCCAGGCCGACGAGGAACCAGGGGTCGCGCGGGCCCATCAGCGCGACGTCGCCGAAGAAGCTGAGCAACAGCCCGGTACCGATCGTCGCGCGCCACCACCCGCGGGGGGTCGCCCGCACGAACCATGCGAACAGCAACGGCAGCAGCAGCGGCTTGGTCGCCATCGCCGCCCAGCCGGGACCGGCGGCGAGGAAGACCAGGTGGAGCGCGGACACCCCCACGTAGGCCGCCAGTCGTGGCCAGGCAGGTCGGATCGTCTCGGGGGGCTCCATCGTGGGCACCGTAGCGCCGGCGCCTCGCCGGGCGCGACCGGCTCCCGGGGGCACCTCCACGGTGACGTCACGGGCGTGTGGCATGGTCGGGGTGACGCCAGCCACGACCCCCGAGGCCACCCATGCTCGCCACCCAGACGGCCCTGGACCTGTGGGAGGTCGCCGGTCCCGCACCGATGCACCCGTCCGCCTGGTACGACGGACCGCTCGCGTCCTTCGACCTGGAGACCACCGGGGTCGACCCGGCCCGGGCCCGCATCCTCGAGGTCGCGCTCCACCTCGACGTCCCCGGTGCCGCCGCCCGACCGCTGGTGGACACCCTGGTCGACCCCGGCCCGGAGGTGACGATCCCCGCGGCGGCGACCGCGGTCCACGGCATCACCCGCCAGCGGCTGGAGGCCGCACGGGCGCCGGACACCGCGACGGTGGTGCGCCGCCTGTGCCGAGCGCTCGCGGCGCTCGCCGCCGACGGCATCCCGGTGGTGATCTACAACGCCTGCTACGACTGGCCGCTGCTCGCCGCGGAGGTGCGCCGGCTCGGTCCGGGGCAGCGGCCGCCGACGTGCCACCTGATCGACCCGCTCGTGCTCGACCGGCACTGCGACCGCTACCGGGAAGGCAAGCGCACGCTGACCGCGACCTGCGCGGTCTACGGGGTGACGCTCGACGGCGCCCACCGGGCGGGTGCGGACTGCGTCGCGTCGGTGGCGGTGGCACGCGCGATCGGGCGCCGCTATCCGGAGGTCGGGGCGTTGCCTGCAGCGGCGTTGCACCGGCTGCAGGCGACCGCCTTCGAGGCGTGGCGGACCAGCTTCAACGCCTACCTCGTGGAGATCGGCGCCGACCGCACCCCGATCCCCGCCGGGTGGCCCGATCGCGCCTGACGGGCCCGACCCCTGCGTGACGGTCGACCCGCCGTCGCTCAGGGGGCGGGCGGGCCGGGCACCTGGCGCTCCAGCAGCCGCGACAGCACGATCACCGACCGGGTCCGCGCGACGAACGGCTCGTCCGACAGGGCCTCCAGGGTGCGTTCGAGATGCGACGTGTCGCTCACCCGCACGTGGACGAGCGCATCCGCCTCTCCGGTGACCGTGTAGGCGCCGATCACCTCCGGCAGCCGCGCAAGCGCCACGGCGAGTCGCGCCGGGGGGGTGCGCCCGACGCAGAACACCTCGACGAACGCCTCCGTGCCCCACCCGAGGGCGCCGGGGTCGACGACGGCGGCGAAGCCCTCGATCACCCCGGCGGCACGGAGGCGGTCGACGCGGCGCTTCACCGCGGGCGCGGAGAGGCCGACCGCGGCGCCGATCTCCCGGTAGCTCGCGCGGCCGTCCTCCGACAACCATGCAACGATGCGACGGTCGGTGTCATCGAGACGCAACGGATCGCCTCCCCGCCTGCAACACAACCACATGGACGCCCCCGCGAGGACAGCGTACGTTCCCGCGGCGAGCTCACCGACCTCCAGGAGACCCGACGATGACCGCGTCGACCCTCGACGACCTGCACCAGCACGCCGCGCACAACTACCACCCCCTGCCGGTGGTCGTTGCGCAGGCGGAAGGCGCCTGGGTCACCGACGTCGACGGCCGCCGCTACCTCGACGCCCTGGCCGCCTACTCCGCGCTCAACTTCGGGCACCGTCACCCCGCGCTGATCGCCGCGGTCCACGAGCAGCTCGAGCGGGTCACGCTCACCAGCCGCGCCTTCCACCACGACCGCTTCGCACCGTTCTGCGCGGACCTCGCCCGGCTGACCGGGATGGACGCGGTGCTGCCGATGAACACCGGCGCGGAGGCGGTCGAGACCGCGATCAAGCTGGCGCGGCGCTGGGGCTACCGCGTGAAGGGCGTCCCGGCCGACCAGGCCACCATCATCGTCGCCGACAGCAACTTCCACGGCCGGACCACCACCATCGTCGGGTTCTCGACCGACCCGACCGCCCGGGACGACTTCGGGCCGTTCGCGCCCGGCTTCCGGACCGTGCCGTTCGGGGACGCCGCCGCGCTGGAGGCCGCGATCGACGAGACGACGGTCGCGGTCCTGATCGAGCCGATCCAGGGCGAGGCCGGCGTCATCGTCCCCCCGGAGGGCTACCTCGGCTGCGTCCGGCGCATCACCCGCGACCACGACGTGCTCCTGCTCGCCGACGAGATCCAGTCAGGCCTCGGACGGACCGGGACGACCTTCGCCTGCGAGCTCGAGGACGTCGTCCCCGACGTCTACATCCTCGGCAAGGCGCTCGGCGGCGGGGTGATCCCGGTCTCCGCGATCGCGGCCGACCACGAGCTGATGAGCGTGTTCACCCCCGGGTCGCACGGCTCCACCTTCGGCGGCAACCCGCTCGCCTGCGCCGTCGGCAGCGCGGTCGTGGCGTTGCTCGAGACCGGGGAGTTCCAGGCGCGCAGCCGTGAGCTCGGCGCCCACCTGAAGGTTCGGCTGGACGACCTCGTCGCCCGCGACGAGCGGGTCGAGCAGGCCCGCGTCGTCGGCCTGTGGGCCGGTGTGCAACTGGTCCCCGGCCTGCCCGCGCGCGGCGTGTGCGAGCGCCTGCTCGACCTCGGTGTGCTGGCGAAGGACACCCACGAGACCACCGTGCGGCTCGCGCCGCCGCTGGTGATCACGCGTGACGAGGTGGACCTGCTCGTCGACCGGCTGGAGGAAGCGCTCGACTGAGGCACACGCTCGCGGGTGGCGCGTCGTCCGGTCGCCGGGGCCACGCGGATGCCGCGTCCGGTCGGGCCCGGCCCAACCCGGCCCAACCCGGCCCAACCCGGCCGGCCCGGACGTGAGCGGCGCCAAGGGTCAGGCGTGACGCTGCAGACGCGCGGACGGTCAGGCGCGGACGGTTCAGCTCCGCACGTTCAGCGCAGGCGGCGCCGCGAGACGATGCGGACCCCGTAGACGCCGGCGGGTTCGGCGACCGTGGTCCGTTCGCCCGGCCGGCGACCGAGCACGGCCCGCGCGAGCGGCGAGGCCACGGAGATCCGCTCGGCCGCCATCGGCGCCTCGAGCGGGTGGACGATGCAGCATGCCCGCAGGGAGCCGTCAGGCAGCTCGACCTCGACCTCGTCGCCGAGCTCGACGATCGACGGGTCCTCCGCGACGTCGGCGACCGAGACGGCCTCACGCAGCGCGGACGTGAGCTCGCCGAGCTGTTGCAGGAGCTCGACGTAGCGTTCCCGGTCGGCCGCGATGTGCGGCGGATCCGGCTGCTGCGCCGCGTCGTCGCCCGCCCTCGCGACCGCTTCGACGTGCTCGCTGAGGCGGGTGGCGACGGCCGCGAGCTCGTCGATGTGCTCGGACATGCGCGCACGCAGCCAGGCCTGTCCCTGCTCGGTGAGGATGACGGGCTCGGGGTGGACGTCCGTCTCCCTGGGGACCACCGGAGACACGATCGTGGTGGACAACGCCTTCTCCCTCCCTGGACGGCCTGCAGCCGCAGGCGCCCGGCGTCACGGACGCGTGCGGGCGCTCGTGAAGCCAAGCTTCACGGTACCCGGTCAGGCGCCTCGGCGGGTCCTTCGTTTCTGCACCATCCACAGCAGCTCGGCGGGCACCTCCGCCGGGTTGCTGACTGCCCCGACGGTCGCGTCCGTGGCGACCAGCGTGTCCCCGGCCTGCAGGGTGACGGGCTGCCCGCCGACCTCGAGGTCCACCACCCCATCGAGGACGACGACCACCTCCTCGCCCTTGGTGGCGAAGCCGCGGCCGGTGGCGCGCGGCGCGAGGGTCACCCGGTGGACGCCGCCGAGCGCGGGGTCGTCGAGCAGGGTGCGGGTCGTGACCCCAGCGCTGGAGCGGTCGGTCGCCTGCCCGGCCCGACGGGCGACCCGGTAGCCGAGCAGCCGCGTGTCCGTCGGCCCGAACGGCACGTCGAGCGCCTCCCACACCCGCATGAGCGACTCCCCGGACAGGCCGCGCACGCCCCGTTCGACCTGCGACAACGCCGACGCGGAGATGCCGATCCGCCGGGCCACCTCGGCCTGGGACAGACCCCGCATCGAGCGTTGTGCCCGGATCGTCGCGCCGAGCCGTTCACGGCCGGAGGTCACGGGTCCGACCGGCTCGAGCCCGGCCGGACCCTCGCGCAGGAGCACCCGCCGGCCGACGGTGGTGTCGGCCCGACCGGCGGCCTGCTGCACCTCGACCTGCCAGCCCTCGGACACCTCGGTGAGGTGGAGCACCACCTGGGTGATCGCGGCGAGCCGCCCGATCACCGCGGGCGGATGCTGGTCGGCGCGGACCGGCCACAGCGCGATCGACCGGCGCAGGTACAGCCGGGGACAGGTCGCGAGGAACAACTCGATCGCCGCGGGGTCCCCCAGCCGGGCCGCCAGCCCGCTGAGCGAGTCGACGACGTAGGCGGCGCCCGCCCCGAGCCGGTCGTCGACCCGCCACAGCGCGGCGGCCGCGTCCCCGCCCGAGGGCACCGCACGCCAGTCCAGGTGCTCGGTGGCAGGGGGCCGCGGGGCACCGTCGGTGCGTGCGACGACCACCGGACGCACGGGCGTGTTCGCCGCGACGAAGGTCGCGACGAGCTGCCTGAGCGGCGCGTCGGAGGTCGCCAGGATGACGAGGTTGTCGCTGATGCGCGGTCCGTCGATCAGCGCGTCGAGCGCGGCGATCCCGGTCGTCGGCGGCACCTCGGCCGGGGTGCGCCACGCCCGGGACCGCTCCGTCGTGGTCCCGGTGCTCGGCACAGGGGCGTCCGGGGAGGAGGGCGGGTCGGCGGGTCCTACCACCTGCCCTCCTCCGGTCCGACGTCAGCTCGCGAGTGGTGCGGCCGTCGGTGCGGCGTGCCGCTGCCGGGTGGCCTCGGCGACCCGCTGGACCCCCAGCGCCACGGCCGCCAGGCGCAACGGTAGGCGCTGCGCGGCCGCGTAGTCCCACAACGCGTCGAACGCCCCCTGCATGCGTCGGTCGAGCTCCGCCGCCACGCGGGCTTCCGACCAGGTCGAGCCGTCGCGGTTCTGCTGCCACTCGAAGCAGGAGACCGTCACCCCGCCGGCGCTGGCGAGTACGTCGGGCAGCACCACGACGTCACGCTCCGCGAGCACCAGGTCCGCCTCGGGCGTGCACGGGCCGTTGGCCGCCTCGGCGACGAGCCGAGCGCGCACCTTCGTCGCCTCGCGCTCGGCGATCGCGCCCTCGAGCGCTGCAGGCACGAGGATCTCGCAGTCGACCGCCAGCAGTTCCTCGTTGGTGACCACGTCGGCGTCGGGGAAGGCGGTGACCGATCCGTGCACCCGCTTCGCCTCCGCGACCGCGGCCAGGTCGAGCCCGTCGGGGCGGTGGACGCCACCCCGGCTGTCGGACACCGCGACGACCCGCAGCCCGTCCGCGGCGAGCATCCGCGCGAGGTGGGCCCCCGCGTTGCCGAAGCCCTGGATCGCGACGCGCGCGTCCGCGGCCAGCCCGAGCTGCTTGGCGGCCCGCAGGGTGACCGTGCGGCACCCCGCGGCGGTCGCCGTGTCGCGGCCGAGCGAGCCGCCGGCGGCCAGGGACTTGCCGGTGACGACCGCCGGGGTCGGCGAGCCGACGAGGTGGCCGTACTCGTCGGCGATCCAGTCCATGTGGCGGGTGCCGGTGTTGACGTCCGGGGCCGGCACGTCGACGTCGGGACCGATCACCCCGGCGATCGCCCGGGCGTAGCCTCGCGTGATCGCCTCCACCTCGGCGTCGGTCATGCCACGGGGATCGACGGTCACCCCGCCCTTGCCGCCGCCGAGGGGCAGGTCGAGCAGGGCGGTCTTGATGCTCATCAGCGTCGCGAGGCCGGTGACCTCCTCGATCGTGACGTCCGGGTGGAACCGGATGCCGCCCTTCGCGGGGCCACGCGCGGTCGAGTGCTGGACGCGGTAGCCCCGGACGGACCGGACCGTGCCGTCGGCCGCGAGGTAGGGGATCTCGACGGTGACGGCGCGCTCGGGACGGCGCAGGGTGGCGGCGAGCCAGGGCTCGAGCCCGAGCAGCTCGGCGGCGGCGTCGATGGTCTCGAGCGCGACGGCGTGCAGGTCGCGGTGAGGGAGGTCGGACACGACAGCTCCTTGAGGGTCGAGGGGAGCCGCCGGTCGTCCACGCGCACGGCGGACGATCCGGAGAGCTCCGGTCGCGCACCGTTGCGCAGCCGCGGAGCCTAGCGGAAGCCTTGCTTCACACCACTTGCCGCGCGAGAAGCGAGCCGTCAGGTCGCCGCCGGCGCCTGCTCGCGCTCGCGCGACGACGCCCACGCGTCCTTGAACGACACCCGGCTGCCGGTGCGCAGGACCCCGCCGCGGTACAGACGGGCGGTCAGCGGCAGCAGGAGCGCGATGGTCGCGAGCGCGAGCACGCGTCGCTCGCGGCCCGCCGGACCGGTCGCGGTACCGTCCGCACGTCGACACGAGGAGACGACCGGTGCGGGTGATCGGCAACGTGCTGTGGCTGGTGCTCGGCGGCATCGAGATGGCGATCCTGTACGTCATCGCCGGGCTCATCGCGGTGCTGCCGATCGTCACGATCCCGCTGGTGGTCCCGGCGTTCCGGCTGGCCGGGTACACGCTGTGGCCCTTCGGGCGCGTGGTCGTCCGGCAGCACCGTGCGGGTGCTGGCTCCGCGGTCGGCAACGTCGTGTGGTTCGTCCTCGTCGGCTGGCTCCTCGCCCTGGGTCACGTGCTGTTCGCGCTGCTGAACGCCATCACCATCATCGGCATCCCCTTCGCCCTCGCGCACCTCAAACTGGCCGGGCTGGCCCTGCGGCCCTACGGCAAGGACGTCGTCGACCGCCGGATGGCGCACCAGCACGAGGTGGTGCTCGGCGCCCCCGCCCTCCCCGCGGGGAACCCGGCCTGATGCCCACCTCCGAACCGATCGTCGAGGTCCGCGACGTCGTCCGCTGCTTCGGCCAGGTCCGCGCGCTCGACGGGGTCTCGCTCGCGTTCGAACCCGGCATCATCTACGGCCTGCTGGGCCCGAACGGCGCGGGCAAGACCACCCTGATCCGGGTGCTGGCGACGCTGCTCCGACCGGACCGCGGCACCGTGCGGGTGGCCGGCGTGGACGTCGTCGCCGACCCGACCGGCGCGCGGGCGCGGATCGGTCTCGCGGGGCAGTTCGCCGCGGTCGACGAGTTCCTCACCGGCCGGGAGAACGTGGAGATGGTCGGCCGGCTCTACGGCCTGTCCGCCGCGGAGACCCGCCGCCGGAGCGACGAGGTGCTCGCCCGCATCGGGTTGACCCACGCCGCGGGCCGGCAGGTCGGGACCTACTCCGGCGGGATGCGCCGGCGGCTCGACCTCGCCGCGTCGCTGGTCGGCCGCCCGCAGGTGATGTTCCTCGACGAGCCGACGACGGGCATCGACCCGCGCAACCGCATGGAGCTGTGGGAGCTGATCGAGGACCTGGTCCGCAGCGGGACGACGGTGCTGCTGACCACCCAGTACCTCGACGAGGCCGACCGGTTGGCGCACCGGATCGGCGTGATCGACCGGGGCACGATCGTCAGCGAGGGCACCGCCGACGAGCTCAAGGACGCGGTCGGCGGCGCCGTGCTGCAGCTGCGGGTCGCCGACGATCGGCGCGAGGAGGCCGTCGCGATCCTGCGCCGGGTCAGCGGCGAGGAGGCGACCTACCTGCCCCGCGAACGCCACGTGCGCATCCCGGCCCGCCACGGGTCGCGCACCCTGCTCGAGGCGGTCCGCGCGCTCGACGCCGTCGGGATCGAGCCGGACGACCTCGCCCTGCACAAGCCCTCGCTCGACGACGTGTTCCTCGCGTTGACCGGCGAGGCCGCCACGCACGCCCTGACCGAGCAGGAGCCGCAGGAGCCATGAGCGCCGCCACCGCCCCGTTGTCCGAGGGCAGCACGCACGAGCCCGATCGCGCGCGCATCACGGTCGCCTCCGCGGTCTCCGACACGCTCGTGATCGCCCGCCGCAACCTGCTGCGCAACGTGCGGTTGCCACAACTGCTGCTGTTCGCGACCGTGCAGCCGATCATGTTCCTGCTGCTGTTCAACTTCGTGTTCGGCGGCGCGATCGAGGGGGTGCTGCCGCCGGCAGCGGGCGGGAACTACATCAACTGGCTCGTGCCCGGCCTGATCATCCAGATCTCCACCTTCGGCGCCGGCCAGACCGCGATCGGCCTGGCCGACGACCTCGATCGGGGGGTGATCGACCGGTTCCGGTCGCTGCCGATGGCGCGCTCGGCCGTGCTCACCGGCCGGACGTTCGCGGACCTCGCCCGCAACGCGGCCGTTGTCTCCCTCATGATGGTCGTCGGGTTCGGGATCGGGTTCCGGTACCAGACGAGCTTCCTCGGCTTCCTGGCGGGCCTGCTGCTCGGGCTGCTGTTCTCCTACGCCCTGTCGTGGATGATGGCCACGATCGGGCTGTACGTGAAGACCCCGGAGGCCGTCCAGTCCGCGGTGTTCCTGCCGGTCTTCCCGCTCGTGTTCGCATCGTCGGTGTTCCTGCCGACGGCGACGATGCCGTCCTGGCTCCAGGCGTTCGCCGACAACCAGCCGATCACGGTGATCACGAACGCCCTGCGGGGCCTGATGCTCGGGCCGGGGGCGCTGCCGCCCGGGACGTCGGTGTCGGGTGCGATCCTCACGTCGCTGGCCTGGATCGCCGGCATCACCCTGGTGTTCAGCTACCTCGCCGTCCGGGCGTACCGCCGCGCCGTCGACTAGGCGCCGTGCCGGGCACCGGACGCCCCCCGGAACCGGCACGCTTCCTTGCCCGCGGCCCGCAATATTCGTAAGATTGCATGCGACCGAAACTTCCCAACATTCCGAGGCCCCGTGTCGCGTGCCCCCGCCACGTCCCCCTTCACGCCGGGCTACGGCGTCCTCCCGCAGGTCTGGGCCGGGCGCGAGCGGGAGTTCCGCGACTTCGACGAGGTGGTGGTCCCCCGCGTGCGTGCGCGCACCTACGAGCAGGCCCGCATCGTCACCGGCGACCGCGGGGTCGGCAAGACCGTCCTGCTGACCCAGCTCGCGGACGAAGCGGCGGACGCCGGCGACCTCGTCGCCCAGGCCACCGCGCGAACCGGGCCGAGCGTCGTCGGGGACCTGGTGGCGGCGCTGGCCGGGACCCTGCACGCGGCCTCCACCGCCGCGGCGGTCACCGATGCGATCGACGAGACCCTGCGACGGCGGATCGGGCTGACCGTCAGCGCCTCCAGCGTCCGGCTCGACCTCGGCGCGAGCGCCGGCGCCCGCAAGCGTGCCGATCTCGACGCGTTGGCCACCTCGCTCGCGGTGCTGCTGGAGCGCACCGCCAGAGCCGCGGCCGACCGAGGCCGGCTGCTGCTGCTGACGATCGACGAGGCCCAGAACGCGGGATCGGGCGCGCTCGAGGTGCTGTGCCACACTCTCGCGGACGTGCAGAACCGTCACGACCGCACCACGGGCCCCCGTGGCGAGGCGGTGCGGGCCTACCTCCCGCTGGCGGTCTACCTGGCCGGGCTCCCGTCCCTGCCGGAGCGGATCCGCTCGTCCGGTTCGACCTTCTTCGAACGCGCATTGACCTTCGACCTCGGGCTGCTGCGCGACCCGGACGTCGCGACGGCGCTGCGCGGCATGCTCGACAACGCCAGCGTCGGCATCGAGCCCGAGGCGCTCGACCGCCTGGTCGCGCTGATCGGCGGCTACCCGTACTTCCTGCACCTGTACGGCAAGCACGCCTGGCTCGCCGGCCACGGCGACGTGATCACGCTCGCCGAGGTGGAGGTCGCGGCCGAGGCCGCCGCCACGGACCTCACGCGCTTCTACGGCGAGCGCGTCCGTGGGCTCGGCGACGTGGCCTACGACTGGCTGGTCGCGGCCGCGCGCCTGCCGGCCGACGAGCGCACCGTCGGCGCGGTGGCGGCGCAGCTCGGCCGGACCTCGCCGCAGCTCGGCTCGACCGTCGAGTCGCTGATCGGTCGTGCCCTGATCCGCCACGAACCGGGCCGGGGGCGGTTCTCCTTCGCGCTGCCCGGACTCGATCGGTACCTGGTGCCAGGCGGCTGATCCGCCCCTCCCTCGTGGCGGGCGGCTGGGCGACCGCTTCCTGCGGCCGCCGTCCGTCAGCCGAGCCCGAGGTGTTCCTCGAGCAGCGCCCGGACCTCCCTGCCGTCGGCGCCCTCCTCCATCGCGATGTGCACCGCGCGCTGGCAACGCTCGAGCTCAAGGCTGCGCAGCACGTCCTTGACCTCCGGGATCGCGACCCGCGTCATCGACAGCTCGTCCGCGCCGAGCCCGACGAGGGCCGCGGCGACGACGGGGTCGCTGGCCGCCTCACCACAGATCCCCACCCAGGCGCCGCCGGCGTGGCCGTCGGCGATGACGCGGCCGATCAGTCCGAGCGCGACCGGGTCGCAGACGTCGGCGAGGTCCGCCACCGCCCCGTTGAGCCGGTCGACGGCGAAGAGGTACTGCAGCAGGTCGTTGGTGCCGATGGACAGGAAGTCGACGTGCTCGGCGAACCGTCTGGCACCGACCGCCGCCGAGGGGACCTCGACCATCACCCCGACCTCGACACCGTCGAGCGACACCCCCTCGTCCTCCGCCGCCGCGGCGAGCAGGGTGCGGGCGGCGAGCAGTTCCGAGGGCACCGCGACGAGGGGGAACATGACCGCCAGCCGACCGGCATCCTCATCGGCGGCCGCACGGTGGGCGCGGACGAGCGCACGGAGTTGGTCGCGGAACAGCTCGGGCCGGGCGAGGTGCAGGCGGATGCCGCGCAGCCCGAGCGCCGGGTTCTCCTCCGGATCGCGCGCGACGAACGCGAGCGGCTTGTCCGCGCCGATGTCCATCGTGCGGAACACCACCCGCTGCCCGGGGAAGGCGCGCAGGACCTCGAGGTAGAAGCCGACCTGGTCGTCCACGGACGGCTCGTCGGTCCGGTCCTGGAACAGGAACTCCGTGCGGACGAGCCCGGACCCTTCGGCGCCGGCGGCGATCGCCGCCTCCAGGTCGCCGGGATCGCCGAGGTTCGCCGCGAGCTCGACCCGGTGCCCGTCGCCGGTCTGGCCGGGTTCGTCGCGCAGCTCGCCGAGGGCCTCGCGGCGGGCGGCCTCCGCGTCGATCCGGTCCGCCACCTCGGCGCGGAGGTGGTCGTCGGGGGCGATCACGACCTCGCCGCTGCGGCCGTCGACAACCACCTCGACGCCGTCGCCGGCGGTCTCCACGGCGGCGAGCACGCCCTCGCAGGCGACGACCGCCGGGATCCCGAGCGACCGCGCGAGGATCGCGGCGTGGCTGGTGGGCGAGCCGGTCTCCGTGACGAGGGCCGCGATGAGCTCGCGGGGCAGGCTGGCGGTACGCGAGGGGGTCAGCTCGCGGGCGAGGACCACGGAGCGCACGGTCGGCGCCTCGACCTCGACCGAGCGGCCCTGCAGCAGGGCGACGACCCGGTCGCGGACGTCGTCGAGGTCCTCCGCCCGGGCGGCGAGGTACTCCGAGGCGGACGCGGCGAGCAGCTCGCGGAAGGCGCCGAACGCGACGACGATGGCCCGTTCCGCGGACAGGCCGCCCCCGATCGCCTCGACCGCCTGGTCGCGCAGCTCCGGGTCCTCCGCGAACTCCGCGTGTGCTTCGAAGATCTCCGCCTCCTCCTCGCCGGCGCTCTCCGCGACCCGTTCGGCGAGGGCGGTGAGCTGCTCCCCAGCGGTGGCGAGCGCCGCGTCGAGCCGGGCGACCTCCGTGTCGACGTCACCCTGCCGGGACTCCGGCAACGGCTGGTCCGCGCCGGGAGCGTCGGCGAGCGCGAACGCCAGGGCCAGCGCAGCCCCGGGCGCCGCGGGACGGCCGGTCAGCGTCGTGGTCACGCGTCCTCACCCATCCCCGACTCGACCAGCGCGACGAGTTCGTCGAGCGTCGCATCGGCGTCCTCGCCCTCCACCTTGATGGTGATGGCGTCGCCCTGGTGACAGTCCAGGGTCAGCACCGACAGCACGGACGCGGCGTTGACCTCGCGGCCGTCCTTGCTGACGGTGACCGCGCCGGGCGCAGCCTTGGCGGCCTTCGCGAAGACCTTCGCGGGGCGGGCATGCAGGCCGCTCGGGTTGGGCAGGTTGACGGTGCGCTCGGGCATGACCTGGCTCCTGTGGTCGACGCCGACGGGAGGCGCCGGCGGGGTGCGTCGGGGTGGCTGCGGGACGGACGACGATAGAGCACGAGCGGGTCGTCGCGGCGATGCCGTCGGCGTGGAGCGGAGGCAGGTCACGCCCCACGCCGACATCGGGTGGTCAGGCGGCGGCCGGCGCGGCCGGCGCGGCCGGCGCCTCCCGACCGACGGACTTGAGCAGGATCACCATGCCGGCCGTCACCACGGTGCCGATCGCGATGGCGACCAGGTACAGGGGCCAGTTGCCGATCACGCCGATCACCCAGATGCCACCGTGCGGGGCCTGGAGCGTCGCGTTGAACCAGAAGGACAGCGCGCCGGTCACGGCGGAGCCGACCATCAGCGAGGGGATGACCCGGAGCGGGTCGGCGGCCGCGAACGGGATCGCGCCCTCGGTGATGAACGACGCGCCCATGATCCAGGCGGCCTCGCCGGCCTCGCGTTCCTCCTGGCTGAACAGGCGCTTGCGGACCACGGTGGCGAGCGCCAGCCCGAGCGGCGGGGTCATCCCGGCGGCCATGATGGCGGCCATGACCTGGAAGTTGCCCGCGTCGAGCGCAGCGATGCCGAAGGCGTAGGCCACCTTGTTGACCGGGCCGCCCATGTCGAAGGCCATCATCATGCCGAGCAGGAGGCCGAGCAGGATCTGGTTGGCGCCGGACAGGCCGCCGAGCCAGCCGGACAGCGCGGCGTTGAGGGCCGCGACGGGTTCGCCGACGACGAGGTACATCAGGGCGCCGACGGCGAGCGTGCCGATGATTGGGTAGATGAGGATCGGCATCATCCGCTTGATCGTGCCCGTGACGGGGATGCGCTTGAGTCCCATGACGATGCCACCGGCGAGCAGACCGGCGACCAGGCCGCCGAGGAAGCCGG
Organism: Nitriliruptoraceae bacterium; assembly: GCA_007133465.1. Taxonomy (GTDB): domain Bacteria; phylum Actinomycetota; class Nitriliruptoria; order Nitriliruptorales; family Nitriliruptoraceae; genus SLMP01. The sequence continues at coordinate 17,105 of SLMP01000044.1, read as the reverse complement.
CTTCGACCTGGACGGCGATGAGACCGCCGACGAAGCCTGGCGTGATGCCGGGACGGTCGGCCATCGCGAAGGCGATGAAGCCGGCCAGGACGGGCACCAGCATGCTGAAGGCGGTGCCGCCGATCGCGAGCAGCAGCACCCCGAACCAGGTGCGGAGGTCGATGCCGAGCGCCGCGGCGCTCTGCACGCCCTCGCCGGGGACGAAGATCGCGTGCTGGGTGACCTCGACGGCGTCGGCGATCGCGAACGACAGGGCGATCAGGATACCGCCGCCGACCACGAACGGGATCATGTAGCTGACGCCGGTCATCAACCAGCGCCGGACCTCCTCGCCCTTGCTGGTGCTCTTGCCGGTGACGCTGGCCAAGACGTCGCGCTCCCCGTCGTCCGTCCGCGACGCGCCGGCTGCGCCGGCGCCGGCCGCGGCGGTCGCGCGGGCAGGCGCTCGCTCGGCGGCGGCGACGGCCTGGTCGACGATGGCCGACGCACGGTCGATCGCCTCCCGGGTGCGAACCTCGACGGCTGGCAGGTGCGCGAAGCGGTCGCGGTCTCGGACGGTGGCGTCGACCGCGAAGATCACGGCTTCCGCGGCGGCGATGGTGGCGGCGCCGATCGGCGGGCCACCGGCCGCGCCCTGCACCTCCACCTCGATCTCGTGGCCCTTGGCCTTGGCGGCGACCTCGAGGGCCTCGGCGGCCATCTCGCTGTGGGCGATACCGGTTGGGCAGCTGGTGACGGCTACGAGCTTCACAGCTCGACCTCCCTCTGGATGATGTCGACGACGGCCTGCGAGCTGTCAGCCTCGCGCAGGGACGTCCGGAACGACTCGTGGATCAACTTGCGGGCGATGCGGGACAGCACCCGGACGTGCAGATCGTCCGCACCCTCGGGCGCGGCGATCAGGAACACCAGGTCGGAGGGGGTGTCGTCCTCCGCCCCGAAGTCGACGCCGGCGGCGCTGCGCCCGAAGGCGATGCCGGCCCGGCTGACGGCAGGGGTCTTCGCGTGGGGGATGGCGACGCCCGACTCCATGCCGGTGCCGCCGGTCTCCTCCTCACGAGCCCAGACGGCGTCCACGTAGGTGGCGCGATCGGACACGCGGCCGTCGGCTTCGAGGAGCTGCGCGAGCTCGTCGATCGCCGCCCGGCGGTCGGTGGCGGTCAGGTCGACGGTGACCAGCGCCGGGGTGATCAGATCTGAGATGGTGGGGCTCACCGGGTACCTCCAGGCTCCTTGAGAGAACGGTCGGGGTCGGCCTCGGTCACCGTCACGGCGGCGAGGTCGAGGTCATCGGGGCCGGGCACCGAGGTACCCGGCAGTTGGACGGCGGCGGTGCCGTAGGCGACACCGCTCGTGAGGGCGTTGGGGCCCGACCCGCCGGCGGCGAGCAGACCGGCGACCAGGGAGTCGCCGGCCCCGACGTTGCTCCGGGGGGTGACCGGGGGGGTGGTGGCGTGCCACGCACCGTCGCCGTCGATGAGCAGGGCGCCCTCGGCGCCGAGGGAGACGACCACCGCGCCGACGCCGCGGGCCAGCAGCTCGTGAGCGGCGTCGAGGATGGCACCCACCGTGGGCAGCTTCCGGCCGGTGAGGGCGGCGAGTTCGTCGGCGTTCGGCTTGATGAGATCGGGTCGGCCGGGCAGGGCAGCCGCGAGGGCATGGCCGCTGGTGTCGATCGCGACCCGTGCGCCGGCCTCGTGGGCGGCGGCGGCGACCTGGGCGTAGAGGTCGTCGGGGGCCCCGGGCGGCAGCGAGCCGCACCCGGCGACCCAGGCGGCCCCGTCGATCGCGTCGATCGTGGCGCGGGTCAGCGCGGCGGTCTCGCCCGCGGAGAGCTCCGGCCCGGGGGCGTTGATCTTCGTCACGGTCCCATCCGGTTCGACCAGGCTGACGTTGGTGCGGACGACCGAGGCGAGCGGGACGGCGACCACGTCGATCGACAGGGCGGCGAGGGTGTCCACGAGGTGGTCGCCCTCGTGGCCGCCCACCGGCACGACGGCGCGGACGTCGTGGCCGTTCGCCCGCAGGGCCCGGGCGACGTTGATGCCCTTGCCGCCGGCGTCGACCCGCACGGTGGTTGCCCGCAGCACCTCACCCCGGTGCAGCGCGGCCACCTCGAGCGTGCGGTCGAGTGAAGGGTTGGGCGTGAGGGTGACGATCATGCGAGCACCACCTCCAGTCCGGCCGCGGCGAGCTCGCCGCGGTCCCGGGGATCGATCCCAGCGTCCGTGATGAAGCGGTCGACGTCGCCCAGCTCGGCGAACCGCACGAAGTGGTCCTGACCGATCTTCGAGTGGTCCGCCAGCAGCACCACCCGGCGCCCGCTGCGCACCAGCGCTCGCTTCACGGCGGCCTCGGCGGGATCGGGGGTGGTCAGCCCACGCGCGACGCTCAACCCGTTCGTGGCGACGAAGGCGACGTCGACGGCGAGGTCGTCCAGCGTGCGCAGCGCCCAGTCCTCGACGGTCGCGAGCGTCCGACCGCGGACCCGGCCGCCGACGAGGTGCAGTTCGATGTTCGGGCGCGTCGAGACCGTCAGGGCGATGGTCACCGCGTTGGTCACCACGGTCAGCGGTCGGTCGTTCGGCAGGATGCTGGCGAGGGCACCGGTCGTGGTGCCCGCGTCGAGGATGATCGTCCCTCCGGCGGGCAGCTCCGCGAGGGCGGCCGCGGCGATACGGGCCTTCTCGTCCGCCTGCCGGACGGCGCGTTCGGCGACGTCGGGCTCGGAGCGCAGGCGCTCCACCGGGATCGCGCCGCCGTGGACCCGGCGGAGCAACCCGCGGTGCTCAAGGTCGGTGAGGTCGCGCCGCACGGTCTCCGTGGTGACATCGAGCTCCGTGGCGAGGGTCGCGACCTCCACGCGGCCGTCGCGGCGGGCGCGTTCAGCGATGAGCTGGCGCCGCTCCTCCGCGTACATCGGTGCTCCTCCAGCTGCCTGCCCTTCTTGGTTTTTATCTTGTTCTGTGTTGTTTTGCTAGTGTTTCTATTGTTTCGTGAGGTCAACGAGCGTCTCACGCACACTTGACGCGCACTCTGAGCGTTGGACGCGCAACCCGAGGAACGGAACACGTGCGCGCTCGGGGGCGTTGGACGCGGTGCACGTCCGACCAGGAGAGCTCCCCATGGACCGTGACCGCTACGTGTTGCGCACCCGCACCGCCGACGACCCCGCGACCGCCGAGGAACGCGTCCGTGCCACGCTCGCCGAGGAGGGCTTCGGCGTCCTCACGGAGATCGACGTGCAGGCGACGCTGCGCGCGAAGCTGGACGTCGAGACGCCGCCGTACCGCATCCTCGGCGCCTGCAAGCCGAGCTACGCACACCAGGCGATCCAGGCGGACCCGGCGATCGGCGGGCTGCTGCCCTGCAACGTCGTCGTCCGGGCGCACCCGGACGGCGGCAGCGAGCTCCTCGCGGTCGACCCGGCGGCCATGCTCGGGCTCGCCGAGAACCCGGCGCTCGACGCCATCGCCGGCACGGTGGGCGAGGAACTCGAGCGGGCGCTGCAGGCGGCTGCCCGCTGACCAGGGCCGCGCGGGATCCGGTCCCGGCCCGCGAACGGCCTCCGGTCCCAGCGGCGTCTTGGTCCGCCCGGGTCGGCCCGCCTACGGGGTCGTGACGCCGAACGGCTCGCTGTCGGGGTCGAAACCGGCCTCCGCGAGCAACTGCTCGGTGACCCCGGGGTCCTCCGCTCCGCGGAGGGCCACGTAGTTGAACAGCGCCAGCATCCCGTCGGGGTCCGCGGCGAGGATCACGACCTGGTAGGAAGCCGGACCGCCGCCCTCCTCCTCGCTGCCGATGTCGACCTCCTCGTACTCGAGGATCCGGGCCGCAGCGGCCCCGTCGAGGTCGACGGCCTCGTCACGGTCCGGGGTCATCGGCACCGAGTCGCGCACGACGTCGAGCGCCTCATCGAGCCCGAGCCCCTCGAACCCGGACGCGGGGTCGGACTCGATGCCGGCGACCGCGAACAGCAGCTGCTCGGGGTCGAGGCCACCGGCGCTCGCGAACAGCGCCCCCTGGCTCGCCGGCACCGGATCGAACTCCCAGCCGTCCGGGAGCGGCATGACGAGCCCCAGTCCACGGACCGCATCGTCGGAGACGCTCACGCCGAGGTCTTCGAGCGAGGGCTCCTCGATCGGGTCGAGCTCGCCGAGCGCCTCCTCCAGCGCGGCCTCGTCCAGCGCGTCGGGACCGGCTTCCTCGGTGGCCGCGCCGGCCTGGTCGTCCGTGGTGGCGGGGTCGGTGGTCTGGTCGTCCGTCGTCGCGGGATCGGTGCCGCACGCCGCGAGCACGGCGGCGAGGGCGAGCGCGGGGACGAGGGTGGTGCGGAAGCGCACATCAGCTCCTGGGATCGTGGCCGGGGACGGTACGGTCCACCGGAGCACACGTCGAACGGGTGTGGCCGCCGAACGGCCGCCGCCGGGACCGCCGACGCCTCAGGCGGCCCGGGCCAGCTGGCGGACGTCGCGTTCCTGCGGGACGAACACGTAGTCGTCCTCCCCGGCGACGACCCCGTCGACGGGTTCGAGCCGGCCACGGCGGTAGCGGTACACCCGGTACCCGTGGGCGGTGACGGCGTCGAGGACGTCCTGAGCGGTGGCGTCGAAACGCCGCTGGTGCTCGTCGTCCGCTTCCATGATCACGATCGGCCGCAGCCGCGCGAGGACGTCCGTGGCCCCGGCCAGCACCAGCAACTCGGCGCCCTCGACGTCGCACTTCAGGACATCGACGCGGTCGAGGCCCTCGGCGGCGACCAACTCGTCGAGGGTGGTGGTCCGCACCTCGATCTCTCGCGCCGGGAGCCCCGCGAACGCCGCCACCTCCGTGAAGTCCTGCCTCGAGCCGCGGAAGTGGGCGCGGGTCGGGACCACGGGCACCCGCAGCCGCTGCGCGCCGACCCGGTCGGCGAGCGCGACGGCCGTGAGGCGGACGCGGTCCGCCACCCCGGTGAGGTTGACCAGCCGTCGCAGCGCGCGGAGGGACGCCGGCCGAGGCTCGACGCCGAGGACCGAGCCGCTGTCGCCGACACGCCGGGCCATGATCAACAGGTGCGCGCCGCCGGCGGCACCGACATCGAGGCAGACGTCCCCCACCCGCACGAGCCGGTTCAGCAGGAACAGTTCCTTCTCGAGGAACGGCACACGGTCGATCGCGCGTTCCAGCAGGCTCGGCCGTCCGTCGTCCACGCATGGCTCCAGCCCCGGTGGTGCGACCCGACGATGCCTGGGGCGGCGCGAGATCGGGTCGGCCGCCTCCGTCGTCTGCGACCGTTCACACCACCGTACGACCGGCGCGGACGGCCCCGACCGTCCAGAAGGCCACCGTAGCGGCTTGCGGACCGCGGGCCAGCGGTCGGCGGCGTCGCCCGCGACGCAGCGTCGGCCGTGCGTCGGCCGTGCGTCGGCGGCGTCGCCCGCACGCAGCTCGGCCGTGCATCGGCCGTGCGTCGGCCCCGTCTCCGGGTCAGTCCCCGAGGCCCGCGACCGCCTCGTCGATCGGGGTGTCGCCGCTGAGCAACTCGAAACTCGCGCCGATGCTCGCCGAGTCGGCGAGGCAGCGGGCCATCACCGCGGCGACGTCGGCCCGTGGGATGCTGCCTCGACGCTCGAGCCGGGGGACCCCGACCTCCACCCGCCCGGTGGGGTCGTCGTGCGTGAGCCCGCCAGGCCGCACGATCGTGGCGTCGAGCCCGCTCGCGAGCAGGATCCGGTCGGCGGCGTGCTTGGCGGCGAGGTAGGGGCGGATCGCCGCGGACCCGCGCAGCGGGTCGTCCGCCGCCATCGAGGAGAGCATCACGTATCGGCCGATGCCGAGCTCCACGGCCAGGTCGATGGTCCGGATCGCGCCGAGCAGGTCGACGCGCAGCGTCGCGTCCGGGCCGGTCGAGGAGCCGGAGCCGGCGCAGAACGCGATCGCGTCGACGCCGCGCATCGCGTCCTCGAGGTCTCCCTCGAGGTCGCCGGCGACGGCGGCCGCGCCGGCCGCGCGACGGTCGTCGGCCTGCTCCGGGTCTCGGATCATCGCGCGGACGTCGTGCCCGTCCGCGACGAGCCGGTCCACGAGCAACCGGCCGGTGCCACGGGTCGATCCGATCACGAGCACCTGCATCGTGTGTCCTTGTCCGTCGGGGACCGCGACGCTACGGCGAGGCGACGCGGACTGGCTACGTTGTCACGTCCGTCCGTCCGGCCGGTCGACCCGGCCGCGTCCCCGTCTTCGAACGCCGAGGCACCATGCGTCAGACGCTGTTCGCCGTGCTGGTCCTGACCGTCCTCCTGGCGGCGTGCGGCGGGGGTGGCGGCGAGGCGGCGCCCGACCCGGAACGCGGTGAGCAGCTGTTCGCGATGAACTGCGCCGTGTGCCATGGGCCCGCCGCGACCGGGTCCCTGCAGGGTCCCCCGCTCGTGCACGAGGTCTACGAGCCCGGCCACCATCCCGACGAGCTGTTCGTCCGCGCCGTGATGGAGGGCGTGTCGCAGCACCACTGGGACTACGGACCGATGCCTCGCATCGGCGGCCTCACCGAACGGGACGTCGAGGACATCACCGCCTACGTCCGCCAGCTGCAGCGTGAGGCCGGCATCATCCAGGAATAGGTGCTGGCGGGTCCCGTCGTGCGATCGGGCCGGGGACCGGCATCGCCGGTCCCCGGGCGCCCGGGGGTGGCGGCACTACCCTCGCGTGGCCACGCGCCCGTAGCTCAGCTGGACAGAGCAGGGGACTTCTAATCCCAAGGCCGCAGGTTCGAGTCCTGCCGGGCGCGCCGGGGCCCGCACGGACGGGCTGGAGCGCGTGTCCAGATGGGCTCCAGCACCTGAACCGATGTGGTATGAACCTCCCGGGCACCCTCTGAGCAGACGTCTGATCGAGGCTGCCCGGGGAGCCGACCGATGACGAACCTCGCCGTCCTCAGCTTCCTCGCCGCCCTGCCGATCCTCGTCATCGGGATCCTGCTGGTCGGTTTCCGGTGGCCGGCCCGCAACGGGATGGCCGTCGGGTTCCTCGTGGTCGTCGCGATCGCCTGGGGGGTCTGGGACGTCGCCCCGATCGCGATCGCGGCCTCGGTGATCGAGGGGCTCGGCATCTCGATCGACATCCTCTACATCGTCTTCGGCGCGCTGCTGCTGCTCGCGACCCTCTCCGCGTCCGGCGCCATGGCGAGCATCCGCGCCGCCTTCACGCGCATCAGCCCCGACCGACGCGTCCAGGCGATCATCATCGCGTGGCTGTTCGGGTCGTTCATCGAGGGAGCATCGGGCTTCGGGACGCCGGCGGCGGTCGCGGCGCCGCTGCTGCTGGCGCTCGGCTTCCCGGCGATGGCCGCCGTGATGTGCGGGCTGATCATCCAGTCGACGCCGGTCACCTTCGGCGCGCTCGGCACCCCCATCATCATCGGGGTCAACGGCGGACTCGAGGGCACCGCCGCAGAGGCTGCCATCGTCGCCGACGGGGGCACGCTCGCCGGCTACCTCGGTGAGGTGGCCCTCGCGGCGGCGACGGTGCACGGGCTGGTCGGCGTGCTCATCCCGCTGTTCATGGTCAGCCTGCTCACCCGCTTCTTCGGCCCGAACAAGCGGTTCAGCGACGGGCTCGCGATCTGGCCGTTCGCGCTGTTCGCCGCGCTCGCGATGATCGTGCCGTACTGGTTGACCGCGTGGCTGCTCGGCCCGGAGTTCCCCTCGCTGTTCGGTGGCCTGATCGGTCTGGCCATCGTGATCACGGCGACCCGCAAGGGCTTCCTGCAGCCGGCCGAGCCGTGGGACTTCGGGCCACGCTCCTCCTGGGTCGACGGCTGGATGGGGGACCTCGAGCCCGACTCGGCAGCGCCGCGCCAGGTCATCGGTACCGCCCGGGCGTGGGCGCCGTACGGCGTGCTCGCCGGCATCCTGGTGCTCACCCGCATCCCCGACCTCGGGCTGCAGTCGCTGCTGCAGGGCGTCAATCCGACCTGGTCGAACATCTTCGGGGTGCAAGGGGTCAACGCCGGCTTCCAGTTCCTCTATCTGCCGGGGTTCGTGTTCCTCGTCGCCGTCCTGGTCAGCTACCCGCTGCACCGGATGCGCAAGGAGGAGATCGCGAGGTCCTGGGCCACCGCGGGCCGGCAGATCGTCAAGGCCGCGCCGGCGATCCTCATCGCGGTGCCGCTCGTCCGGGTGTTCATCAACTCCGGGGCGGACTTCAGCCGCACGGGCGACCTGGCGTCGATGCCCCTGACCATGGCCGAGGGAGCCGCCGCCGCGGTCGGGACCGCCTGGCCCGCCGTCGCCACCTTCGTCGGGGGTCTGGGTGCGTTCGCTGCCGGGTCGAACACGATCAGCAACCTGATGTTCTCGCAGTTCCAGTTCGCCACGGCCGAGGGCATCGGCGCCGCGACCGCACCCGTCGTCGCCGCGCAGGCCGTCGGGGGCGCCGCAGGCAACATGCTGACGGTGCACAACGTGGTCGCCGCCGCCGCGACGGTCGGGCTGGTCGGCCGCGAGGGCGAGCTGATGCGCAAGGTGGCGATCCCGTGCCTGTACTACCTGTTCGCGGCGGGGTTCATCAGCTACGTGCTGGTCTGGGGCCTCGGCTTCAACGTCGGCACCGTCGGCCTGGCCCTGATGGTCGCCCTCGGGGTCGCGGTCGTCCTGAAGGCGCGACGCGAGCAACGTGAGCTGGCGTCGGACCGCGACCCTGGGACGGGCCGCTGATGAGGGGTGCCCCGGTGGGCCGCCGAGGAGGGCAGCAGCATGGGACGTGAACGGTTCCGGACCGGGGTCGAGGCGGCGAGTTCCCGTTACGTCGAACTCGCCGACTGGGGGGCGCTGATCGCACACCTCGCCGCCGATCCGGAGCTCGGCAGCGACCGTCACGGCGCGGGAGATCGACGCCCGAGGGTGGCGCTCGCACCGTCGCTCGCGCACGCGCAGCCGGACCTCGTCGCGGGGTTCACGGACGCCGGTTTCGAGGTCGCGGTCCCGGATGGGGACGACCCGGCGGCCGAGGTCGCCGACGTGCCGCTCGCGGTGGTCCGCGCGGAGCTCGCGGTCGCGGAGACCGGCAGCGTGCTCGTCTCGGAGCATGCCCTGGGCGACCGGGTGGTGACGATGCTCTGTCGGCGCCTGGTGCAGGTCGTCGACGCCGACACGATCGTCGACCGGCTCGAGGGCGCGGCCGATTGGCTCCGGGAGCACGGCGGGCAGCCCGGCTTCGCCTCGCTGATGACGGGGCCGTCGCGGACCGCCGACATCGAGCGCAGCCTGACGATCGGCGTGCAGGGACCGGACGAGGTCGACGTCGTGGTGCTGACCACGCCGTCGGGGGGAGCGGACGAGGCATGAGGACCTTCGAGGAGCGGTACCGCACGGCGCTCGACGACCCGGACGTCCGGGCCGGACTGACGGCCTTCCAGCGCGGTTGGCGGGAGAGTCGCGACGCGGCGATCGCCGAACTCGAGGCCGCCGAGGGCCGCAGCTTCGACGAGCTCCGGCAGGAGCTCGCGGCGATCAAGGACGACGTGATCGCCAACGGCGACCGCTACCTCGACCAGTTCACCGCCAACGCGGAGGCCGCCGGGGCGGAGGTCACGCGGGTCGCCACGCCGGGTGAGGCCAACGAGCAGATCACCCGCATCTGCCACGACGCCGGCGCCACCCTGATGGTCAAGGGCAAGTCCATGGTCTCCGAGGAGATCGGCCTCAACCACCACCTCGAAGCCGCCGGGATCACCCCGGTCGAGACCGACCTCGGCGAGTGGATCCTGCAACTGGCCGGGGAGACCCCCTCGCACCTGGTGATGCCGGCCATCCACAAGCGCAAGGAGCGCATCGCGGAACTCTTCGAACGGGTGCTCGACCGCGAGTTCCCACCGGACGACATCGACCGCATGGTCAAGGCCGCCCGGACCGAGCTGCGCGAACGGTTCCTCGCGAGCGGTGTCGGGCTGTCCGGCACCAACGCCCTGGTGGCCGAGGGCGGTTCGGTGATGCTGGTGTGCAACGAGGGCAACAACCGGATGTCGGTCGCCCTGCCGCCGGTGCACATCGTCACCGCGGGCATCGAGAAGATGGTCCCGACCTACGCCGACGCGATGAAGCAGGTGCGGCTGCTCGCGCGATCGGCGACCGCGCAGCCCATCACCGTGTACACCAACTTCGTCACCGGCCCCCGTCCAGGGCAGCGGCAGCACATCCTGCTGCTCGACAACGGCCGCACGGCGATGGCCGAGGATCCCGACGTCGCGGCGGCACTGCGCTGCATCCGCTGCGGTGCCTGCGCCAACGTCTGCCCGCCCTACGGCGTGGTCGGCGGGCACGCGTTCGGGCACGTCTACACGGGCGCGATCGGGCTCGTGAACACGGCCTACCACCACGGCATCGAGGCCGCCGCGGGCCCCCAGTCGCTGTGCGTCTCCTGCGGCGCCTGCGCGACCGTGTGCCCGACCGACATCCCCCTGCCCATGCAGATCCTCGAGGTCCGCAGCAAGGTCGTCGACGCCGGTGCGCCGACGCCGGCGGGTCGCGCGACCCAGCTCGCCATCGCCGCGTTCGGGCAGCGGTGGCTGTTCGACCTGGGGATCCGGGCGGCCGGCGTGGTCACGACCCCGCTGCGCTCCGACGGGGTCACCCGGGTGCCGAGGTGGCTCGCGGAACGCCCCGGCGTCCGCGAGCACGTGGGCTGGCGTACCCCACCCGCGCTACCGGTCCGGCCCGCGCGCGACCACCTCAAGAAGGGCAAGCTCGACGAGCCCTCCCGGCTGGCGGCCCAGCCCTTGGCGGGGCGGACCGTGCAGCTGTTCCTGCAGTGCCTGTCGGACCGGGTCGCACCCGACATCCCGATCGCGGCCGCGAAGCTGCTGCGGGCGGCCGGGGCCGACGTGCGCCTGCCGCGGGCGCAGCACTGCTGCGGGTTGCCGGCGTTCGACGCCGGGGAGCAGGACGCGGCCCGCACGATGGTGCGCCAGACCATCGCCACCCTGGAGGGCGTCGACGACGTCGTCACCCCGGCATCGTCGTGCCTCGCCATGCTCGAGCACGAGGCCCCGCACCTGCTGCGCGACGACCTCGACGACCTCGAGCGGGCGCAGCAGCTCGCCGGTCGCACCTACGACCTCATCAGCTACCTGACCACCGGGCCCGGCCGGCTCCCGGCCGGCGCACTGGACAACGGTGACCGCACCCCGGTGACCGTCCACCGCTTCTGCCAGTCCAGCACCACGCTCCAGCGCCGGGACTCGGTCGAGCGGTTCCTGCGCGACGTCGCCGGCGTCGAGGTGGTCCCGCTGCCGGAGGCGGAGGTGTGCTGCGGCTTCGGCGGCTCCACCTCGATCCGCAGCCCGGAGCTGTCCGCCGGGGTGCTCGATCGCAAGCTCGGCTGTGTCGACGGCACCGACGTGGCGATCCTGATCACCGACAACCCCGGCTGCGTCCTGCATCTGCGGGGCGGGATCCACGCCTCCGGGCGACAGGTGGAGGTCCTCCACCTCGCGGAGTACCTGGCACGGCGGCTGCCTGGTGCGGACGCGACGCCCGGGGGGGCGTCGGCGTGAGGCGGCCTCGGGTTGGCAGCTGGCGGCGGGTGCTCCGTCGCCGGCAGCGCGCCGCCGGCCCGTCCGGCGCGCACGCTCCCCGCCACGGCGACGTCGGCGAGGACCGCTCGCTGACGCCGGCCGAGACGGCCGTCCTCGAGCGGCTCCGGGCCGTCCTGGACACCACCGGGTTGCAGGCCGGGCTGCGGACCGGCCACTTCGGCCGTGCCACCTACCGTCGCGACGCGTCCTTCCTCAACGCGGACCCGCTGGCGGTCGCCCTGCCCCAGACGATCGAGCAGACCGCCGCGGTGCTCCGCGCCTGCCGTGAGCACGGCATCCCCGTCACCCCCCGCGCCGCGGGGACCGGGCTCGCGGGTGGCGCGACGCCGACCGGTGAGGGCGGTGCCCGGCCGGTCGTGATCAGCGTCGCCCGGATGGATCGCCTGCGTGAGCTGGACGTGGCCAACCGGCGTGCGTGGGTCGAACCAGGCCTGGTCAACGCCCGACTCGGCCGGGCTGCCGCTGCCCACGGCCTGCGGTTCGCCCCCGATCCCGCCAGCCAGCTCGCCGCGACGCTCGGCGGCAACGTCGCGACCAACGCCGGCGGCATCCACGTGCTCACCTACGGCGTCATGAGCCAGCACGTGCTGGCGGTCGAGCTGATGGACCTGGAGGGCGAGGTACACCTGCTCGACGGCCGGGCGCCCGAACAGGGCGGACTCGACCTGCGAGGGGTGAGCGTCGGGAGCGAAGGCACCCTCGGCGTCGTGGTGGGCGCCTGTCTGCGGCTGCTGCCGGCCCCGCCGGCGGTCGGCACGTTGCTGGCCGGGTTCCCCTCGCTCGAAGCAGCGGCCGCCACCGTCGCGGCGCTGGTCACCAGCGAGCGGCTGCCGGACGCGATCGAGCTGATGGACGCCCGCGCCATCGAGCTCGTGGAGGGCTACGCCCAGGCCGGCTACCCGCAGCACGCGGCAGCCGTGCTGCTGATCGAGTACGAGGGCCTGCCCGCCGGGGTGACCGAGGGCGTCGCCACCGCCGCGCGGCTCGCGGCCGAGCACGGTGCGTCCGAGGTGATCCCCGCCGCCGACGCCGCACAGCGCGCCCGCATCTGGAAGGGCCGCAAGGCGGTCGCCGGCGCGATCGCGAAGCAGGCCCCGGACTTCTACCTGCAGGACGTCGTCGTGCCACGCTCGCGGCTCGGCGAGATGCTGGACGCGGTCGTGGCGATCGGCGAGCGGGAGGGGCTCACGATCCTCAACGTCGTGCACGCCGGCGACGGCAACCTGCACCCGTTCGTGCTGTTCGACCGGCGCGAACCGGCCATGCTCGAGCGGGTCTTCGCCGCCGGTCACGACATCGTCGCGACCGCGTTGCGGCTGGACGGCACCGTCACCGGCGAGCACGGGGTCGGCATCGAGAAGCGCGACTTCCTCGGGCAGGTGTTCGACGAGGACGACCTGGCGGTCCAGAAGGCCGTGCGGGACGCCCTCGAGCCGACCCGCCTGGCCAACCCCGACAAGGTCCTGCCGACGACGGTGGGATGCCTGGAGGCGCGGATGGTGCCGGAGGGGGCATGGGTGTGACGGCGACGACGTCCTGGCGGCCGACCGACACCGACGAGGTGGCGGCGGCCCTGGCCGACGCCCGCGCCGCCGACCAGGCGGTGGAGATCCGTGGCGCCGGCAGCGTCCTCGACCGCCTGCCCGGCGGGGACGAGCCGACGATCACCACCCGCGGCCTCGACGGCATCGTCGCCCACGTGCCGGAGGACCTCATCGTCACCGTCCGCGCCGGGACGCTGGTGCGCGAGCTGGCGGGGGAACTCGCGGCGCACGGCCAGGAGTGCCCGATCGAACCGATCGGCGAGGACGGCGCCACCGTCGGGGGCCGGCTCGCGACGGCCCTCGCGGGCCCCCGTCAGCTCGGCGCCGGCCGGGTCCGTGACTGGGTGCTGCGGGTCCGGTTCGTCACCGGCGGCGGCCGGGCAGCGACGGCCGGCGGGGTCACCGTCAAGGACGTGACCGGCTACGACCTGTGCCGGCTCATGACGGGATCGTGGGGGACGCTCGGGATCATCACCGAGGTCACACTGAAGCTCCGGCCGGTCCCGCGGCACCCGCGCTGGTTCGCCACCGAGGCCCCCGATCCGCAGGTGTTCCGGCGGCTGTACCGGCCGGCCGCGGTCGTGACCACGGCGGCGCGCACCCATGTGCTGCTCGAGGACCACCCGGACGACACCGCGGCCCAGGCGGCCGCCGCCGGTCTCGCACCCGCCGAGTCGCCCGTGCTGCCCGCGACGGCGCGCGCCGCGCTCGATCCGGCGGCGGTGGCGGGCTTCCTCGCCGAGGTGGGCCGTGAGGAGATCGGCCCCGACGGGACGCTCGAGGTGGCGTCGCAGGACCAGCTCGGCCTGTGCCACCTCGACGGCACCGCCGGGGCGATCCGGACCGCCCGGGCGGTCGCCGAGCGCCACGGCGGTCGCTTGCTGGTCCTCGACCCGGCCCTCGGGGTCCCCGCGTTCGGTCCCGGCCACGGTCCCGGCCCGTTGACCCGGCGGGTGGCGGCGGCGCTCGACCCCGACGCTCGCCTGGCACCCTGGCGATGGGAGCGCTGATGAGTGAGCCACAGCCGCTGCGGATCTTCGACCAGGACCAGCTGGCGGCGTGCGTGCAGTGTGGCTTCTGCCTGTCGTCGTGCCCGACCTACGAGGTCACCCACCTCGAGGAACACGGGCCACGTGGCCGGATCCTCGCGATGCGGTTGGCCGACGAGGGGGAGCTGCCCCTGACCCACCCGGACCTGGCCGCCTCGCTGACGACCTGTGTGCAGTGCCGCGCGTGCGAGGCGGTGTGCCCGTCGCTGGTCGAGTTCGGGTCGTTGATGGAGACGGCGCGCACGGAACTCGGGGAGCGGACGCCCCCGCGAGGGCTGCGGGGCATCGCCCACGCGGTGGGCTTCCGGGTGTTGACCCGCCGGGCCGCCGTCCGGATCGCGTCGGTCGGGTTGGCGCTGCTCCAGCTGCTGCGGTTCGACCGCGTCCTGCCCGGCCGGTTCCGTCCGGCCCGGCGGGTGCGTCTGGGCGACGCCCTGCGCCCCTACCGCCTGCCGGGCAGCGGACGCGCTGCCGTCCGGACCGCGCCGGCCGGAGCCGCCCGCGGCGACGCCTTCGTGTTCCTCGGGTGCGTGATGGACGGGATGTTCCGCGACGTCCACCAGGCGACGATCGACGTGCTCGCCGCCGTCGGGTACCGACCGCGTCTGGAACCGGCACCGCCCTGCTGCGGTGCGCTGTCGATCCATTCCGGTCGGGAGGAGGAGGCCCACCGGCTGGCGCGCGCGACCATCCGCGCCTACGCCGGGACGAGCGGCCCGATCGTCGTCGACTCCGCCGGGTGCGGGGCCGCGATGAAGGAGTACGGCGACTGGTTCGGCACGCCGGAGGCCCGCTCCTTCAGCGCGCGGGTGGTCGACCTGAGCGAGGTGGTGCGGCCCGACGAGGTCGCAGCACGCGGTCGACCGGTGCCGTTGACCCTCGCGTACCAGGCGCCGTGCCATCTGCGCAACGTGCAGGGACTCGCCGACCAGGTCCGCGCGCTGGTGGCGGCGATCCCGGGGTTGACCCTTCTCGAGCCGGACGACGAGCAACGTTGCTGCGGCTCCGGGGGGATCTACTCGATGGAACAGCCGGACTTCGGCGATGCCATGCTCGCCAGCAAACACGCCGCGCTGCAGCGGACCGGGGCCGACGGGGTCGTGTCCGGCAACCCGGGCTGCGCGATGCAGATCGCGCGGACGGGGTGGCAGGTCCACCACCCGGCACAGCTGCTGGCACGGTCGCTGCGCCCCTAGCCTGCCGCGGGGGGACCACGACCGCGAGGGCGACATGGGCGAGCACGTCGACGGCAGCCTGGAGGGCGAGGGGCTACCGCCCGCCGGCGTCCCCGCCACGGTGCTGCACCCGGGAACGACGACCGGCCCGGTCCTGCGCCTGACCGAGCCGCTGTCGCTGTGGGGCGGCACCGCCGCCGACGGCACCATCACCGACCCGCACCACCCACAACGTGGCGCCAGCCTCGCCGGCGCCGTCGTCCTGATGACCACCGGCCGCGGGTCGAGCTCCTCGTCGTCGGTGCTCACCGAGCTGCTGCGCTCCGGCCACGGCCCGGCCGCGTTCGTGCTCGCCGAGCCCGACGGCATCCTGACGCTCGGCGCGCTGGTCGCCGCCGAGCTCTACGACGTCCACCTGCCGATCGCGCTGGTCCCGGCCGCGACCCACGCCGCGCTACCGGACGCGGGCGAGCTGACGGTGCGGTGCCCGCCCGCCCCGGACCATCTCGCACCGATCACGTTGACCACGGACGACCGGGCCATGCTCGCGGGTGCGCACGGCTCCGGCGTCGCGCTCGCGATGCGGCTGATCGTCGCGCTGGCACAGGCCACGGGCGCGCGCGAGCTGCTGTCGGTGCGCTCCGCCCACGTCGACGGCTGCCTGTACCACGGCCCGGCGAGCCTCGACTTCGCGCAGCGGCTGGTCGACCTCGGCGCGTCGGTCGCCGTCCCGACGACCTCCAACGTCGGCTCGGTCGACCTCCTGCATCCCGAGGTGGTGCGTGGCGATGCGGAGGAGCGCGAGGCGGGGCGGGCGCTGATGACGGCCTACACCCGCCTCGGGTGCCGAACCACCTTCACGTGCGCGCCCTACCAGGACCTCGCGGCACGTCCGGCCCGGGGTGAGCACGTCGCGTGGGCCGAGTCCAACGCGATCGCGTTCGTCAACTCGGTCGTCGGCGCCCGGACCGCCCGCTACGGCGACTTCGTCGACGTCAGCGCGGCGATCACCGGCCGGGTGCCCGCCGCGAGCTACCACCTCGACGAGCGCCGGCGCGCCGACCTCGTCGTCGACGTGAGGGCGCTGGCGGCCGACCCCGACGGTGGCGCCGGGCTGCTGGCCGAGGACGCCGGCTGGGGCGTGCTGGGCCTGGTCGTCGGCGGGCGGGTCGGCTCCGGGGTCCCCGCCATCGTCGGCGCGTCGGCGGACACGACCGAGGACCAGCTCAAGGCGTTCGCCGCCGGCGCCGCCTCGAGCGGGACGGTCGGGCTCTTCCACGTCGTCGGCGTGACCCCGGAGGCGCCCGCGCTGGCGGCGGTGCTGCCGGACCACGACCTCGACACCATCGTGCTGTCCGCCGACGACCTCCGGGCGGCGCGCGACCACCTCTCCCCCACCGAGACACCGCCGCTGGACGCGGTCAGCCTCGGCACCCCGCACTTCTCGCTCGACGAGTTCGCGCGGTTGGCCGCGCTGCTCGACGACGGTGGCCCGCCCTTCCATCCGGACGTCGAGGTGTTCGTGTCGAGCTCGCGGGCCGTGCTCGACGCCGCGCGCGGCGCGGGCCACCTCGACGTCATCGAGGCAGCGGGCGCGACGCTCGTGGCGGACACCTGCACGTACGTGACCACGATCCTCGGGCCGCAGGTGCGTCACGCGATGACGAACTCCGCGAAGTGGGCCTGGTACGCCCCGTCGAACGTCGGGGTCAGCGTCACGCTCGGGACGCTGGCGGAGTGCGTCGCGTCGGCGCGGGCCGGC
>SLMP01000035.1 GCA_007133465.1 Nitriliruptoraceae bacterium | reverse complement strand
GGGGTCGTAGGGGGTGTGCGAGGCGATCTGGGTCGGTTGAGCCTCGAAATGTGTAGTAACACGCATAGACGCAGATAGTTGCATTGGTGTGAAGGGGCTATGCACTTTGCACCTCCACCCCCTACATGTTGGGTCTCGTTCACCGGAGGCACGGCGATCGACTCGGCCGGCTTCGGCTGCCGAGAGGCCCGTGGTTACCCAATCTCGGCCTTTCCGAGGTTCCCGCCGCACCTACAGCATCTTGTGGCAGGAGGAGCAAAGTGCATAGCCCCTTGGTGTGATTCCAGACCTCCTGACATAGGCGCTTGAATCGTCGAATCTTGTGCGAAATGCGTGACTTCGTGACTTGAGTGAGCGATAATGGCTGCAGAGTTGCCGGTGTGTTGCGTGGAGGGGTTGTGGTGCAGACGATGGTGGCACCGCTACGTGAGATGGAGCCACCGTTGCCGCTGTCTCCGCCGTGTTCGGTGCCGATCGCGCCGGGGGTGGCTCTGGTCGAGACCGACGAGGGTGGTGCGGTGTGGCTGCACGGGATGGTGACGTTGTGTTGGGGGGCGGACGACGAGGCTGGTCGGCGGCTGGCTGCGGTGACGTTGGTGTCGACCAAGGCCGCAACCCAGCGGCAGGTCGCCGAGGGGTTCGGGGTCAACGAGACCACGGTGTGGCGGTGGCGGACCGAACGTGAACGTGCCGGGGTCGCGGGGCTGGTCGAAGCGCCTCGGGGACCCAAGGGGGCGTGGAAGCTGACCGGTGAGCTGGTCGAGAAGATCATCGCGCTGGATGAGCAGGGGCTGTCGGGGCGGCAGATCGCCCGGCAGGTTGAGGTTTCGGACTCCAGCGTCCGCAAGGTTCTGGCAGAGCATCGCCGTCCAACCCCGCAGCCCGGACATGTCGAGGGGCCGGCCCCGAAAGGTCCGGTGGCTGACGGCGCCGAGGACACCGACACTGTCGAGCCGGCCGGGTTGGAGTTGTTGGCCCGGCCGCAGCCGCGTACCGCGGATCGGCAGGCGGCCCGGGCCGGGCTGCTCGCCGGCGCCAAGCCGCAGGTCTGTGAGGGTGGGAAGCTGCCGGCCGCGGGTGCGCTGCTGGCACTGCCGGGGCTTGAGGCGACCGGGCTGCTGGAGGCGTTCGAGACCACGTTTACTGACCGGCAGGACCGGGCGGCGTTCTACGACATCCGAGCGTTGGTGCTCACCGTGGCGTTGTCGGCGCTGCTGGGTGAACCTCGTGCGCAGGGGCTGACCCGGCTGGCCCCGACCGATCTGGGGCGGCTGGTCGGCTACGACCGCGCCCCGGAGGTCAAGACGCTACGCCGTCGGCTCGGTGAGCTCGCCAGCCTGTCCCGCTCGGATGTGCTGGGCGAGACGCTCGCCCGCCGCCACCTTGAGCAGCATCCGGATCAAGGTGGGATGTTCTACATCGACGGGCACGTCCGCGCCTACCACGGCCAAGCTGACCTGCCCAAGGCCCATGTCGCCCGGATGCGGATCTCGATGCCCGCCGAGGTCGACACCTGGATCTGCGACGCCCGCGGCGACGGCATCCTGGTGTGGACCTCACCGCCGGGTGCGTCGTTGACCGGCGAGCTACGCCGCGCCACCTCCGAGATCCGCAAGCTGGTCGGCGAGGGTGCCCGGCCCACGATCATCTTCGATCGGGGCGGCTGGTCCCCCAAGCTGTTCGCCGCACTCGACACCGCCGGGTTCGACATCCTCACCTACCGCAAGAACCCGCCCCGCCGTGAGCCGGCCTCGGCGTTCGTGGACCATGACGTCGTCGACGACCGTGGGGTCGTGCACACCTACCGGCTCGCGGACCGGGCTGTCCGGCTGGCCTACAACGCCGGACGGAACTACTTCGGCTGCCGTCAGATCGTCCGGCTGTGCGACACCGGCCACCAGACCGCGATCATCACCACCCGCACCGACGATGATCCGGGGCCGTTGGCATGGGCGATGTTCAACCGGTGGCGCGAGGAGAACTTCTTCCGCTACATGCGTGCACGGTTCGGTCTCGACGCGCTCGACACCTACACGGTCGTGGCAGACGATGCGCAGCGCACCGTGCCCAACCCTGCCAAGAAGGACGCCGCCCGGCGCACGAAACAGCTCAAAGCGACGATTGCCTCCGGACAGGCCACCCTCGGCCGGATCGCCGACCACCCCGCCCTGGCCCGCTCACGCGACGAGCTATCCGCCACGATCGACGAGGTCCACAACCAGCTCACCGACCACCAGGCCGCCGCCAAGGCCCTGCCCGCCCGCGTACCCATCGGCGACATCCGCCCCGAAGCGGCCCGGCTCGACGGGGAACACAAACGGCTCGTCGACGCGATCCGGATGGCGACCTACAACACCGAATCGTCCCTGACACGACTGCTCACCAGCCACTACCGCCGCGCCCATCACGAGGCCCGCAGCCTGCTCCACGAAGCGTTCGCCACCCCTGCCGACATCCGCATCGTCGACGGCCGCATGCACGTCACCCTCAACGCGCTCTCAGCGCCCCACCGCACCCGCGCGATCGCCGGGCTCTGCCGTGAGCTCACCGACACCGAGACGCTCTACCCCGGCACCAACTATCACCTGGCCTACGCCATCAAGAGCCCCGACACCTCTGCATGAAACAATCCCGCTATGTCAGGAGGTCTGGATTCAGGAGGCATGCTGCGGCGAAACTGTCGCCGTCAGGTAGGTAGTCATGTATCTGCGTAGGTCGTCTCGGACGAACAAGGACGGCACGACCACGTCGTATCTG
>SLMP01000072.1 GCA_007133465.1 Nitriliruptoraceae bacterium | reverse complement strand
GTGCTCGCTCGGGCGGGTGGCCGCGTCGTCATCACGGACGTCGACGCCGACGCGGGCGCCGAGGTCGTGAGCGAACTCCAGGAGGCGACGGGCGGCGAACTGCGCTTCGATCTGCTGGACGTCGCCGACTCCGCCGCCGTCGGCGCGCTCGTCGAGGAGCTGGAGCGCGATGGCTGGCCGGTGCACGGGCTCATGGCGAACGCCGGCATCGCAACCTCGTCGCCCGCCGCCGAGTACACCGACGAGCTGTGGGAGCGGACGGTCGCGATCAACCTGAACGGGTGTTCTGGTGCTGCCGCGACTTCGGACGGCGCATGATCGAGCGGGGCGACGGTGCCGTCGTCATCACGTCCTCGATCGCCGGACTGGGGGTCGTGTCCCCGGAGACCCACGCGGCGTACGGCGCGACGAAGGCCGCGGTCGCGCATCTCGCCGAGCTCCTGGGGGTGGAGTGGGCGCAGACCGGCGTGCGGGTGAACGCGGTCGCCCCCGGTTACACGGCGACGCCGATCCTCGACAAGCTCAAGGAGGAGTCGCCAGAGACCTACGACGAGTGGATCTCACGCATACCCATCGGGCGGCTGAACACACCGGAGGAGATCGCCAACACGACGGCGTTCCTGTTCTCGGACCTGGCGAATGGCATCACCGGGACCGTCCTGCGGGTCGACGGCGGCTACGGGGCGCGTTGAGGTTGCCCGTCAGCCGGGCTCGGGGACGATGAAGGGGCCGGTCCGAGGACCGGCCCCACGTCCCTGTCGCGACGAACGCCGCGTCAGCGTCCTCAGTCCCCCCAGCACTGCGGCGGGTTGGCCACGTGACAGGGCATGATGCTGGCGGTGTCGCCCTTCAGCACCGAGGCGATCGACTGATGCGCCTTGCCGGGGCCGCCGCCGTGGCCGGCGGCGAGCGCCGGACCGGCCAACATCCCGAGCGTCAGGAGCACCGCTGCCACCAGGGTCACCATACGTCGCGCCATGCTGTGTCCTCCGTCCTCGTCAGCCACCCGCAGGTACGGGCGGGCGCGAAGCGAAGCCGTTCCGCGCCGCTCGGGGTAGGACCTCTGCGCCTACAGCACGGGCCTGCCCGCCAACCGCGCGGGCTCGTGACGCTCCGCATCGTAGGTCACCGTTTCCCCCGACCCGCTGACGCAGGGTCGAGGTCGTGCGACGTCGGCCGATGTTCTGCCGGAACCGGCGCGGCCTCGGCCGGACGCGTCGGCTGACCCGCGGCGTCGTGCGCCGGGGATGGGTCCTGGGAGGAGTCGGGTGAGCCAGATCCCGGGGCGGGTGGCGACGTCCCCACGGTCCCACCGCGCGCGAAACGCCCACCTGTCGCGCGCTCGTGGATGAACCCGCCAAAGGGTGCGCTGTCAGTGCGATGATGAAGCCATCGGGGCCCAGATGGGTTCGTCGTGAGCACGAAGGAGATCACGATGACCAGGCACCGTGGCAGCGCCATCCTGCTGATCCTCCTCCTCGTCGCGACGATGGCAGCACCGGTCGCGGCCGCTTCGTCCTCCGGTGACGGGGTCTGGATCTTCACCCTCGAGGACGGTCATCCGTCGTCGCTACACGCCGCCACACTCGTGCAACGGCAGGGCGGCACGCTCCGCCACGTCTACTCGCACGCCCTCAACGGCTTCTCATTCCGCGGATCGGAACAGGCCGCTCGCACCCTCGAACGCAGCCCGCTGGTCGCCCGGGTCGAAGCAGACCAACCGGTGTACGCGGCGAGTGACGTCGTCCCCACCGGGGTTACGCGCATCGGCGCACCCCAAGCGCATGAATCGGGCTACACGGGTGAAGGGGCGCGCATCGCGATCCTGGATACCGGGATCGACAGCAACCACCTCGCGCTTGACGTCGCGGTCGTCCTCGGCAAGAACTGCATCGACACTGACACCGCCTCAACGATGGACAAGCATGGCCACGGCACCCACGTCGCCGGCACGGCCTCGGCCAGCCACGATGAAGGGTTCGTGGGCGTCGCGATCCATGCCGCGCTGGTGCCGGTGAAGGTGCTGGGCGACACCGGTTCGGGTAGCTGGGAGTCGGTGATCTGCGGCATCGAGCACGTGACCGCCAGCCAGAAGACCGAACACCCGATCGGCGTGGCGAACATGAGCCTCTCCGGCGCGGGTACGGCCGGGAACGACTGCGACGCGAGCGCACTCCGCAAGGCGGTCTGCAACTCGGTCGCCGCTGGGGTCGTGCACACCGTCGCCGCAGGCAACGACGCGGCCGACGTCGCCAACTCGATCCCCGCGGCCTTCCCGGAGGTGGTCACCGTCTCCGCGCTGGACCTGAACCGCTGCGCGCGGGTGGGGCGCCCACCTCGCACCGAGTGCCACGAAGGGCTGGCGTCGTTCAGCAACTACGGCGCCGGCATCGACGTGATCGCTCCTGGCGTCAGCATCTACTCCACCCTGCCGGGTGGGAGCTATGGCACCAAGAGCGGAACCTCGATGGCGGCACCGCACGTCGCCGGCGTCGTCGCGCTCATGCGGTCGGCGAACCCGGGACTGACCCCCGCGCAGGTCCGGGGTCTCCTGCAGGGCACGGGCGAGTGCCCGGACAAGCTCGAGAACAAGGCCTCGAGCGGGGTCTGCTCTGGCCAGGGCCAGTGGTTCACCGATCCGGACGGCATCGCCGAGCCACTGATCAACGCGCCACGGGCGGCAGCCGCTGCCGCAGGCACACCGCCGCCGAGCAACGGGAGACCGGTAGCGGGCTTCACGTACGACTGCGAGGGGCTGACCTGCACGTTCACGAACACCAGCACGTATGACGCCGCCCTGACCGCCGCCTACGCATGGAACTTCGGTGACGGAGCGACCTCGACCGCCAAGGATCCGACGCACACCTACGTCGCGGGCGGCACCTACACCGTCGCCCTCAACGTGACCGACAGCGCTGACCAGACGGACACGACCTCGCAACCGGTCACCGTGAGCCACCCGCAAGACCCCTCGGAAATCACGCTCTCGGTCGTCGGCTTCAAGGTGCGGGGCCAGCAGAAGGCAGACCTGACCTGGACCGGCGCTACGTCAACGGACGTCGACATCAAGCGCGACGGGAGCCCCCTCGCGACCGTGTTGAACAGTGGGTCCTACACGGACCACATCAACCGCGTCGGGGGCGGTTCGTACACCTATCAGGTGTGCGAGCAGAACAGCACCACTTCCTGCTCACCGGAGGTGACGATCACCTTCTGACGGACAACGCGAGGACTGCCCGCTCACGCCACGACCGGGGCGGCGTCACACGAGCTGTGACGTCGCCTCGGTGTCGACGACCAGCTGATCAGGCACGCGCCGGTCGACGTCGGTGAGCAGCCGGTCCAGGCCGGGCCACCACCGTCCGGCCTGCAGCCGGCGCACGGCCCGCACGAGCACGTCGTGGTCGTCCTCCGTGACGACCACCCGGTGGGGTGCCGCGCTCGCCAGGACGCCGAGGTACCAGTGGCGGGCGGTGGTGGCCAGCTCCTCGGCGCCGACGACGAGGTAGTAGTCGGGCAGGTCGAGCGTGCCGGCCCGCCAGCGCTGCACGGCCGCCTGCACGCAGACCTCCAAGCGGCCGACGTCACCGGCGCCGTCCCACCGGTCCACCCACGCCCCCGCCACCTCGGCGAGCGGGTCGGCGTCGTGCACCACGAAGGGCACGTGGGCGCCGGCGAGCTCACGCCAGGCCGCCACGGCCCGGCCGAGCGCGGGTCCTCGGGGTCGGGCAGCACCGCCCGGACGTTCGCGTGCTCGCCGAGCGAGCCGGCGAGGTCACGCAGCCGCGCCGCGTCGGGGCTGCCGACGAGGCCGAGCACGGTGGTGGCGATGCGCTGCACGGCGTGATGGTGCCGGATCCGGGCGCGAGGTCACCTACTGCACCCCGGTCCCCGTGCTCCCCCGTGCGGCGACCGGGGTGCTCGCTTGTCTACGCCTCGCCGGACCGCACGGGAGGACACCGGTGGACCTGCTCGTCGTCGGCCTGATCGCGGTCGCCGCCTGCTGGACAGGGTGGGCCGTCGGACGACGGGACCGTCCCGAACCGCCACCGTGGCCCGAGGTCGAGGACGTTCGGCGCACGAGCCTGCGCGCTGGGTGGTCTGCGTTTGTGGATCGCGGGACGTCGTGCCCGGGCTGTGCCAGGGGCAGCGCGTCCCGCCAGATCGTGATCATGTGCAGGGCGTGTCGGGGCTCACCACCGCTGCAAGGAATGTGCAAGCCCCCCGGAGCAGACTCGCCTCCCGAACAGCGAGAGTCCACGCGATGGCGCTCAGCTATCGGGTTCCGCAGCGGCCACTGGCCGCTTCACCGTGGAGGGGTTGCATGAGAACGCGAACGACAATCCTGCTTGTGATGGCACTGCTCGTCTTGGGGGCCTTCCCAGCTTCGGCGACCGACAGGCAGGGGGACGTCTGCGATGGCCTCCTCACCGCCCTGGACGTCTTGGAGAACCAGTCCCGGGCGAGCCAGCGGGCGATCGAGAGACTGCAGGCCCGAGCCCAAGACGCCGGCTGCTTCAACGCCTACGACGTCAGCCGGCAAGTGTGCGATTCCGCCGACGGAACCTTCACGGTCATCGACGAAGGGAACATCCTCTGGGAGTGTGAGGACTTCGCGTACACGGGCAATCCCTTTTTGGACCCGAACGCGGACGCGCTCCTGAGGTCTTGCTTCGACGAAGAAGACGGCAACCGTTTCACTGTCACTGGCGCAGCCCCAACAGCAACCGCCGAGTGCGCGAAGTTCTGACGACACCAGCACGGCGAGCGCCCCGGCCCCGGTCGGGGCGTCTCGCGTTGCCGCATGATCCGGCACCGGTCGGCGCCGCCCCCGCGGTGCCGGGACGCTCTCTGTCATCCGGCCCGGCGGGCGAGGGCGGCCCGCCTTGTCGGGCTCAGCCCGCCCCATACCCCGTCGCCGATGCGATGCTCGAGCGCGTAGGTGAGGCACGGCTCCCGCACCCGGCAGCCCGCACAGAGCACCCGGCACCTCAGCGGCCGCAAGGTCGGCAGGGACAGCAGCCCGCGCACGTCGTAACGGGACCCGTCCCGGGACACGTCCCGTAACACGAAGCGGTCCGCTGACGTTTCCGCAGGTCAGACGGTGGTGCTGGGAGGAGTCGGCCGGTAAGCCGGATCCTGTCCCCATCGCTGGTTGCCCGGCGATGGGTGGCGACCATCTCTCTGGGACGCCGGTCACCCGACGCCTCGTGCGGCCCACCTGGGACGTCTCGCGCCGCGCGGACGCGACGCTGGCGGACGGGCCGTCCTGTCCCTGCTTGGCCTTGCTCCGGGTGGGGCATACCTAGCCGCAACGGTCACCCGTCGCGCTGGTGAGCTCTTACCTCACCGTTTCACCCTTACCCGGCGAACCGGGCGGTCTGCTCTCTGTTGCGCTTGCCACGTGTCACCACGCCTGGGCGTTACCCAGCACCCTGCCCTGTGGAGTCCGGACTTTCCTCACCGACCCGCGCCACGCGTACGCGCCGCGGTCGGCGCGGCCGCCTGGCCGGCTCCTCCCAGCCTCTCCAGGGTACGGCACCCGGGCCTCAACCGGCGCCCCGCTCCTCCCCCATCGCGAGGTAGACGAACCGCAGGACGGCCTCCGCGACGACGGTGCCGTCCTCGGCGAAGACCTGCACCGTGACCTCGACCCGCGGACGTTCGCCCGCGTCCGCGGCGGCGAGTGCGGGTGCGACGACCTCCTCGCCGACCTCGGCCCGCGCGACCAGCCGGCCCACCGCCGGCGCCCGGTAGCGCACCGACAGGCCTCCGACGACCGGGACGTAGCCGCGTGTGAGCAGCGGCGCCAGCCGCGTCGACGCGGCCAGCGCCCCCGCGAGCTCCACGGGAGCGAGTTCCGCGATCGCGTGGACACCGCCGAGGTGGTTGTGCAGCCGCTCGTCGGCGGGCAGCACCGTCTCGCAGCGGCCCGGCTCGATCGACGCCACCTCGACCCCGAGGTGACGGTTGAAGGCCAGTCCCTCCCCCAGGTCGACGAGCCCCGCGAGCAGCCCGGCAACCGTCCCGTCCTCGACCGCTCCTGCAGCTTCCACGGGTTCCCTCCCGGCTGAAGGCGGCGGCCGGGGCGGCTCCCGACCGAGCAGGCGGCAGCCTACGCAGCCCGTGGCGACCGCCCCCCATCCACCTTCTGGCAGGATGCACCGCATGGAACCTCCCACCACCTCCTCCCCGCAGCCCTCGCCCGCACCCGGCCAAGGGACCGCCGAGCCACGCCTCGACCGCGGCGGCGCGGTCCCCCTCGCCTGGTCGGACGGGCGGATCCTGCCCGCCGCCGACGCGTCCGTGCCGCTGCTCGACGACGGCTTCCTCCGGGGCGACACCGTGTTCGAGGCCATGCTCGTGCGCGGCGGACGCACCCATGCCCTCGACGACCACCTCGCCCGGATGGTGCGTTCCGCCGCGGTGCTCGACCTGTCACTGCCCGACCTGCGGCCGGTCGTGGCCGAACTGCTGAGCGCCTGGGGCGAACGTGACGGCGTCGTCCGCCTCTACGTCACCCGTGGTGGCGCGGTGCGGGGGTTGATCGGCGCGATGTCGTGGCCGCCGTCCATCGCGCTGGCGGTCGTGACGATGCCCTGGCGCACGGCCCTGTCCGGCGTGAAGTCGGTCTCGTACGCGGCGAACCAGTGGGCGCAGCGCCAGGCGGTCGCGGCGGGTGCCGACGACGCGCTGATCGTCGACCGGGACCTCGTCCACGAGTTGCCGACCGGCGCGGTCTGCCTCGTCCGTGACGGGACGCTGGCCTGCCCGGACCCGGACCTGCTGCCGATCCTCGACTCGGTCACCGTGCGCCACCTCGGCGAGGTGGTGGACCTCGAGCGGTGCCTGCTCCAGATCGAGGACGTCCGGGCGGCCGACGAGGTCTTCGTGCTGTCCGCGACGCGCCCGGTGCTGCCGGTGCACGCCGTCCTGCTGGGTCCGGACGACCGCCGGGAGCTGCCCGCACCGGGACCGGTCACCGCGAAGGTCGCCGCGGCCTTCGCCGAGCACATCGCGGCGACCCTGGACCCGCGCCCCTGAGGCACGGACGCCCGGCGGCGGCCAACGTCAGCCCGGCGGCCGTCCGGCCGGTCCGCGGGGTGGAGTCGACCAGGTCTCGGAACCTACGCTGGCGACAGAGCGTACGCTGGCTGCAGCGGAGCTGAGGAGCACACGATCATCGTCAACACGCCCGATCGCCCCCTCGTCGTGGTCGCAAACCGGCTGCCCGTCTCCCGCGGGCCGGAGGGGTGGCGGGCAGCGGCCGGCGGCCTGGTGACCGCCCTGCGGCCCGTGATCGCGGAGACCGGCGGTGCCTGGGTGGGCTGGGACGACGACCCGGAGGGTGTCCCGCCGCGGGTGGAAGGGCTCGACTGCGACCTCCACCCGGTGACGCTGTCCGCACACGACGTCCAGGGCTACTACCACGGCTTCGCGAACCGCACCGTGTGGCCCCTGTTCCACGACCTGGTCGTCGAACCGGTCGTCGACCGGGCCTGGTGGCGGACCTACCAGGACGTCAATCGTCGCTTCGCGGAGGCCACTGCGGAGGTCGTCGCCCAGCACGACGAGACCCCGCTGATCTGGGTGCAGGACTACCACCTGATGCTGCTGCCGGAGATGCTGCGGAGCCTCGTGCCGGACGCGCCGATCGGGTTCTTCCTGCACGTGCCGTTCCCGCCGCCCGAGCTGTTCATCCGCCTGCCGTGGCGTGACCGGCTGCTCAACGGGCTGCTCGCTGCGGACAGCATCGGCTTCCACACCGCGCAGTACCGCGACAACTTCGTGCGCTCGGTCCAGCACCTGTTCACCGGCGTGACGGCACTCGGCGACCTGCTGATCCGCCCCGACGGGCGACAGGTGCGCGCCGTGGCGCATCCGATCTCCATCGACACCGAGGAGTTCGGCTCGCTGGCGACCTCCGACGAGACGCAGCACGAGTACGAGGCCCTCAAGGAGCAGTTCGACGGGCGGCGGGTCTTCCTCGGCGTCGACCGCCTCGACTACACCAAGGGCATCCGTCACCGACTGCAGTCGATCGAGCTGATGCTCGAACGAGAGCCCGAGCTGCGTGGGAAGGTGGCGTTCGTGCAGGTCGCGGTGCCGAGCCGCGACGACGTCCAGGAGTACCGGGACCTGCGCACCCAGGTGGAGACCGAGGTCGGGCGTATCAACGGCCGGTTCACCGAGCCGGGCCACGACGTGCCGGTCCACTACCTCTACCGCGGCGTCCCGCGAGAGAAGCTCGGCGCCTACTACCGCCTGGCCGACGTGATGTGCGTCACGCCGTTGAAGGACGGCATGAACCTCGTCGCCAAGGAGTTCGTGGTCGTCCAGGCCGCGACCGGCGGTGACGGTGCACTGCTGCTGTCCGAGTTCTGCGGTGCTGCCGCCGAGTTCGGCGACGACGCCGTACGCTGTAACCCGTTCGATGTCGAGGGCCAGAGCGAGCTGATGGAGTCCGCGCTCGCCCTCGACGAAATCGAGCGCAAGGCCCGGATCCGACGGATGGCCGAGGTCGTCAAGCGCACCGACGTCTTCCGCTGGGTCACCGACGAGCTCGCGGACATCGAGGAGGGCTTCACCCGGCCGTGACCGATGGCCGCAGGGCTGCCCTCGCGAGCGGTCCGAGCCCGTCGAAGGCCCGGGTCGCGCTCGGCCGTTCTTCGCCCGGAGTTGCCGCCATGTCACGTCCCACCCCCGCGGTCCGCACGCGGCTGCTCCTGCTTCGCGCCGCCGACGCCCTCGAGGACATCCCCGCTCGCGTGATCGTGCTCGGCACGGGGATCGTCGCGAACCTCGGCCTGCACCTGTTGTTGGCCGATCCCAACGTCGCGTGGGCGTCGGCGCCCTTGGTCCTGCTCGCCGGCCTGGTCGGTGGGGTCCGGGTCGCGGTGGCCATCGCGGTCGCCGTCGGCATCGGGCACACGGCGATCGACATCGTGCTCGGGACGGCGTTCGCCGGGCTGCTCGGCTACCTGCTGCGCATCGGCGTGCTCATGGGGGTCGCGCTGGTCGGATCGGCGGGTGCGCTGATCGAGGCGCAACGCACGAAGGCGGTGCGCCGGGCGATCAGCGAGGACCCGACGACGGGCCTGCTCAGCGTGCGGACCTTCTACGACGAGCTCGAGGGCCTGCAGGCCGAGGGGGTCGGCTTCACGATCCTGCTGGTCGACATCCGGGGGATGCGCCGGCTCAACGAGACCTACGGCCACCCGACGGGCACGGAGGCGATGCGGGCGCTCGCGCACGTGCTGCGACGCGCAGCGGGCCCGACGGCGTTGGCGTCACGGCTCGGGAGCGACGAGGTGGCGGTGGCGCTGGTCGGCGGGAACCGGCAGCAGTGCCACCAGCTCGCCGACGACATGATCGAACGGCTCCACGAGGAGAAGGTCACGTTGCCCGACGGGGCCCGGTTCGAGATCCACGTCGCCTACGGGATCGCGCGGTACCCCGAGGACGGGACGGACGTCGTACGGGTGCTGCGGGCAGCGGACGAGGCCAAGCAACGGGCGAAGGCGGTCGCGCGCCCACAGACCTCCGACGGGCTCCCGGCCGACCCGATCCCCTGACCCGACGGCAGGCGCTCACGGTCCCGTCGGCGCCACCGCGCCCAGCCGGCGAACCAGCACGATGAGGGCCGCCGTCCCCGCGAGGTGGACGGTCAGCATCGTGGCGGTGAGCCCGACCCGCGATGCCGCCCAGCCGAACGCCGCCTGCAGCGGGATGAGGCCGAGCAGCGAGGACAGCGAGGTGGTCGCGCCGCCCGCCCCGGGGATCGCCGCGAGCGAGCGCGAACGCAGGATCGGCCACAACGGCGCGAGGGCGAGGTTGCGGGGGACCACCAGGAGCAGCTTCAGCGCGAAGCCGGGCGCGAGCAGCCAGGCGGGGTACAGGACGGCGGTGGCCAGGCTCGCGACCAGCAGGATCGCCGTCGACCGGTAGCGGACGAGCAGCCGGTCGAGCACCAGCAGCCCGACCAGCGTCGCACCCATGCCGACCGCCACGTGCACGGCGACCAGCGGCTGCGACGCCCCGACCGTGTCCTGCAACCACACCGGCTCGAACAGCTCGGACAGACCGAGGACCTCCTGCAGCACGAGGGCGAGGAGCCACGACCGCGCCATCCGGTCCGAGACGACCGCCCGGACGTTGTCACGCACCTGCGCCACGAGCCCGAGCCCGTCGTGGCGTCGTGGCGGTGGCGGGAACACCGAAGTGGCCAGCAGCACCGCGTAGCCCAACGCCGCCGCCCCGGCCGTGACCAGCAGGACCCGGTCGTCGACCCCGGACCAGCCCGCCACGGCGACGGCGGCCGGCGCCAGCAGCGCACCGATCGTGTCGAGCACGGTCGTGCGGCTCGTCACCCGCTCGACCGCGGACGGGTGGGCCTCGACGAGCACCACGTCGGCGGTGTGGGCGAGGGGACCCGAGGCCACCCCGACCAGCGCGAAGGCCGCCAGCAACCACCCGAAGCTGGTCGCGCCGGCGGCCAGCAGCAGGGCGGCGGCCCAGCCGGTCGCGCCCCAGACCAGCAACGGCCGCCGCCGGAACACGTCGATCGCGGCACCCGCGACCGGTTCGACCAGCGCCGCGGTCGAGAACAGCGCCTGCAGCAGCCAGCCGACCTGCACGACCGACAGGCGCAGCCGCATCCGGAAGGTCGGCGTCAGCACGAGAAGCAGGCCCGACCCGACCTCGTCGGTGAAGCGGGCGAACATCGCGAGGACGGTCGCCCGGTCGTCCAGGTCCTCGGACCGCGCGAGGGAGCGCAGGCCGAGGATCCGCGTCATCCGCCGGAAGACCACGCGGGTCCCTCGCTGCTCGGTCGTCGCTGGTGGGCGGGGAGGGGCTCGAACCCCCGACCTCCTCGGTGTAAACGAGGCGCTCTGGCCAGCTGAGCTACCCGCCCGACGCCGGTGAGTCTAGGGGCCGGCGTCAGTACGCTCGCCGGCCCCGATCCGAGGAGCACGGGTGGCCGCCGACGCCGACACCGTCCGCGACTGGCTCACGCTGGTGCACGACCGGTACCCGCCGGCAGAGGCGGCCAGCTGGGACCACGTCGGGTTGCAGGTCGGCGACCCCGACTGGCCGGTCGAGCGGGTCCTCGTGACCCTCGACGTGACGGGCGCCGTCCTCGACGAGGCGCTCGACGGTCCACCGACGCTGGTGCTGGCGCACCATCCGCTGCTGTTCCGGCCGCTGACGGCGCTCACGCCCGCAACGGCGGCTGGGCGGTTGGCCCTGCGCGCCGCGCGGGGCGGGGTCGCGGTGGCGGCCGCCCACACCAACCTCGACGTCACCCGCGACGGTGCCGGCACGAACGACCCGGTGGTGGCGCTCCTCGGCCTCACCGACGTGCGGCCGCTGACGACCGAACTCCGCGACGGCGAGCGGGCCAAGCTGGTCACGTTCGTGCCGCCGGAGGCGCTGGAGGTGGTGCTCGACGCGCTCAGCGACGCCGGCGCCGGGCGCATCGGCGAGTACGAGCGCTGCTCGTTCCGGGTCCACGGGACGGGGACCTTCCGGCCGCTGCCGGGCGCCGACCCCTACAGCGGCCACGGCATCGGGCAGGACGCCGAGGAGGAGGAGCTCCGCCTCGAGGTGGCGCTGCCGACCCGGTCCGCCGGTGCGGTGGTCGCCGCGCTCCTCGCCGCCCACCCCTACGACGAGGTGGCCTACGACCTGCAGCCGCTGCTCGACGGCGCGTCGGTCGGGTTCGGCCGGGTCGGCCGGCTGCCGGCCCCTCGCCCGCTCGCGGAGGTGGCCGCCACCCTCCGCGACCGGTTGCCGGCCCCGCACCTGCGCTACGCCGGCGATCCCAACCGACCGGTCGCGTCCGTCGCGGTCGTCGGCGGCGCCGGTGACAGCCTGATCGGTGCCGCCCTCGGTGCCGGTGTCGACGTGTACGTGACCGGTGACCTGCGCCACCACGTCACCCTCGACGCGCTCGAGCAGGGCCTCGCGTTGATCGACGCCGGCCACCACGCCACCGAGGTGGCGGCCATGCCCGCCTGGATCGAGCGACTGACGGCCGAGGCCGACCGGCGTGCGCTCAGCGCCCCGGTGGTAGCGTCGCGCGTCCCGACGGTCCCCTGGAGATGAGCGTGCCCGACTACACGCCCGAGCAGCTCGACCTCCTGCTCGAGCTGCAGGCGACCGACCAGCGCGTGCGCCGGATCGAGCACACCCTCGACGACCTCCCCGAGCAGCGGGAGCTGGCCATCTCCGATCAGCGCGCGCAGGAGCTGAGCCGCGCCGTGGACGAGCTCCGGGTCGCCCTCGACCAAGCGGCCGCCGAGCAGCGGCAGCTCGAACGCGAGGTGGACGTGCTCTCGCAGCGCCGCGACGCGGAGCGCGCCCGGATCTACGACGGATCGGTCGTCAACGCCCGCGAGCTCAAGGCCGTCGAAGCGGAGATCGAGACGACCGTCCGGCGGCTGTCCGAGCACGAGGACCTGCTGCTCGAGGCGCTCGAGCGGACGGAGGCGATCGAGGGGCGCCGTGACGTGTTGAGCACGGAGCTCGAGGCCGAGCGGGAACGTCGGGAGCAGCTCGAGTTGGCTCGCAACGACGCCGCGTCCGGCCTGTTGGCGGAGCTCGGTGAGCTGAAGGTCGCACGCGACCGCGAGGCGGCGGGCCTCCCCGCCGAGCTGCGGGAGCGCTACGAGCAGCAGTTGGCCCGCACCGGCGGGGTCGCGGTCGGCAAGCTCGAGGACAACGCCTGCACCGCCTGCCGGATCGGGTTGTCGATGGCGGACGTCGGCGAGCTGTACGCGGGCCCGCCGCTGACGACCTGCCCGCAGTGCCGACGGTTGCTGGTCGTGCCGGCCTGACGGCGCGCGGCGGTGACGGTGCCGCCCGCCGCCGGTTCGGGCGGTCACAGCGCTAGGGCTCCGGCCGGTCCTCGCCGGCCTGGTAGGTGACGACGGCCGCCGCGGCGAGCTCCTCGTCGGTGAACGGCACCTCGCGCAGCTGTTCGGCGGCGAAGAGCGGCGCCTGGTCGGCGTGGTGGGGCGAGTCCTCGTCAAGCGTCGCCGACCCGAACGGGTGCACGGCCCGGCTGGAGACGTTCCCCGCGGCGTCGAAGGTGATCGCGGCGACGTAGGCGTCACCGGCGATGCCCGCGAGCACCCCGTCGTCGGTGCGCTGCCCGTAGATCGCCCGCAGGACGTCCGGTGCGCCCCGCAGCGGCAGGTCGACCTCGCCCCGGCGGAGCCGGTTGACCTCACCCCACGGCACGTCGACGCGGCCGTGGGCGTCGACCAGCCAGGCGACGGCGTGGCGATACGCGTCGAGTAGCACGTCCTCCGGGATGCGGTCGGCCACCTCAGGGTCGCCGAGGCGTGCCGGGTCGAACTCGACCCGGTCGTCCTCGAACAGCTCGACGATCGTGCCGACCATCAGCGCGGTCCCGGTCGAGCCGAGGTCGGCCGCGAGGTCCCAGGCCGCCAGCACCTCCAGCCCCGCGCGCTCGTCGTCCCCGGCGAGCTCGTCGCGCGCCGCCACCAGCCGGTCGCGCCAGATCGCGACGACCGAGCGCTCGTCGTAGCGGGCGTCGGACTTGACCGCGAGGAGCCCCTCGAGGTCGATCGCGTGGTCGCCGGCCAGCAGGTCCATGGCCCGCAACGAGCGGTTGGTCTCGAACCGCTCGACACCGGTCGTCGCCTCCGGCCAGGCCGCGGGATCCGGCGATCCGGGTGCCTCGGTCACGCTGAACGGGGTCGAGTTGGCGTTCTGGAGGAACCCGGCCGGCGGGTCCACGACCCGAGGCAGCTCGTCGAAGGGGAGCAGCTCGTCCCACAGGGTGGCGCGGACGTCGCCCGGGACGACCCCGTGCCAGTCGACGCCGGGGAGCTCGTCCCGCCGCGGGAGCAGTGCGTGGTAGAGGTAGGCGATCCGCCCGTCCGCGTCGGCGGCGCCGAGGTTGAACGACGCGAGCCCGTCCTGGTCCGCCAGCGCACCGAGCAGCTCGTCGACGTCGCGCGCCCGGTTCATGCGGTAGAGCTGCGCGAAGGTGCCGACCTCGTCCATGCCGGCCCAGCGCAGCGCGACGTCGCCGTCCTCCCGCCGGATCACCGGGCCGTGGATCGTCCAGGCGACCTCCTGGGGGAAGGTCCAGCGCACCCGGCCGAGCAGCGCCACCTCGATGCCGACCTCGCTCACGTCCATCTCGAGCCACTCGCCGTCGACCCGGTAGCGGGTCGGGTCGTCCGGGTCGACGTCCAGGCGGTAGACGTCGGCGAGGTTGGGGCGGTTGACCGTGAACGACCAGGCGACCCGCTCGTTGTGACCGAGCACGATCGTCGGCACACCCGGGAACAGTGCCCCGGTGGCGCGCCACCCCGCGTCGGAGGTCAGCGTCGCCTCGTACCAGGCGACCGGGCCGGTCCACGGCTGGTGGGAGTTGGAGACGAGGTGGGTGGCCCCGTCGGGAGTCCGCGACGGCCCGACCACCAGCACGTTGGAGCCCGCGGGGACGGCGAGCTCCCGCCCGGTCGGTGCCGCCAGCGCGTGCCGGGCCTCGTCCAGCGGCGCATCGTCGAACAGCGCGGCGAGGACCACGTCGAGGCCGAAGAACAGCGGCGCCTTCTGCACGCTGGCGGCGACCAGGTCCTCTCCCGTCACCGGGAACAGCTCGCCGCTGACGACCTCCCCGGGGTGGGCGGCGGCGTAGGCGTTCAGGCCGGCCGCGTACCCGTCCAACAGGGCGCGGATGTCCGCGTCGAGGTGGGGGTAACCGGCCGCGGTGGTCTCCCGCACCCGCAGCAGCGCGACGAGGTAGTCGATGGGGGCGGCATCCCGGCCCTCGACGGTCGCCAAGCGTCCCCGCGCCGCCAGCGCCGACTGCTGCAGGGTGAGGAAGTCGTCCTCGGCGTGCGCCCAGGCGAGCCCGTAGGCGGTGTCGGCATCGGTGGCGCCATGGACGTGCGGGATGCCGAAGCGGTCACGTGCGATCGACGCGGCGTACGGCTGCTGCGGCGCCGCCAGCGCGGACAGGTCCGGTGCCGGGGCGGGCAGGAAGGCGTAGGCCAGCACGCCCACGGCGAGCGCGACGACCAGGGCCGCCACCCACCGCAGGATCCGTCGCATGCGGGGAAGTCTGGCAGGTCGAGCGGCGTTCTCGCAGGACGGGCACGAACGCGCGATCTCCCGCCTCGCGCCACGGCCTGCTCGCGGCGGCCCACACCGTGCCCCTGGCCGGACGGCGGGCATCCCCCGGGCGGTGCGCCCCCGAACGCCCACCGACCGGCACCGTCGCCGATCCTCCTTGCCCTCCGCCCTCCCCTCCTGCTCGAGGAGACCGCCGTGCCCACGCTCCCCACCCCGCTCGTCCGCGCCGTCGACACCGCGATGGAGGCGAGCGTCGTCCTGTCGTTCAGCCGGATCGGCTACGAGGTGCGCTCCCGCCTCGAGGGATGGCGCCCGCTCGAGGACCTGCCGGGGACCGGACAGCGGGTCCTCGTGACCGGCGCGAACTCGGGGCTCGGGTACGCGACCGCCCGGATGCTGCTCCGCGCGGGCGCCCAGGTGCTCCTCGTCGTCCGCTCCGAGGCGAAGGGCGAGGACACGCTCGACCGGCTCTCCGCCGACCTCGGCCGCGACGTGCGCGGGGAGGCGTCCTACGACCTCGCCGACCTCGCCGACCTCGCGTCCGTCCGCGCGCTCGCCGACCGGCTCCTCGCCGACGACACGCATCTGGACGTGCTGATCCACAACGCCGGGGCGATGTTCGAGGAGCGCGCGGAGACCGGCGACGGGCTCGAGCGGACCTACCAGATCCACGTGGTCGGGCCGTTCCTGCTCACGTCGCTGTTGCTGCCGAAGCTCGCGAAGGAGGCTCCGACCCGCGTGATCACGGTCACCTCGGGAGGCATGTACGCGGAGAAGCTCGTGACCGCCCGGGTCGACTCCCCGGGGCGGTTCAAG
The DNA here is from genome assembly GCA_007133465.1 of Nitriliruptoraceae bacterium. Classification (GTDB taxonomy): domain Bacteria; phylum Actinomycetota; class Nitriliruptoria; order Nitriliruptorales; family Nitriliruptoraceae; genus SLMP01. The sequence goes on along the minus strand of SLMP01000072.1, from coordinate 15,341 downwards.
CCGACCGTGTCCTACGCGCGAGCCAAGCGGGCGCAGGTCACCCTCAAGCGCGAGTGGTCCCGCCGGTTCGGCGGCTACGGCATCGGCTTCCACGTCGTGCACCCCGGGTGGGCGCTGACCCCCGGCGTCGAGGCGTCGCTGCCCGGCTTCCGCAAGCTCACCGGTCCGATCCTGCGCGATCCGGAGCAGGGCGCCGACTCGATCGCGTACCTGGCCCTCGCACACCCGGAGGAGCTCGGCAACGGGCGCCTCTGGCACGACCGTCGCCCCCGTTCCGAGCACAAGGTCCCGTGGACCCGTCACGACGCGAGCGAGGCGGACGCGCTGTGGGAGCGGGTCGGCGCGGACGCGGGCATCGAGCCGACCGTCTGACCGCCGGACGCGCCGGCGTCCGAGGTCCGAGGTCCGAGGTCCGACCCGACGGCCGGAGGCGTCGCCCGTCCGCCCCGCCGGCCGACCCGAACCTCTTCGACGCCCGTCCTCGCCGCCCGCACCGTCAGGAACCGCCGTGACCGCCACCCCCGTCCAGCTCGTCGTCGGCGCCGCCGGCAGCATCGGCAGCGCCACCGTCCGCCGCCTCGCCGACGCCGGCGCCACCGTCGTCCTCGCCGGGCGCGACGAGGCCGCGATGGAGGAACTCGCCGGCGAGGTCGGTACCGACGACGTCCGGACGGTCGACGCTCGCGACATCGCCGAGGTGGGTGCGCTCGTCGAGGGCGTGGTCGCCGACCACGGCAGGCTCGACGGCGTGGCGAACCTGGCTGGCTCGGTGCTGTTGAAGCCCGCGCACCTGACGACGGCGGACGAGTGGGCCGACACCATCGCGACCAACCTCACGTCGGCGTTCGCGGTCGTGCGTGCCGCTGCGCCGGCGATGCGCAGCGGCGGGGGGTCGATCGTGCTGGCTGCCTCGGCCGCCGCGCAGACCGGCATCGCCAACCACGAGGCGATCGCCGCGGCGAAGGGTGGGGTGATCGGCCTCGTGCGATCCGCCGCCGCGACCTACGGGGCGCGCGGCGTGCGGGTCAACGCCGTGGCACCGGGGCTGACCCGCTCGAAGATGACCGCGAAGCTGGTCGGCAACGAGGCGCAGGCCGAGGCGAGCCGGCAGATGCACGTGCTCGGACGTTTGGGCGAGGGCGACGACGTCGCCGCGGCGGTCGCCTGGCTGCTCGACCCGGCGACGAGCTGGGTCACCGGGCAGGTGATCGGCGTCGATGGCGGGCTCGGCCAGGTGCGTACCCGCCCGCGCGGCTGACCTCGGTCGCGCGTCGACCCGGTCAGAGGTCGCCGAGCGTCATGACGTCCACGTGCGCCACCCGGCGCCCCGCCTCGCGCAGCGCGTGGAGGTCACCGGCGGCCTGCGCCCGCTTCAGCCGCGAGAAGGTGAACTCCCGTCCCGGGATGGCCGCATCCTCCGGGTCGTCGCCTACCGTGACGAGGAACACCCCGGCGTTCGGGCCGCCCTTGTGCAGCTGCCCGGTCGAGTGCAGGTACCGCGGGCCGATGCCGACGGTGACCGGCACCCCGCACCGCTCGCGCAGTCGGGCCGCCGCCGCATGCAGCGCCTCCTCGTCGCCCGAGCCGGGGGTGACGTAGCCGAGCAACGCCAGGTAGTCGCCAGCGGTGACCGACTCGAGGACCTCCGTCGGGTCCTCGGTGTCGGGCAGCTCCTCGCCGGTGGCGAGCACGTGGGTCGTCGCGGCCTTGGCGGCAGCGACGTTCGGCTGGTCGAAGGGGTTGATGTCGAGCAGCGCCCCCGCGACGGCGGTGGCGAACTCCCACCGGCAGACCTCTACGGGCAGCTGCCGGGCCGAGGCCCACGGGATCGTCACGACCGGGACGCCGGCGGCGATCAGCTCGTCGACGGCCGCCTCCCCCTCGTAGGCGACCACGAGGCGGTCGTCACCGAAGGTGGCCTCGCCCGGCCGCTCCGCGAGGACGGGCAGGATGCCGAGCCCGTGCTTGCCGGTCGACTCGGCGACGAGCTGCTCGATCCACAACCCGAAGACGGCCACCTCGTCCGGGAGCAGGATGGTCAGCTTGTCCCGACCGGCGCGGGCACCCGCCGCCATGATCGCGCCGAGCATGGCGGGGGAGTTCGCGTCGCGGTCGGTCGACCGGGCGTCCAGCAGCGCCACCTCGGCGGCAGCGAGCATGGCCGACACGTCGAGGCCGAGCAGCGTGGCCGGGAACAACCCGAACGGCGTCAGGGCGGAGTAGCGCCCCCCGACGTCCGGCTGCCCGTGGACCGAGGCGCGGTAGCGCTGATCGCCGGCCTGGACGTCCAGCTGGCTGCCCGGGTCGGTGATCGGCACGACGTAGCGGCCCGCCGCGTCACCGTGCGCGTCGACCAGCCGGGCCATGAAGCGCTCGAGGTGGCAGGCCATCTCGATCGTGGTCCCCGACTTCGAGGCCGGGACGACCAGCGTGGAGGCCCACGGCAACCGCCGCTCGACCTCGAGGACCGCACCCGGATCGGTCGAGTCGAGCACGGTCAGGCGGGGCGAGCCGGCCTTGGAACCGAAGACACGGGCGAGCACCTCCGGGAACAGCGACGACCCGCCCATGCCGACGAGCAGGACGTCGGTGACGCCGTCGGCCACGGCATCGGCAGCGATCCGCTCGAGGTCCGGCAGGTAGGCCTCACCGCGCTCCGGGGCGTCCAGCCAGCCGAGCCGGTCCGCGAGCTCGGTCGGGTCCTCGTTCCACACCGTGTGGTCGCGGTCCCAGATGCGCGGTACGAGCGCCATCGCCTCGTCGATCGCGGCGGCGGCGCCGTCGGCAAGCGGGCCGAGGTCAAGGCGGAGAGTCATCGGAGGCTCCTCACGGTACGGGTGGCCCCCCGGATGCTAGGCGGCCGAGGGGTAGCCTCGGTTGTCCGACCGGACCGAGGAACCGAGGCAGCCGTGAGCGACCAACCCGAACCGAACCAACCGCGCAAGAACCCCCAGCAGGTCCAGATCTCCGTCCCGGACGACGTCAAGCACGGCACCTACGCGAACATGATGTTCGTGTCCCACTCACCGCACGAGTTCACCCTCGACTTCTGCCAGCTGCTGCCCAGCCGCGAACAGGGCACCGTCCAGGCGGAGGTCGTCAGCCGCGTCCGCATCGCCCCGACGATGGTGGCCCAGGTGCTCAACGCGCTGAACACCAACCTGTCGAACTACGAGGACCGCTTCGGTCAGGTCAAGGCGATCGGGTGAGCGCCGCAGCGACGTTGCCGGCCGGGATCCGGCCGGGTGGACGCTTCGACGGCTGGGCGCACCAACCGGCCTCGTACGTCGTCTGCGACGTCGACGGCACCCTCGTCGGCCCCCGTCACGACGCGACCGACGAGGTCGTCGCCGCCGTCGGCCGCGCGCAGGCGGCGGGGATCCGGGTCGGGGTCGCCACGGGCCGCATGCGCGACGCCGTGCTACCGCTGATCGAGCAGCTCGGCGCCCGCGGTCCGCACGTCCTGCACAACGGCGCCGAGGTCCGCGACGACGACCGGTTGGTGGCGAGCTGGTCGCTGACCCCCGAGCAGGTCGACGGGCTGCTGGAGCTCGGCCGGTCGCGCGACGACACCTACGTCGAGGTGTACACGGAGACGGGGTACGTGGTGTCCGCGATGGACGATCGTGCCCGCGTGCACTGGGACATCCTCGGCATCGAGCCGCGGGGCGTGATCGGCTCCGCGGCGGACCTCGACGGCGTTGCCGTCCCCAAGGCGACGCTGCCCGCCTTCGACCTGGAGACGATCCCCGTCATCGAGGCGGCGGTCCGGGAGCTCGGGCTGCTCGCCGGCGGTGCCGGCTCGCCGCGCACCCCGGGCCTGTTCTACATCAACGCGACGCATCCGGAGGCGGACAAGGGGCGGGCCCTCGCGCGGGCGGCCGAGCACCTCGGCATCGGGATGGACCGGACCGCGGCGATCGGCGACGAGGTCAACGACCTGTCGATGCTGGCCGTGGCCGGGTCGGCGATCGCGATGGGCCAGGCAGCCGCCACGATCCGGGAGGCCGCCCACCTGGTGGTCCCGGAGGTCGACGCCCACGGCGTGGCCGTGGCGCTCGACGCGCTCGTGACCTGGACCCAGGGATGAGGGTGCGCGAGCTCACGGGCCGCGCCCACCTGGCCAGCCGACGGTGAGCGACGCCCTGCCACGCTCGTGGCGGCTGCCCCTGACCCGCCGGCTCTCGCCGCGGCACGCCGCCTACGCCCGCATCCTCGCCGCCCACGAGGCCGCGATGCGCGCCGACGCCGCCGGCTACCTCGATCCCGTGAGCGGTGGCTTCACGTTCACGGCCGCAGCGCTGTGGGAACGGGGCGAGTGTTGCGATTCCGGCTGTCGCCACTGCCCCTTCGAGGAGGGGCCCCGCGGTCCACGCGGGCTTCCCCCCGGCGTGTGACCCGACCCTGCGGCCCGACCTGCGGTCAGCCCTTGCCCGGGACCTGGTAGTTCGGGGCTTCGTGGACGACCTCGATGTCGTGGACGTGGCTCTCACGGGCTCCCGCGGCGGTCTGGCGGACGAACCGGGCGCGCTCGGCGAGGGTGCGCAGGTCCTTCGCACCGAGGTAGCCCATCCCGGAGCGCAGCCCGCCCTCGAGCTGGGTGGTCACCTCACCGACCGTGCCGCGGTACGGCAGGAGGCCCGACACGCCCTCGGGGACCAGCTTGGAGGGCTGTCGGGCCTCGGCGGCGCTGCCGCCGATGCGGTCGTCCTGGAAGTAGCGGTCGGCGGAACCGGCCCGCATCGCGTCGAGCGAGCCCATCCCCCGGTACTCCTTGTAGCGCCGGCCACCGACCAGCACGAGCTCGCCGGGCGACTCGTCGGTGCCGGCGAGCATGTTGCCCACCATCACGGCACTGGCGCCGGCGGCGAGGGCCTTGACGACGTCGCCGGAGTAGCGCACCCCGCCGTCGGCGACGGTGGCGACGCCGACCTCGCGCGCCGCTCGGGCGCAGTCGAGGACCGCCGTGAACTGGGGCATCCCGACGCCGGTCACGACCCGCGTCGTGCAGATCGACCCGGGGCCGACGCCGACCTTGACGACGTCCGCGCCATGGTCGGCGCAGGCCCGCACGGCGTCGCCGGTGGCGACGTTGCCGACCATCAACGGCGTGTCGGGGTGACGGTCCTTCAGCTTGGCGGCGAACTCGAGGATGCCCGCCGAGTGCCCGTGGGCGGAGTCGATCGCCAGCAGGTCGACGCCGGCACGCACCAGCGCCTCCGCCCGCTCCTCGCCCTCCGGACCGACCCCGACGGCGGCGGCGCACAGCAGTCGCCCGCGGTCGTCCTTGGCAGCGCTCGGGTACTTGCGGACCTTCTCGATGTCCTTGAAGGTGAACATCCCCGTGAGCTGGCGGGTCTGCGGGTCGACGATCGGCAGCTTCTCGACCCGGTACTCCTGCATCAGGTCGCGGGCCTGGTCGAGGGTCGTGCCAGGTTCGGCCGTGACGAGCTTGTCCGACGTCATGTAGCGCGAGACCGGCGCGCCGGGTTCGGTCCCGAGCCGCAGGTCGCGGTTGGTGACGATGCCGACGAGCGTCCCGTCCGAGCCGACGACCGGGAAGCCGGAGACCCGGTAGCGGGCCATCAACTCGAAGGCCCGGTCGACCGGGTCCTCCGCGCGCAGGATGACGGGGTCGACGATGAACCCGGACTCCGAGCGCTTCACGCCCTCGACCATGGTGGCCTGGTGCTCGACGTCGATGTTCTTGTGGATCACCCCGAGGCCACCCTGCCGGGCCAACGCGACCGCCATCGCCGCCTCCGTGACCCGGTCCATGGCCGCCGACAGCAGCGGCAGGTGCAGCTGCAGGCTCGGATGCATGCGGGTGCTGACGTCGACGTCACGGGGCAGGACCGCGGACGCCATCGGGCTGAGCAGCACGTCGTCGTAGCTGAAGGCCTCGGTGAGGTCGGTCACGTGGCACTCCGGGAGGGACGATGCGGGTGACCGCACGGTACCGGTCTGGCTCTTGCCACCCCGCCCGGCGCGGCGCCCGAAGGTCTCGCACGACCGACCCTGAGGCACCCGTCATGGACACGGTCTGGACAGACCTGGCGTCACCTGCTACCTTGTGACACATGGAACCTGGCGGCGACAGCAACAGGACGCTGACCCAGCTGCGGCGTGGGGCGCTGCCCCACTGTGTCCTCGCGGTCCTCGCCGATGGGGAGCGCTACGGCTTCGAGCTGATCGGCGTCCTCGCCGAGGCCCGCGGGCTCGCGATCAGCGAGGGCACCATCTACCCGCTGTTGTCCCGGTTGCGCCGGGAGGGGTTGGTGGAGACGTCGTGGCAGGAATCCGACAGCGGCCCCCCACGCCGCTACTACCGCCTGACCGCGGACGGCGAGCGGGCGCTCGCCAACTTCCGCGAGGACTGGCAGGGCTACCGAGACACGGTCGACGAACTGCTCGGCACGGGAGGACGACGATGATGGCGACAGGTCAGGAGCTGGTCGACGGCTACCTGCAGCGACTGGCGACGGCGACGGCAGACCTGCCGCCGGACGTGCGCGACGACCTGCTGACCGATGTGCGCACGCACCTGCTGGAGGCGCAGGAGCGCGCGACGTCCGATGCGGAGATCCGGGAGGCACTCGACCGGCTCGGGACGCCGGAGGCGATCGCGGAGGAAGCCCGCGGTGGTCCGGGGGGTCCGTCGGGGCCCGGGCCGTGGACGGCGCCTCCCCCGAGCGGCGCCGGCTGGGCCGGACCACCTCCGCCTGCCAGGTGGTCCGCTCCGCCGTTGCCGACGACGACGTCGTCGGCGGGCCGCGACGTCACGACGCTGCTGGTGGTGCTGTTCGGGGCCGTGGTCCTGACCTTCGTGCTGGGGATCGTCGGCACCGTCGTCGGGTGGATGGTCGGTCTCGGCCTGCTCTGGTCGTCGCGTACCTGGACCGCCGGGGAGAAGGCGCTCGGCACGCTGGTGTGGCCGGGCGGACTCGCAGCCCCCTTCTACCTCACGCTCTTCGGCGGGCAGGTCTGCTACTCGGAGTCCGAGGTGACCGTCATCGAGGAGAGCGCGGACGGCACGGTGCAGACGTTCGTGGAACCGGGCAGTGCGATCGCCGAACAGTGCACCGGGTTCGCGATGCCGCTCTGGCTCGGCATCCCGGTGATGGTCCTGACCGTCGTCGCGCCGTTGGTCGTGGCGTCGCTGTTGATGCGCCGCGGCGACCGCCGCCGCGCCGCCGAACGCCAGGCCTGATCAGGTCGCCCCGAGCTCCTTGAGCGCCCGCTTCCACGCCTCCTGATCCCGCGCCTCGGGGATCGGGTTGCGGTCGGTGTAGACCACGCGCCCGTCCTTGTCGACGAGGAACGTGCCACGCAGAGCGACCCCCGCCTGCTCGTTGAACACCCCGTAGGTGCGGGCCACCTCGCCGTGGGGCCAGAAGTCGGAGAGGAGCGGGAACTCGAAGCCCTGCTCCGCGGCCCAGCGTGCATGGGTCGGCGGCGCGTCGACGGAGATCGCGAGCGTCTCCACCTCGTCGTTGCGGAAGTTGTCGATCGCGTCGCGGATGCCGCACATCTCGCCCTCGCACACCCCCGTGAAGGTCAGGGGATAGAAGACGACGAGCACGTGCTTCTTGCCGCGGTAGTCCGACAGCCGCACGGGCTGGCGGGTCTGGTCGACCAGTTCGAAGTCGGGGGCCTCGTCCCCGATCTGCACGCCCACGGGCTCGCTCCTGGCTCGGTCCTGCACGACGGTGGCCCGGCCGGTCCACCCCGTGTGGGGCGACCCGACGGCTCGGCGGGGCGGGAGGCTACCCGCGCCCGCCGTCGTCACGGTCGCCTCCCCCGTTGCGGTCATCCGGCGTGGACGGCCGCCCGCCGGTCACGGGCCCACGTCGGGCAGCGAGGTGGCGCAGGACGGGGATCGCGGCGAGCTTGTCCTCCGTGAGCTCCTCCCACCGGATGCGCGGTGGTGGACGGCCGCTGGACGTCGTCGGCAGCACCCGGTCCGGGGTGACCACGAGGTCGACGCGCACGTCGTGGTCGGTCGCGGGGATCGCGCCGGCCGGCAGCACCTGGAGCTCGTGCACGGTCGTCACCACGACCGTGTGCTCGCCGAGCAGGCCGGCCTCGGCGGCGATCGCCGCCTCCAGGTCGCTGAACCCGCCACCCTTCCCGAGTCGGGTCCCGTCCTCCGACACGGCGACGCAGCCGGTGACCACCAGGTCCACCGGCTCGAGCCCGGCGATGGGAACGGTGCGGGCCGAGCCGCTGGCGCCCTTGATCGACGACGCCCGGCGCGGCGTGTCGGCGAGGTGGTCCGGGTCGAGGAGGAAGAACGGGTCCGGTTCGGCCAGGCGCGGCACCGCCATGTACACGAGCTTGCCGTCCTCCAGCGCCCGCTGGCGGACCGGCCACTGGGGGCTGTCCGGGTTGGCCTTCACGGTCCGTGCCGCCAGCCACGCGGACGTCGTGCGCAGGCGTTCCGCGGCGGCCTCGGCACCGACGAAGTTGCTGATGCGGTGCCGCGCGCCCGGGAAGCGGGTGACCCCGGCTTCCTCGAGTCGGGTCCAGACCTCGTCGCGCAGTGCCGCCTTGGCTGCCAGCAGCCCTGGATCGCCGCCGGCGTCGTGGGCGTGGTCGCGGGGCCGGCGGCCGGACGGACCGGGTCGGCGAGGTTCTGCGGGACCGGTCATCCCTCGCCGCCGGACGCGACCAGACGCGGCCGCCCGTCGACCACCAGGGGCGCGATCGCCCGCTCCTCGCGCACCTCCTCGACCCGGTCCAGCTGCCGCTCGAGCTGACGACGCCGGGGGCCGACGACCTGGTCGTAGGTGCGACGGACGGTGTCGAGTTGCTTGCCGAGCTTGTCGACCTCCTCGACGTACCGCTCCCACTGCGCCGCGAAGCCCGCGAGCAGGGCGACGATCTCGTCCGAGGTTCGCTGGAGCGCCACGGTGTCGATCGAGCGGCGGATGACCGCCAGCACGGCGAACAGGGTGGACGGACCGCAGGTCACCACGCCGGCCCGCAGCGCGTCGTCGAGGAAGGACGGGTCCTGCTCCTGCACGAAGGTGTAGACCTGTTCGTTCGGCACGAACAGCAACACGACATCGAGCGTGCCGCCCTCGGGGTCCACGTACCCGCGGGAGGTGAGTTCCCGGACCCGGCAGCGGGCGTCGCGCAGGAAGGCGCGCCTGGCCTCCTCCCGCTCGTGGTCCGAGCCGGCCTCCACCATGGCGAGGTAGCGCGCCAGCGGGAACTTCACGTCCATGTGCAACCGCAGGTCGCCGGGCAGCAGGAAGGTGACGTCCGGCCGCTCGCCGGACGGCAGGGTCTGCTGCGTCAGGTAGTTCACCCCCCGTTTCAGCCCTGCGGCGGTCAGCACGTCCTCCGCCATCCGTTCGCCCCACTGCCCGCGCGCCTGCGAGGACGCGAGCGTCTCCCGCAGGGCGCCGGTCGTCGCGGCCAGCTCCGCGTGGGTGCGGGTGACGCCCTGGAGCTGCTCGGAGACCCGTCCGAGCTGGTCGGCCCGCTCCCGCTCCAGCCGCTGGACCAGCGCTGCGACCTCCGTCAGGGTCGTGCCGACCCGGCGCAGCTCCGCGTCGACCACCTCCTCCCGGCGTGCCAGGTCGGTCGCGCCCGCCCGGGCACGGGACTCGAGCCGCTCCCCCGCGACGGTCACCAGGGTGTCCAGCGCGTGCGCGAGGTCCTGCTGGTGACGCTCCGCCGCGACCCGGTCCGCCCGGGCCGTCGCCTCGTCGAGCCGGTCGGTCAGCGACGCGACCAGCGCGGCCGCCTGCGCACGCTGCTGCCTCGCGACGACCACGGCCACGACCGCACCCACCGCGGCTGCCACGACGAGCGCGAGCACGATGCTCTCCAGGGGCACCCGGACTCCTGTCCTCGACCGACCCCGACCGTACGCGGCCCGTGTGACATCACCGCCTCACGGCAGCTCGAGCTCCTCCGGGAAGGGGTCGTCCTCGACCAGCTCGTCGTCCTCCGGGTCGAACTCCGGCTCGCGACGGACGGGCTGGACGGCGGTGGAGGGGAACTCGCGAAGTGGACCGGTCGGGGCGGCGTCCCACCGGGCGAAGGTCAGGTCGGTCTGCAGGTAGAGCGCGAGCAGGTCGGCGGTCGCGACGATGCCGTCGAGGTGCGTGCGCTCGTGGCCGTGGGTCGCATCGACGCCGAAGCCCATCAGGGCGGCCCGCGTCTCCGCTCCCGCCTCCAGGGCCGCGGCGACGTCGGACCGGTAGTAACGGAACACATCGCGGTGCGCCTCGATGCCGTGCTCGGCGGCGAGCCGGCACAGTCGGCGCGTGAGGTGGAAGTCGAAGGGGCCGTGCAGGTCCTGCATCGCGATGGTCACGCCGGTCTCGGTCGAGGTCTGCCCGGGCGCGACCACGGCCGAGTCGACCGACACCATCTCCGCGACGTCGTGGGTCAGCCCGCTCGACGCGCCGTGACCGACCTCCTCGGCGATCGTGATCAGCAGGTGGGCGCCGACGTGCAGCTGCGGGCCCTGCTCGATGACGGCCTTGAAGGCGGCGAGCGCCGCCGCGACGCCCGCCTTGTCGTCGAGGTGGCGGGAGGTCACGAAGCCGGACCGGGTGATGACCGGGAAGGCGAGCTGGGCGACGAAGTCGCCGACCTGGATGCCGATGGCGGCGAGATCCTCCGCGCTGCGGACCGGCTCGTCGACGCGGACCTCGACGTGGTCCCAGCCGACCGGCTGGGTGTCGACGTCGTCGCCGTAGGCGTGTCCCGAGGCCTTCAACGGCAGGATCGTGCCGGTGATGACGCGCTCCGGGTCGTCGGTGAACACCGTCACCCGGGAGCCCTCGGAGAACCGGGCGCTGTGGGTCCCGATCGGGACGACCGACAGGCGCCCGTTGGGCTTGAGCTCGCGGACCATGCACCCGATCGTGTCGGTGTGGACGACCAGGGCGCGTTCGAGCCCGCCGCCGTTGCCCGTGAGGGTGCCGACCATCGCGCCGCGACGGGTCAGCTCGAACGGCAGGCCGATCTCCTCCAGGCGTTCGCCGACGTGCTGCATGATGACGTCGGTGCGGCCGGTCGGGCTCGGGATGCGCAGGAGCTCGAGCAGCACCTCGCGCATCCACTCGACGTCGATGTCCAGGCGGGTGGGTTCAGTCATGTGCGCGGACGCTAGTCCGGACCGAGGCCGGGCCGCGACACGACGTCGCCGCCGGGGTCGTCAACCACCGGTGAGGACGACCGCCGGATCGCGAACTGCCTCGACGACCCGCGTCAGGCCGGCTTCGCCCCGGCCGTCGAACCACGCGGTGCCGGACGTCGGCACGGCTCCCCACGCATCCGCGGCGTCGTGAACGACCCCGGCGACCGTGCGCTGCCAGGAGCCGACGAGCGTCACGCGCCGTTCGGGGTCGAGCGCCGGGGACCCGAGCGCGGACCAGACGTCGACGATCACGTGCCGGTCGCGGTCGACCCACGTCGGGACGTAGGCCACGTCGGTCACCCGGAAGCCGGCACCGTCGGCCGCCTCGCCGATCTCGAGCAGGACGATGACCCCGTCCTCGGTCGCCGGCCCGGTCAGCTCGGCGCGCTGGTTGGACAGCAGGTTGCCGAGCCCGTGGACGACGACCCCGTCGCCGATCCGTTCGATCGGCTGCACGACGTGCACATGGTGGCCGAGCACGACGTCGACCGCCCCGCTGGCCAGGAGCGCCTCGGCACGCGAGCGTTGGCCCTCCGACGGCTCCCGTTGGTACTCGATGCCGTGGTGGAGGCTGACCACGACGACCTCCGCCCCGGCCTCCCGGGCGGCGTGCGCCCGTGCGACGAGGCGGTCGACGTCGATCAGTTCGACCATCCACTCGCTGCCCGCCGGCAGCGCCACGTTGACCCACCCGGTCGCCGCGAGGTGGGCGACGGTGACGTCCTGGACCGTGTGCCACCTCGGCGACGACGCCTCCTCGGGCGTGCGCCCGGTACCGGCACCGGCGACCCCGACCTCGTCGAGGACCTCGAGGGTGGCGACGACCCCCGCGACCCCGGCGTCGGTCGCGTGGTTGTTCGCCGTCGAGCACGCGTCGAACCCGGCGTCGGCCAGCGCCTCCCCGAGCTCACGCGGCGCGTTGAACAACGGGAAACCCTGGCGACTGACCGCGGCATGATCGGTCGCGAGCGGGGACTCGAGGTTGCAGATCGCGAGGTCGGCCGCCTGGATGATCGGTGCCACCTCCGCGAACATCGGCCGGAAGTCGAAGGCCCGGTCCGACGCCTGGCCGTACGCGGCGGCGCGCGCGATGACCGCCCCGTGCGGCAGCACGTCGCCGACCGCCGCGATGGTGAACCGCCTGCCTGGCGCCTCGTGCCCGGGGGCGCCGTGCACGGTGCGGTCGGCGGCGCGCTCCTCGAGGCCTGGGGCGCGGTCGGGGTCGGGCCCGGGCGCGCTGGCGACCACCGCGCCACCGTCGAGCCGGCCGCAGGCGGCGAGGCCGAGCACCACCCCGAGGAACAGGGCGGACCGGGTCGCGCCGCCGACCGCTCGGATGCGCCCCATCCCAGGACTCCCACCGTGGACCGTCGCGGGACCTTACGGGGGGTCACCTCGCGAACCGAGGAAGCTCGACCGTGGGCGGCGGGTGGGTCAGCCGACCGAGGCGGGAGCGGCGCGGCGTGCGTCGAACCACGCCGTGCCGGCCGAGGGTGCGACCCCCCAGTCCGCTGCCCCCTCGCCCTCGATCCCGGAGACGGTGCGTCGCCAGGAGGCCTCGTACTCCGCGCGGCGCCAGTCGGCGAGGTCGCCGGAGGCGAGAGCGGTCCCGATGTCGACGACGACGTGCCGATCGCGGTCGACCCAGGTCGGGACGTAGCCGACGTCGGTGACGTGGAAGCCTGCGCCGGCCGGGTGCTCGGTGACCTCGAGCAACGCGACGACCCCGTCCTGCGTCTCCGGGCCGGTGAGCCCGGCGTACTGGTTCGACAGGATGTTGCCGAGCCCGTGGACGGCGACCCGGCCGTGGATGCGCTGGATCGCCTGCACGACGTGGGCGTGGTGGCCCAGGATCAGGTCGATGTCGCCGTCCTCGAGCAACGGAACGGTGCGTTCGCGCTGCGCGTCCGAGAGCTCGATCTGGTATTCGCGGCCGTGGTGCAGGCTCACGACGACGAACTCGGCGCCGGCCTCACGGGCGGCGCGGGCCTGGTCGAGCAGGCGGTCGACGTCGATGATCTCGACCATCCACTCCTGTCCGGCGGGCAGCGGCAGGTTGATGCCGTAGGTGGCCGACAGCAGCGCGACGGTGACGCCGCCGACCTCGAGCCACGCCGGCTCGCGCGCTTCCTCGGGGGTCCTGCCGGTCCCGGCCGAGGCGATCCCGACGTCGTCGAGGACCTCCAACGTCGCGACGAGACCATCGACGCCGGTGTCCGACGCGTGGTTGTTCGCGGTCGCGCAGGCGTCGAAGCCAGCGCCCGCCATCGCCTCGCCGAGCTCCCGCGGCGCGATGAAGACCGGCGCACCGCCGGCGGGCGTCCGCCTGCCGACGTACTGACGCACCACCTCGTGGTCCGTGGCCAGCGGCGTCTCCATGTTGCAGATCGCCAGGTCGGCGGCCTGGATGATCGGGGCCACCTCGGCGAACATCGGCCGGAAGTCGTAGGGCTGGCCGGACTCGCGGCCGTACGCAACAGCGCGGTCGATCAGCGCCGGGTGCGGCAGCACGTCACCGACGGCGGCGATGGTGAACGAGCGCGTCGCCCGTGGCTCCAGGCCGTCGGACGGCGGGGGGATCCCTGCGCTGCCGGCGTCCACGGCGTCGTCGACGTCCCCGGGATCGGTCGCGTCAGCGGACCCGTCCGCATCGCGCTCCGCAGGGGCGGCTCCGTCCTGCGCGTCGCCGTCCCCGGCCTGGTCACCGTCCGCTGCCTCGGTGGTGTCGCGGCTCGTCGATCCAGCTGGCGAGCCACCGCCGTCATCGGACGCGTCGACCGTGTCGTCGCCGGACGCCCCTTCCGCCACGTCGAAACCGATCGGCGCGCACGCGGCGACCACGAACATGGCAGCGAGGAACAACAGCAGGAGGTTGCGGGAGATGACGTGCCCCCGTCTCGATGGCGGGTGTCCCGGCCCCGTCCGGACCGCGGCGGGCAACGCCGGGCGGGGTGCGGAAGGCCGAAGATAGCGGTCCGAACGCTCCCTGCCAGGCACCGCACCCGACCATCCGGCGTCAGGACGGGACGAGGAGTGGCGACCCGCGACCCTCGAACCAGGCGATCCCGGACGTGGCGCCGACCCCCCAGCTGCTCGCGCCCTTGCGGTCGATCGCATCCATCGTCCGCGCGAAGGAGCGCTCGAAAGCCGCCCGCTGGTCCGGGGAGAGGTCCTCGGTGGCGAGTGCCGCCCCGACGTCGCGGATGCGATGGCCGGCCGCCCGGTCGACCCAGGTCGGCACGACCGCGACGTCGCCGACGACGAACCGGCCGCCGCCCGCCTGCTCCACCACCTCGAGGAGCACGACGACCCCGTCCTCGGTGTCAGGGCCGGTCTCCCAGTCCTTCATGTCGCTGACGATGTTGCCCATGCCGTGGACCGCGACCTTGCCGCCGAGGTGCTCGATCGCCTGCACGACGTGGGCGTGGTGGCCGAGGAGCAGGTCGACGTCGTCGCTGGCGAGCAGCGTGTCGGTGCGCAACCGCTGGTTGTCGGAGATGGGGACCTGGTACTCGACGCCGTGGTGGAGGCTGACGATCACGAACTCCGCCCCGTCGGCGCGCGCCTGCGCGGCCTGATCGAGCAGCCGGTCGAGGTCGATCACCTCGACCATCCACGCGTCCTGCGGCTCGAGGGGGAGGTTCAGCCCGTAGGTGGCGGCGAGGTGGGCGACCCGGACGCCGGCGACGTCGTGCCAGGCCGGCGATCCCGCCAACCCTTCGTCCTGCCACGTGCCGGCAGGGGCGATGCCGTGCTCGTCGAGCAGGTCGAGGGTGGAGCGCACCCCTTCGATCCCGGCGTCCGTCGCGTGGTTGTTGGCGGTCGAGCACGCGCCGAAGCCGACGTCGCGGAGCGTCCGCGCGAGCTGCCAGGGGGTGTGGAACAACGGCGCGCCGGAGGCGGTGCGCCGGTCGCGTCCGCCGTAGACGTCGCGGTTGTCGGGCGACAGGGTGGTCTCGAGGTTGCAGATGGCCAGGTCGGCTGCGCGCAGGGTCGGGGCGACGTCGGCGAACATCGGGTCGAAGTCGTAGTCCTCACCGGACGCCCGGCCGTGCGCGGCGGCGCTCTCCACCACGCCCATGTGCGCCATGACGTCGCCGACCGCGGCGATCGTGAAGCTCCGCAGCGGGGCGGCCTCCTCCGACGGGACAGCGCCGGCATCGTCGCCGGCGGCGGCATC
>SLMP01000076.1 GCA_007133465.1 Nitriliruptoraceae bacterium | reverse complement strand
TGGAGGAGCACGAGGGCGAGGCGAGCCGGGTCTGGACGGAAGCCGCCAGCGGCGCGGAGCTCAAGCGCCGCCTCGTGGCACTCCCGGGCTTCGGTGACCAGAAGGCCCGCATCTTCGTGGCTTTGCTCGGCAAGCAGTGCGACGTCCGGCCAGAGGGCTGGGAACAGGCCGCCGGCGACTACGGGCAGCCGGGCCACCGATCGATCGCCGACGTCACCGACCCGGACAGCCTCGACCAGGTCCGGGCGTGGAAGCAGGCGAAGAAGGCCACCACGAGCTGACCCGTTCTCTCCGGGGCGCGCCCGGCAGCCGGCTCAGAGCGGCTCGACGGCCCAGGTGAACAGCAGCATCGTCGCGAGCCCCATCCCGAGCACCCCGGCCGGCACCCAGCCCCACCCTCGGCTCCACGGCCAGAACGGCAACACGAACAGCACCGCGGCCGCCACCAGCACGATCGAGACGAGGTTCTGCACGCCGGTCTCCTCGGCCTCGGCGACGCCCGGCCGCGGCCCGGCCGGCACGGTACCGCCGCGACGCAGGGCCACTAGCGTGCGCGCTGCCCCAGGACCGACCTCGGCCCGGGACGCTGTCAGGAAGGGCCACCCGCGATGAAGCTCGCCATCCTGTCGCGCAACGCGCAGCTGTACTCGACCCGACGGTTGCGTGAGGCGGCGCTCGAGCGCGGGCACGAGGTCCGCATCGTCGACTACCTGCGCTGCGTGATCGACATCACCTCGCACCGGCCCGCGATCCTCTACGGCGGCAGCAAGCTCGAGGGCATCGACGCCGTGATCCCGCGCATCGGTGCGAGCCACACCTTCTACGGCACCGCGGTGGTGCGCCAGTTCGAGATGATGGGCGTCTACCCGGCGATCGCGTCGCAGGCGATCTCGCGCTCCCGCGACAAGCTGCGGGCGCTGCAACTGCTCGCCGCCGAGGGGGTCGGGCTGCCGGTGACCTCCTTCGCGCACTCGACGAAGGACCTCGACGGGCTGATCTCGCTGGTGGGCGGCGCCCCTCTCGTGGTCAAGCTGCTCGAGGGCACCCAGGGCATGGGGGTCGTGCTGGCGGAGACGAAGAAGGCCGCCGAGTCGGTGATCGGCGCCTTCCGGCAGCTCGACGCGAACATCCTGGTGCAGGAGTACATCAAGGAGGCGGGCGGCAGCGACATCCGGGCCTTCGTGGTCGGCACCCGAGTCGTCGCGGCGATGGAGCGCACGGCCGCGCCCGGCGAGTTCCGCTCGAACGTGCACCGCGGCGCCACCGCGCGCCGCATCCGGCTGACCCCGGAGGAGCGCGCCACGGCGAAGCGGGCCGCCAAGATCCTCGGGCTGACCGTCGCCGGCGTCGACCTGATGCGCTCGAACCACGGGCCGGTGGTCCTCGAGGTGAACTCCTCGCCGGGTCTCGAGGGCATCGAGGCCGCCACCGGCGTCGACGTCGCCGGCAGGATCGTCGAACACGTCGAGCAGCGCGCCGCTGCGCACGCGACCCAGCAGGCGCGCAAGCAGGCGTGAGGCCGCCGCGGGGTCCCGGCCGGTGGTCCCCCCGGCCTACGCGCGGTCCTCGGTCACGGCACCGTCCGCCTTGCGCGCCGCGATCAGGACCGGGTCCCACACGGGCGAGAACGGCGGGGCGTACGACAGGTCCACGTTGAGCAGGTCGTCGACGGTCATCTCGTTCCACAGGGCGGTCGCGAACACGTCGATCCGCTTGGCAGCGCCCTCCTCGCCGACGATCTGCGCGCCGAGCAACCGACCGGTGTGCCGCTCCGCGATCACCTTGATGCCGATCGGCCTGGCGCCCGGGTAGTAGTGCGCGCGGGTCGTCGCATCGATCGACGCGATGACGACCTCGTAGCCGGCGGCCTCCGCATCGCGGACGGTCAGGCCGGTCCGGGCGATCTCCAGCTGGCAGACCTTGGTCACCGCCGTGCCGAGCACACCGGGGAACGACCCGTACGACCCGCCGAGATTGAGTCCGGCGATCCGTCCCTGCTTGTTCGCGATCGTGCCGAGCGCGATCGACACCGGCTGCTTGGAGACGCGGTGGAAGGTCTCCGCGCAGTCGCCGGCGGCCCAGACCCCCTCCAGCGGCGTGCGCTGCTTGCGGTCGGTCACGATCCCCCGGCTCGGACCGATCGGGACGCCGGCGTCACGTGCCAGGTCGCTGAACGGGCGGGTGCCCGTGCCGAGCACCGCCACGTCCGCCGCGATCGTGGTGGCACCCGCCGTGACCGCGCGGATCCATCCGTCCTCGTCGGTCTCGATCCCCTCCACGGCGGTGCCGAGGTGGAGCTCCATGCCCATCCCGCGCATCGCGTCCGCGATCCGAGTGCTGAGCTCGGGGTCCATCGTCGACATCGGCTGCTCGGCCATCTCGACGACGTGGACCTCGAGGCCGCGGAGCACCATCGCCTCCGCCATCTCGAGCCCGATGTAGCCCGCCCCGATCACGACCGCCCGCCGCGGCTCGCGGTCGGCGAGCGCGTCGAGGACCGCCTGCCCGTGGTCGAGGGTCTGCACACCGAAGACGCCCTGCGCGTCGATCCCGTCGACCGGGGGCCGCAGGGGCGTGGCGCCGGTGGCGATCAGCAGCTGGTCGTAGCCGTGGTCCGCCTCCTCGCCGGCCTCGAGGTCGCGGACGGTGACGGTCCGCGCATCGGTGTCGATCGCGACGACCTCGTGACGGGTGCGGACGTCGATGTCCTGCTTGGACCGGAAGACCTCCGGCGCGCGCGCGATCAGCTGGTCGCGTTCCTCGATCATGCCGGCGATCCAGTAGGGGATCCCGCAGGCGGCGTAGGACGTGAAGCGGCCGCGCTCGAACGCGAGGATCGTGAGGTCGTCCGGTCCCCGGAGACGTCGGGCCTGCGAGGCGGCCGACATCCCGGCCGCGTCGCCACCGATCACCACGAGCCGCTCACCCATCATGGCCTCCTGCCCACGGCGTCACGGGAGCGGACGCCGAGGTGCCTCCCCGAGGCTAGGTGGCGGGCACGGTCCCTGGCGCGGGCGGCCCGGCTGCTCACCCGTCGGTGGGCTCGAACGCCGCCACCGCACCGGTGGTGGGGTCGATGGCGCGCAGCCGCCGCAGCTCGACGTCGTCGTCCGGCAGGGTCCAGGTGAACCGGACCACGGTGTCGGGCGGCACGACCGTGCCGATGCGGCGGGCATCGTGGCCGGCGTTCGCCATGCCGTCGTCGTGGCCGTGGCCGAGCAGCTCCGACACCTCGGTCACGTCGACGAGGAGGAACTCCGCCGGCCCGTCCGCCATGAGCTCGAAGGTCACCTTCTCGCCCGGGGCGACGGGGAAGGTGTCCGGCTCCAGCCCCGCCGGCTCCAGCGCGACCGGGATCGCGCGACCCGGCAGCAGGCTGCGTTGGAACTCGACCCCGGCGAGCACCACCAGCCCGACCAGGACGGCGAACCCGAGCCGCAGGCCCCAGGTCTCCGCCCGCTGCCGAGGCGTCGGGTCGGGAGCGCGCAGCCCACGGAACTGCCGCAGCCGCAGCGAGTTGGTGACCACGAACACGCTGGAGAAGCCCATCGCGAACGCCGCCACCATGGGGTTGAGGAAGCCGGCGGCCGCCAGTGGGATCGCGGCGGTGTTGTAGCCGAACGCCCAGACGAGGTTGCTGCGCACGGTGCGCAGCGTGCGGCGCGACAGCGCGACCGCGTCGGCTGCGGCCCGCAGGTCGCCGGAGACCAGCGTCACCTCGCCGGCCTCGATCGCCACGTCGGTCCCGGTCCCCATCGCGATGCCGAGGTCGGCGCGGGCCAACGCCGGCGCGTCGTTGACGCCGTCGCCGACCATCGCGACGAACCGGCCGTCCCCCTGCAGGTCCTGGACGACCTGGTCCTTGTCCTGCGGCAGGACCTCCGCGATGACCTCGTCGACGCCGACCTCGGCCGCCACGGTCTGCGCGGTGCGGCGGTTGTCGCCGGTCAGCAGGATCGTGCGCAACCCGAGATCGTGCAGCGCGGCGATCGCCTCGCGGGAGGTGGGCTTGACGACGTCCGACACGGCGAGGACGGCCTCGGCCGCGCCGGCGCGCCCGGCCAGGACCGCGGTGCGCCCCACGGCCTCCTGGGCCTCGAGGGCCGCGGTCAGCTCGTCCGGCACGTGCCAGCCGCGGTCCGCGAACAGGCCCCGTCGGCCGACCAGCACCTCGGCGCCGCCGACGGTGCCGAGGACCCCGAGGCCGGCGAGCGCCCGGAAGCCGTCGACGGCCGGCAACGGCGTGCCGCTCGTCCGGTCGTGCAGGCCCGACGCGACCGCGCGGGCGATCGGGTGCTCGGAGGCGTCCTCGACGGCGGCGACCGCGGCCAGCAGCGCGGGGACGTCGGCCACCTCGGCGCCCGTGACGACCTCCGCGAGGGACATGCGTCCCTCGGTCACGGTGCCGGTCTTGTCGAGCACGATCGTGTCGACGGTGCGGGTCGCCTCGAGCACCTGGGCGCCCTTGATGAGGATGCCGAGCGAGGCGCCCCGGCCGGTGCCGACCATGATGGCGGTCGGGGTGGCGAGCCCGAGCGCGCACGGGCAGGCGATCACGAGCACGGCGACCGCCCGGGTGATCGCGTCGGACACCGCCAGGTCCTGCCACAGCCAGAACCCGAAGGTCGCGGCGGCGATCACGAGCACGATCGGCACGAACACGGCGGACACGCGGTCGACCAGCGCCTCGATCGGGGCCTTGCCGCCCTGCGCCTGCGCGACCAGGTCGACGATCTGCGCGAGCAGGGTCTGGCGGCCGACCGCGGTCGCCTCGACCACCAGCCGGCCGGAGGCGTTGACGGTGCCGCCGACCACCTCGTCGCCCTCGCCGACCTCGATCGGGACGGGCTCGCCGGTGATCATGGAGGTGTCGACGGCGGACACGCCGGCGACGACCCGCCCGTCGGTGGCGATCCGCTCGCCGGGGCGCACCACGAACCGCATGCCGACGGCGAGGTCGTCGGCCGGGATCTCCCGGCCGTCCTCCAGCGTCGCGGTCTTCGCGCCGAGCTCGAGCAGCCGTCTGATCGCCTGCGACGAGCGGCCCTTGGCCCGGTGCTCGAAGAACCGGCCGAGCAGGATCGCGGTGATGATCGCCCCGGCGGTCTCGAAGTAGACCTCGGGCAGGCCGGCGACGTTCAGGCGCATGCCCTCGTGGAAGGTGCCCGCACCGAGGAAGACGAGCGCGACGACCGACCAGCCGTAGGCCACCGAGGTGCCGAGGGACACCAGGGTGTCCATGGTGACCTGCCCGTGCCGCAGGTTGATCGACGCGTTGCGGTGGAACTCCCGGCCGCTGTAGAGCACCACCGGGGTCGCCAGCGCCCACGCGACCCACTGCCAGCCGTCGAACATCCAGGCCGGGACCATGGAGATCAGCAGCAGCGGCACCGTGAACAGCGTGGCGATCACGAGGTCCCGGGACAGCTGCTTGCGGCGTCGCTCGTAGGCGGCCTCGTCGTCGGGGACCTCCGGGACGGCGTAGCCGACCTTCTCGACCGCGGCCTTGAGCTGCTCCGGGACGACCTTGCCCGGGTCGTAGGTCACCGCGGCCCGGTGGGTCGCGAAGTTGACGTTGGCGAGCTCCACCCCGTCGAGCTTGCGCAGCGCCCTCCCGACGCGGTTCGAGCAAGCCGCGCAGGTCATGCCCTCGACGGGCAGGACGATGCGGGTGCTGGCCGACGGCTCGGTGGTCTCGGGTGCGGACAACGTCAGGGTCCTCGCGGGTGCGACCACAGGAGGGCTTCCGGCGACCACGTCCTCGTCGCACGTGGTCGCCATGCCCGGGAGCACGACCGTACCGACACCTACCCCCTGGGGGTAGCAACCGGTCAGGCGGTCAACCGGTCCGCCGCAGCTCCGCGTGCAGGTGGTGGGTGTCCGGGACGTGCGCGTACGCCATCCACAGGTCGTAGACGAGCAGGTCGTCGCGCAGCGCGAAGGTGCGGCGCACGGACCACACGTCCTTGGCCGTCGCCGTGCGCCCGACGGTGGTCGTCGCGAGCGTCAGCACCCCGTCCTCGAGGGTGCCCTCTTGCACCTCGACGATGCCGGTGGGCTGCGCGATGACGAGCTCGACGCGGGTGGTGCCGGCCGGGGCGTCGACGGCGGGGCCCGGCACCCGCAGGTAGCCGACCTCCGTGTGCATCGGCGCGTCGGTGTCGGGCTGCCAGGTGTGCTGCTGGTAGGTCACGAAGGGCTTGCCAGCGTGCCCGAAGACCACCCGCTCGCGGTACCGGAACGGCGAGATCGTCGGGTAGTCACCCTCGCCGTCACCCTCGAAGGTGCCGAGCAGTCCGGCCAGTGGCGCCAGCGCCGCGTGCATCACTGCGCCTCGCCCGCGACCTCCAGCAGGTCGACCACGAACACCAGGGTCGCGTCCGGCCCGATGGCCTCACCGGCCCCGCGGTCGCCGTACGCCAGGTCGGGCGGGATCGTCAGGACGCGGCGGCCACCGACGCGCATCCCCTCGACGCCCTCATCCCAGCCGGGGATCACCTGCCCGACGCCGAGCTGGAAGTCGAACGGCGTGCCCCGGGCCCAGGACGAGTCGAACGCCTGGCCCGACGCCCAGTCCACCCCGACGTAGTTGACCCGCACGGCGTCGCCGGCGGCAGCCTCCGCCCCGTCGCCGACGACGAGGTCCTCGACCACCAGCTCCGCCGGCGGCTCCCCACGGTCGTCGTCGAGGTAGGTGGCGGGGTCCGGCTCGGCGTCGAGGTCGACCTCGAGCTCCGTCACCGCCTCCTCCGCCGGCTCGTCGTCGTCCGCGCCCCCGCCGCAGCCGGCGAGGACCAGCGCGGCGACGAGCGGCACGGCGACGCGCCAGCGACGGCGCGCGCGGGTGACGGCGGACGGGCGGCGGACGACGGGCACGGCGGGACCTCCGATCGGGCGCGGCAGCCTACTGGCCGGTCGCAGCGGCCGGTCGCAGCGGCCGGTCACCGTCGCCGGTCGCTCCCCGGTCGCTCCCGCCGGCCACGGAGTAGCGTTGCGCCATGCTCCTCGCCGTCCTCGGGGTCGTGCTCGGGCTCGCCGTGCTGACCTACGCCGCCGACCAGTTCGTCGTGGGTGCCGCGCGCCTCGCGACGGTCCTGCGGCTGTCCACGGTGGTGATCGGCGCCGTCGTGATCGGCTTCGGGACGAGCGCCCCGGAGCTGGTGGTCTCGGCGCTCGCGGCGTCGCAGGGGTCGCTCGACATCGCCGTCGGCAACATCGTCGGCTCGAACGTCGCGAACCTCACGCTGGTGCTGGGCATCGCGGCCCTGGCGACCCCGATCGTGGTGCACTCGAAGGTCCTGAAACGCGAGGCGCCGCTGTCGCTGTTGTCGGTGATCGCCTTCGCCATCCTGGTCCAGAACGGGCTCAGCCCGGTCGAGGGCACGATCCTGGCCACCCTGCTGGTGATCTCCCTGTCGATCATCGTGATCAGCTCGCGCCGCGAGGGAGGCGACGAGGAGCTCGGCGCCGAGGTCGAGGAGTTCCTCGCCGGCGCCCCACCGAGCACCGGCAAGGAGGTGCAGCGCACCCTGCTCGGCCTGCTCGGCACGCTCGGCGCCGCGCAGCTGCTCGTGCTCTCGGCGTCGACGATCGCCACCGAGCTCGGCCTCTCGGAGGGCTTCATCGGCCTCACCGTGGTGGCGATCGGCACGTCGCTACCGGAGCTGGCGACCGCGGTCCAGGCCGCCCGGAAGGGCGAGACCGACCTGATCATCGGCAACCTGCTCGGCAGCAACCTGTTCAACTCGGCGGCGGTCGGGGCGGTGGCCGCGTTCGCGGGGGCCGGGCAGGTGGTCGACCCGACGATCACCGGTACGGGCGTCGCCCTGATGGTCACCGTCGCGGTGGTGGCCACCGCCTTCATGGTCACGGGCCGACGTGTCCAGCGGACGGAGGGGGCGGTGCTGCTCGCGGCCTACGTCGCCGTGCTGCCCCTGCTCGCCGGATGAGCCGGACCCCGTGGAGATGAACCCGGCCCCCTGAACCGGACCCCGTCACCGTCCCGCCAGAGGAACGCACCGTGGAACTGCTCGTCCTCCAACACGACCCCGACGCGGGCCTCGCCGGCTTCGAGCCGGTGCTGGACGCCCGGGCCGCCGCCACCCCCTGGCGGCGCGTCGACGTCCCGGCCGGTGCGCCGCTGCCCACCGACCTGGACCAGGTCGCCGGACTCATCGTCATGGGCGGGCGGGTGTCCGCGACCGACCCGACGGTGCATGCCTGGATGCCGGCGGAGCTCGACCTGTTGCGGCGGGCGGTGGCCACCGACGTACCGGTGCTCGGCGTCTGCCTCGGCGCCCAACTGCTCGGCGCGGCCCACGGCGGCGAGGTGACTCGTCGTGCGCTGCCCCGGGGCGCGTACCTCGCGACCACGCGGACCGCCGCGGCTGCCGGCGACCCGGTCCTGGGGGGCTGGCCCGAGGGTGCCGCGACGTTGTTCATCCACGAGGACGAGGTGTCCCGTCTCCCGGACGACAGCGTCCCGCTGCTGGCCGTCGCCGCCGGACCGGCCGGTGACGCCGGAGGGGGCACGGCGGGACCTGCCGCGGACGTCCCGGGCCGGGAGGTGGTCGCGTGGCGGTCCGGTTCCGCCTGGGCGGTGCAGTTCCACCCGGAGGTGGACGGTGCGACGCTGGCCGCGTGGACGGCCGACCCGCAGCTCGGGGCGCTGCTGACCAGGGCCGGCGTGGACGCGGACGCGCTCGCGGCGGAGGGACGGGTCCGCAACCGCTTCGCGCTGGCCCACGGCCGCGCGCTGGTGGGCCGCTTCCTCGACGGCCCGGTCAGGGCACGCGCCGGGTGACCCGTGCCACCGGCCCCGGGGGACGGCCGCTCGCGCGGCGCGTGGTCAGCCGCCTGCGACGGCGGGGACGATCGAGATGGTGTCGCCCTCGTCGAGCTCGGTGTCGAGCCCCCGCTGGAAGCGGACGTCCTCGTCTCGCACGAAGACGTTGACGAAGCGGCGCACCTGCCCGTCCTCGGTGAGCAGGCGCTCGCCGATGCCGGGGTGGGCGACGTCGAGGTTGGCGACCGCCTCGCGGACGTCGGTGCCGTCGACGACGACCTCGGCGACGCCGCCGGTGAACGAGCGCAGCGGGGTGGGGATGCGGACCTTGGGCACGAGGACCTCCTCGGTGCGGATGGAGCCAGGACGGGAGCGTCGGCAGCGATGGGACGGGGGACGCACGAGGGGTCAGCCGACCGCCCGTGTGAAGGCGTCGAGCGACGGGGCGATGGTCGCGCTCGGGCCGACCGCGTCGACGACCGCGTCGAGGGTCTTGTAGCCGTTGCCCGAGATGATGGCGACGACCCGCTCGTCGCGGCCGACGTGGCCCTGGCGGGCGAACCGGACGAGGTTCGCGATCGTGACCCCGCCGGCCGTCTCGGCGAAGAGCCCCTCGGTCTCCGCGAGCAGCTGGATCGCGGCGACGATCTCGTCGTCGGGCACGTGTCCGACCGCGCCGCCCGTCGCGGCGACCACCCGGAGCGCCTCCTCGCCGTCGGCGGGGTTGCCGATGGCGAGCGACCGGGCGATCGTGTGCGGCCGTTGCGGCACCACCTCGAAGGTGCCGCGCTCGAAGGCGGTCGCGACCGGCGAGCAGCCCGTGGCCTGCGCGCCGGAGAACCGCGGGGTGCGCGGGTCGTCGACCAGCCCGAGGCGCTGCAGCTGCGCGAACGCCTCGTGGACCCGCACGAACATGGCGCCGGAAGCGATCGGCCCGACGACGTGGTCGGGCAGCTCCCAGGCGAGCTGCTCGGCGATCTCGAAGCCGATCGTCTTGGAGCCCTCGGCGTAGAACGGGCGGAGGTTGATGTTGACAAAGCCCCACCCGAGCACGTCCGTGAGCTCCGCGCAGAGCCGGTTGACGTCGTCGTAGGACCCGTCGACCGCCACGACCCGTGCGCCGTGGATCGCGGAGCCGGCGATCTTCGCCTGCTCGAGGTCCGACGGGACGACGACGTAGGCGGGCATCCCGGCCGCCGCGGCGTGGGCCGCCACCGAGGTGGCGAGGTTGCCCGTCGAGGCGCAGGCGAGCGTCTCGATGCCGAGCGCGCGCGCCGCGGAGAGCGCGATCGTGACGACCCGGTCCTTGAACGACCCGGTCGGGTTGCGGGTGTCGTCCTTCAGCCACAGCTCACCGAGGCCGAGGCGCGCCGCCAGCCGCGGCGCGGGCCGCAGCGGTGTCGCCCCCGTGCCGAGGTCGATGCGGGTGGCCGGGTCCTCGGAGAGGATCGGCAGCAGGTCGCCGTAGCGCCACAGCGACCGGGGTCCGGCCTCGATCCGAGCCCGGGAGACCCGGGCGGCGATGGCCGCGTCGTCGTAGGCGACCTCCAGGGGGCCGAAACATTCCCCGCAGACGTGGGTCGGCCCGATCGGGGCTGCGGCACCGCACGCACGGCAGCGCAGGCCCACCACGTTGACGGGCAGGTGCGGGGCGTTCGGATCGGCCGGTCCGAGGGCCGCGGTCAGCGGCGAACCGGCCGCGGTCAGCGTGCTACCAGCGAGCGTGGTCATGGTCTCTCCTGCTCTCATCGTGCCCGTCGGCCGCGAGATGCGGGCCGCGGTGGACGGAGACCATCGCGCCGGGAGACGACGACGGCCTCCCCGTCGGGGAGGCCGGACGCTGAGGTGGCGACACGCCGTGTCGCACGCTCATCGACCGCGCCGGGTTCCGACGGGTCCGGGTTTGGCACCTTCCCCACCGACCGCGGCAGCGGCCGGCGGCGGGGTTGCCGAGGCTTCGTCGGGCCCGAGCCCTCCACCTCTCTGGATGAGCAACCAGTGGCGAGAGCTTGCCAGGCCCCGTGCCGCGGCGTCAACCTCCGCCGACGCCCGTGCCCACCCGGCACGGTCCGGGCCCACCCGGCACGGTCCGGGCCCACCCGGCACGGTCCGGGTCCGCCGCCCGCTCCGAATGGGGGAAGGTCG
>SLMP01000043.1 GCA_007133465.1 Nitriliruptoraceae bacterium | reverse complement strand
GGCGCGGCCGGCGCACCCGGTGGCGGGACCGGCGGTCGCTCCGATCCGGAGCCAGGGTGGTCGGTCACGTCCGCCTCCTCCTGAGGATCCCGACGGCGACGAGCACCAGCGCGAGCAGCACCAGCGCCCCGAGCAGCGTGCGGACCGCCACGCCGACGAGAGCCGGCAGGGTAGGGACCCCGGCGGCTGCCTCGGTGCCCTGCTCCTCGCGGGTCCGCTCGGCCGCTGCGGCGGCAGCCTCGGACACCTCGACCTCGACGGGCTGGCCGTCGCTCGCGCCGGCGGCGTCC
This sequence comes from Nitriliruptoraceae bacterium, assembly GCA_007133465.1. Lineage (GTDB taxonomy): Bacteria > Actinomycetota > Nitriliruptoria > Nitriliruptorales > Nitriliruptoraceae > SLMP01. The sequence goes on along the minus strand of SLMP01000043.1, from coordinate 10,649 downwards.
TCGGCCACCAGCGCGACCTGGAAGCTGCCGGGGTCCACCACCTCGCCGGTGTCGTCGTGGAACCGCCAGGTCACGGCGTGCGAGCCCGGGTCGGCGACGCCCAGTTCGCGCCGGACGAGTTGCTCACCGCCGGCGTCGGTGACCTCGAGGCGCAACAGGACCGGCTTGTTGACCTCGGTCGCGACCACGACGGCGTCGGTGACGGTCTCCTCGGCGCGGGTGGGCGCGACCTCGAGCGTCGCGTCGTCCTGCGGCGGGGGCACCAGGCGGAACCCGTCGCCGTCGCGGGTGACCGTCCAGCGCCCGAACGTCCGCGCCGTCACCTCCTCACCGGCCGCCACGATCCGCACCGGGTGGTCGGGGGTGATCGCGAGTTGGTCGGCCACCTCGAACCCGACACGGACCCGGTCGGGGACATCGTCCGGTCGGGTCGGCTCGAGCCCGTCGTAGTACGCCGCGAGGATCTGCTCGTAGGTCTCGCCGCGGTCGGCACGGCCCCGTGCCCCGTACTGGCCGAGCCCGACACCGTGGCCCCAGCCCTGCCCCTCGAGCACGACGGCGTCGTCGCTGACGCTCGGCGCGAAGCGGCTCGAGGGCACGGTCGAGGGCAGGGGCCGCAGCCCGTCGCTGCGCGCCCCCGGGAACCGGTCGGGGAAGCGCTGCGGCGCGATGCGCGTCAGGAAGTCGGCGAGCGCCCGCGCACCCACCTCGACGGCCGTGCCGTCCTCGCCGGTGACCCGGATCGTGGCGTTCGGGTCGTCGACGGCGCCGAGCCGTTCCACCTCGGCGACGGGGACGGCAGCGGCGAGGGTCTCGCCCTGCGCGAGGATCGTGTCCCACTCGTCGCGGGTGAAGCGGGCCGTCCACCGGTGGTAGGGCGACACGGCGTCGTCGGGGTCCTCGATGGCAACGAGGTAGGGGCGCGGTCCCTCGTTCGGGAACGCCTCCTCGTTGGCGTAGGTGCGCCCGCCGGAGGTGGAGAAGTAGCGGGCGAGGATCGGGCGGCCGTCGTACACCAGGACCTCACCGGCCGTGGCGTCGACGGCCTGCTGCCAGCGCTCCCCGGCGGCGTCCTCGAGCACCTTGTCGGCGCCGATGAACACCTGGCAGGCCACCGTCGCGCACAGGTCGTAGCCGTCGAAGGTCCCGAGCCCCTGGGAGTACCAGGCGTAGGTGCGGGCGGCGACCGCCTGCGCCTCGAGCGCCTCCAGGGGCCAGCGGCTCGGCATCTCCGCGACGCCGGCGACGTAGTCGTCCATCGACAGCTCGTTGACGGCGACCGTGCCGCCGTCCTGGGCGCGGAGCTCGAGCGTGTCGCGGTAGCGCCGGCCGTCGGCGACCTGCAGCAGCCCGCCGTCGGTCAGCTCGAAGCGCACCGGACCAGGCACCGTCACGCCCTCCGCGGGCACGCCGGCGTCCGCGTCCTGCGCGACGGCCGGCGGGATCGCGAGGGCACCGGCGAGCACGGCGAGGAGCAGGAACCCCGCGAGCCGCCCGCGGCGGCGACGCTCAGCCATCGAAGGCCGCGGCGGGAAGGCGCTCGACGTCGGCGCCGAGCGCCTGCAGGCGCGGGACGAAATCCGCGTAGCCCCGGTCGACGTGGTGGACGTCACGGACGTAGGTCTCACCGTCGGCCACCAGGCCCGCCAACGTGCCGGCCGCGCCGGCGCGCACGTCGAGCCCGGCGAGGGTCGTGCCGTGCAGGCGCGACGGCCCGTGGATCAGGGCGTGGTGGCCGTCCAGGTGGACGTCGGCGCCCATGCGCAGCAGCTCGTCGACGAAGGAGAAGCGGGATTCGAAGACGTTCTCCGTGACCCGGCTGGTCCCGATCGCCTGGGTCAGCAGCACCATCAGCTGCGGCTGCAGGTCGGTCGGGAACCCGGGGTAGGGCAGGGTGACGACGTCGACGGCGTCGAGGTCGGCGGCCTTGACCCGCAGCGAGTCGGCGCCCTCCTCCACGATCGCACCGGCGGCGCGGAGCTTCAGCAGCGGCATCGTCAGCGCGCTCGGCTGGACCCGCTCGATCACCACGTCGCCGCCGGTGAGCGCCGCCGCGAACGCGTAGGTGCCGGCCTCGATGCGGTCCGGGCAGGTCGTCCAGGTCACCGAGGCGAGCCGGTCGACGCCCTCGACGGAGATGGTCGGCGAGCCGATGCCGTCGATCCTGGCCCCCATCGCGACCAGCATCCGGCACAGGTCCTGGATCTCCGGTTCGCGCGCGGCGTTGTCGATGACGGTCTCACCGTCGGCCAGCGCGGCGGCCATCACGAGGTTCTCGGTCGCACCGACCGACGGGAAATCCAGCGGGATGATGGCACCGTGCAGCTCGGAGGCGATGACCTCGACCTCACCGGGACGCTCGTCGATCGTCGCGCCCATCGCCGCGAGGCCCCGCAGGTGCAGGTCGATGCCCCGCGCCCCGATCTTGTCGCCGCCGGGCAACGCCAGGCGGGCGTGCCGCAGGCGCCCGACCAGGGGGCCGAGGCAGGAGATCGACGCGCGGATGCGCGTCACGGCGTCCTGCGGGGCGTGCCAGTGCAGCGCCTCCGTCGGGCGCAGGCGGGCGACCTCCGCCTCCGGGTCGAGGTCGACGTCCATGCCGAGCCCCCGGAGCACGTCGGCCATGACGGGCACGTCGGCGATGCGGGGGACGGCCTCGAGCGTGAGCTCGCCGTCGACCAGCAGGGCCGCGGCCATCAGCTTGAGGGCGGAGTTCTTCGCGCCGGAGAGGCGGACGGTGCCACGCAGCGGACCGTTCGCGCGCACGCGGAAGACGTCGGTGGGGGCCGGAGGGGAGTCCATGCGGGGGAGCGTACCGAGCGGCTGCGTGGGTCCCGAGGTGCCCGTTCGGGCCCCGCGGCGGCTCAGCTCTCGCGCATCCGCGCGACCTGCAACCGCAGGTCCTGCTTGCGCAGCGAGGACCGCAGCGACGGGTCGTCGTCCTCCGCGAGCCGGCGTTCGAGGTCGGCTTTGCGGGCCTCGGCCCGTTTGACGTCCACCGCGCTGCCGAGCTCAGCGAGGTCCGCGAGCACGATCACCTTGGAACCCTTGTCGACGTAGAGCACCCCGCGGTGCACCGCGACGAACTCGCGCGACCCGTCCTCCATGACGAGCTTCACCGGGCCGATGTCGAGCGCGATCACCGCGGGTTGGTGGCCGGGGAGGATGCCGATCTCTCCCTCCACCGACCGCGCGTACAGCTCGCGGACGTCGCCCGACAGCACGTGGCTCTCCGCCGAGACCACCTCGACCTGCATCGTGGCGGCCATCAGCGAGCCAGCTCCGCGGCCCTGCGCTTCACGTCGTCGACGTCGCCGGCGTACAGGAAGGCCTGCTCGGGGATGTCGTCGAGCTCACCCTCGATGAGTGCCTTGAAGCCTGCGATCGTGTCCGCGATCGGCACGTACACGCCGGGGTTCCCCGTGAACTGCTCGGCGACGTAGAAGTTCTGGCTGAAGAACCGCTGCGCCTTGCGGGCCCGGGAGACGACGACCTTGTCCTCCTCGGACAGCTCGTCGATACCGAGGATCGCGATGATGTCCTGCAGGTCCTTGTAGCGCTGCAGGACCTCCTGGACCCCGGTGGCGACGGCGTAGTGCTCGTCGCCGACGATCGCCGGGTCGAGGATCCGCGAGGTCGAGTCGAGCGGGTCGACGGCGGGGTAGATGCCGAGCGAGGCGATGTCACGCGAGAGCACGGTCTGCGCATCGAGGTGGGCGAAGGTGGTGTGCGGCGCCGGGTCCGTGATGTCGTCGGCCGGGACGTAGACGGCCTGCAGCGAGGTGATCGAGCGCCCCTTCGTCGAGGTGATCCGCTCCTGCAGCTGGCCCATCTCGTTCGCCAGGGTCGGCTGGTAGCCGGCGGCCGACGGCATCCGGCCGAGGAGGGTCGAGACCTCCATGCCCGCCTGGACGAAGCGGAAGACGTTGTCGACGAAGAGCAGCACGTCCTGGCGCATCTCGTCGCGGAAGTACTCCGCCATCGTCAGCGCGGACAGTGCGACGCGCAGGCGCACGCCCGGCGGTTCGTCCATCTGCCCGTAGACGAGTGCGGCCTTCTCGAGGACGCCGGACTCCTCCATCTCGAGCTTGAGGTCGGTGCCCTCACGGGTGCGCTCGCCCACCCCGGCGAACACGGACACACCACCGTGCTGCTGGGCGACCCGGTTGATCATCTCCTGGATGACGACGGTCTTGCCGACGCCGGCGCCGCCGAACATCCCGATCTTCCCGCCCTGGACGTAGGGCTCGACCAGGTCGATGACCTTGATGCCGGTCTCGAACATCGTCGCCTGCGGCTCGAGCTCGTCGAACGGCGGGGGCGGGCGGTGGATCGCCCACCGGGTGTCGGCCTGGATCTCGCTCATCTCGACGTCGAGCGGCTCGCCGAGCACGTTGTAGATGTGGCCGAGCGTCCCGGGACCGACCGGCACGGTGATCGGGCCGCCGGTGTCGTGCACGGGCGCGCCGCGGACCACCCCGTCGGTCGGCTGCATGCAGATGGCCCGCACCCGGCGGTCACCGATGTGCTGCGCGACCTCGGCGGTCAGGGTGACGGCCTCACCCTCGACAGCACGCTCGAACGTGAGGGCGCTGTTGATGTCCGGTAGGTCACCAGGCGGGAACTCGACGTCCACGACCGGACCGATGACACGGATGATGCGGCCGTCGCGCGCCGCGGTCTGGGTGCTCATCATCGTGCTCCTTACAGAAGGTTCGTTGGTCGCCAGCGTGACGGTCGCGGCTCAGTTGTCGGAGGCCAGCGCCTCGGCGCCACCGACGATCTCCATGATCTCGGTGGTGATCTGGTCCTGACGGGCCTGGTTCATCACACGCGACAGGGAGGCGGCGACCTCCTTCGCGTTGTCGGTCGCGGACTTCATCGCCCGCTGGCGCGAGGCGTGCTCGGAGGCGGAGGACTCGAGCAGGCCGTGGAAGACCTTCGCCTCGACGTAGCGCGGGATCAGCATCTCGAGCAGCTCCGGCTGGGACGGCTCGAAGAGGAACTCCGGGCTGATCGCCTCGCCGCCACCGAACTCGTCGGGCTTGACCGGCAGCAGCTCCATGCGCACCGGCTGCTGGGTCAGCGAGGAGCGGAAGTCGGTGTAGACCAGCCAGACCCGGTCGATCTCCTGCGACGCGTACCGCTCCATGAGCGTCTCGGCGATGCCACTGGCGGCGTCCATCGTCGGGGTGTCGGAGATGCCCTCCCACACCCGCAGGGCGCGCCGGCCGCGGTAGGAGAAGTAGCCGGCGCCCTTGCGACCGATCACGTACAGGTCGGTGGTGCGCCCGAGCGCCTCCTCCTCGCGGATCGTGCGCTCGGCGACCTTGAGGACGTTCGCGTTGTAGGCGCCGGCGAGCCCACGGTCGGAGGTGTTGACCACCACCGCGACCTGCCGGACCTCGCGCTGGAGCAGCAGCGGGTGCTGGCGGACCTCGTTGGAGACCGCCAGCCCCTTGATGACGTCGTGGATCTGCTCGGCGTACGGACGGGCGGCGCGCACGCGGCGCTGGGCCTTCACGATGCGTGAGGCCGCGATCATCTCCATGGCGCGGGTGATCTTCTGGGTGCTCTGGACCGACTTGATGCGTCGTTTCAGAAGCCGGATCTGGCCGCTACCTGCCACCTCGTCCTCCTGCGGGCCCGGTGGGGGCCGGGGGGCGAACCTGCTCGCTCCTGCCGGAGTGCGCGGGACCGCCGCTCGTCGCTCGAGCGCCGCCCGTCACTCGACGGTCTCGCTGGTCGCCGCCATCGCGTCCCAGCCCTCGTTGGGCTCGTCGTCGTCCTCCTGCTTGGAGGCCACGAAGGTCGCCTTGAAGTCGTCGATCGCCGCGTCGAGCTCGGTCTTGAGCTCGTCGGTGAGCTTCACGCTGCGCAGCTGCTCGAGCAGACCGCCGTGGCGCGAACCGAGGAAGTCGTGCAGGTCGCGCTCGAAGCGGCCGACGTCGCCGACCGGTACGTCGTCGAGCTTGGCGGACGTGACCGCGTAGACCGACGCCACCTGCAGCTCCACCGACAACGGCTGGTACTGCGGCTGCTTGAGGATCTCCACGACCCGCTGACCCCGGGCGATCTGGCGCTGCGAGGCAGCGTCCAGGTCGGAGCCGAACTGGGCGAACGACTCGAGCTCCCGGTACTGGGCGAGCTCGAGCCGGACGGTGCCGGACACGGCCTTCATGGCGGGCCGCTGCGCGGCGCCACCGACCCGGGAGACGGACACACCGGCGTTCATGGCCGGGCGCACGCCCTGGAAGAACAGGTCGGTCTCCAGGAAGATCTGCCCGTCGGTGATGGAGATCACGTTGGTGGGGATGTAGGCAGAGACGTCGTTCGCCTTGGTCTCCACGATCGGCAGCGCGGTCATCGACCCGCCGCCGAGCTCGGCGTTGAGCTTCGCGGCCCGCTCGAGCAGCCGGCTGTGCAGGTAGAAGACGTCACCCGGGTAGGCCTCGCGGCCCGGCGGGCGCCGCAGCAGCAGGGACAGCTGCCGGTAGGCGTCGGCCTGCTTCGACAGGTCGTCGTAGATGATCAGGGCGTGCTGACCCTCGTACATCCAGTTCGCGCCGATCGCGGCACCGGAGTAGGGCGCGATGTACTGGAACGGCGCCGGCGAGGAGGCCGGTGCGGACACGATGGTGGTGTACTCCATCGCGCCGTAGCGCTCGAGGGTGGAGACCACCTGCGCGACCGTGGAGCCCTTCTGGCCGATCGCGACGTAGATGCACTTGACCGCGTCGGGGGTGCCCCACAGCTGCTTCTGGTTGATGATCGTGTCGAGCGCGATCGCCGTCTTGCCGGTCTGACGGTCCCCGATGATCAGCTCGCGCTGGCCGCGGCCGATCGGCGTCATCACGTCGATGACCTTGATGCCGGTCTGCATCGGCTCGTGGACCGGCTGGCGGTCGACGACGCCCGGCGCCTGGACCTCCAGCGGCCGGTAGCCGTCGAGGCGGGCCTGGTCGAGCGGGCCCTTGCCGTCGATCGGCCGGCCGAGCGGGTCGATGACCCGTCCGAGCACCGCGTCGCCGACGGGCACCGACAGGACGCGCTCGGTGCGCTTGACGATCTGGCCCTCCTGGACGCTGTCGGCGTCCGCGAACACCGCGGCGCCGATCTCGTGCTCGTCGAGGTTCATGGCCATGCCGAACACGCCGTCGCCGAAGTCGAGCAGCTCGTTGGCAAGCGCCGAGGGCAGCCCGCTGACGCGGGCGATGCCATCGCCGGTCTCCAGGACACGGCCCACCTGCTCGGCCGCGAGCCCGGGCTCGTAGCCCTCCAGCATGTGCTTGATCGCGTCGGAGACGTCCTCCGACCGGATCGACAGATCAGGCATCGGGTGCTCTTCCTCGTGGTCTGGCGTTGGGTTGTGGGGCGGCCGGCCGGCGGGTCCGGAGGGCGTCGCGGGGGCCGCGGCGCGCCGGCTGACAGGCTCAGCCGCCGGCGCGGGTGCGCAGGTCGGTCAGCCGGCGGGCGAGCGAGCCGTCGATCACGGTGTCGCCGATCTTCGCGCGCACCCCACCGACGACGGACTCGTCGACGTGGTACTTCACGTCGAGCTTGCGGCCGGTGGCCCGCTCGAGCGCGGCCTTCAGTGCGGCGCGACGGGGCTCGTCGAGCTCGACGGCGACGTACACCTCCGCGAGCTCCTCACCGCGCGACGCCGCCGCACGGTTGGCGACCGCCTCGGCGATGGCGCTGAGGTGGCTCGACTGCTCGGCGGTGATGATCATCGCGAGGGCGGTCCGGGTCGCCGGGTGGGCGGCGCGCAGCACCTGGGACTCGACGAGCCGCAGCCGCTGACCGACCGGCAGCTGCTCGTCGACCAGCGCGTCGCGCAGCTCCTCGTTGCCCGCGACCGTCCGAGCCACGGCGAGCAGCTCGTCCTCGACCGTCTCGAGGGCGTGCTCGCCACGGGCGATCGCAACGATGGCGTCGGCGTAGGCGCTCGTTCGTTCGGTCGTCATCGCGGCCTCAGTTCTGGCTGGACAGCTGCTGGATGTACTCGTCGACCAGCGTCTGGTGGGTCGCGGTGTCGAGCTCGCGCTCGACGATGCGCGAGGCGAGCTCCACCGACAGGGCACCGACCTGGGTCCGCAGCTCCTGCAGCGCCCGGTCGCGCTCGGCGGAGATGTCCGCCTGCGCGCGCTCGAGCATGCTCGTGGCCTCCGCCTCGGCTCGCGTCAGGATGTCGGCGCGCAGCTGTTCCGCCGTGACCTTGGCGTCCTCGATGATGCGGTTGGCTTCACCACGTGCGTCGGCGACGCTGGCCTCGTAGCTGCGCCGGGCCTCCTCGGCCTCGACGAGCTTGGCGTCCGCCTCCTCCATCTTGCCCTGGATCGCGGCGGCACGGTCGTCGAGCACCCGCCCCAGCGCCGGGAACGCCAGCTTCGACAGGATGACGAAGACGATCGTGAAGGCCACCGCACCCCAGAGCAGCTCGCCGGGGGCCGGCAGGATCACGCCGTAGGCCCCACCGGCGTCTTCCACGGCGACGATGATCGGATCCATGGGTCACTCCCTCGCGTTCGGCGACGCGACGTCGGCGGACGTCAGATGATGAAGGCCAGGACGAAGCCGAACAGCGCGAGCGCCTCGACGAACGCGATGCCGAGGAACATCGTCGTCCGCAGCATGCCGGCCGTCTCCGGCTGGCGGGCCATCGACTCGATCGCCTTGCCGACGAGGTAGCCGATGCCGAGGGCCGGCCCGATCGCGGCGAGGCCGTAGACGAGGGCCTGCGCCAGGGGGGTGAGGTCGACGGGGTCGACGATGATGGGATCCATGGTGGTGGGTCCTCCTGTGGGGGTGCGTCGCGGGCGACGCGGTTGGTCGGGGGTGCTGGCGGGCGGACGCCCGCCGGGGGTTCGGGGGTCAGTGCGCCTCTTCGACCGAGCTGGCGATGTACACCGCGGTCAGGATCGTGAAGATGTAGGCCTGCAGGACCGACACGAGCAGCTCGAAGCCGATCAGCGCGACGGACCCGAGCAGCGTCAGGATGCCCATCACCGACAGGGCGCCGTTGACGAAGAAGTGGGCGTCGGTGAAGCCGGCGTTGACGTCGATCAGGAAGGCGTTGGTCGCGAGGAAGGCGACCGCGAGCAGGATGTGGCCCGCCATCATGTTCGCGAAGAGACGGACGGCCAGCGTGAGGGGCCGGACGACGAAGGTCGAGACCAGTTCGATCGGCACCAGCAGGAACAGGATCGGCAGCGGGACCCCGGAGGGGATCAGCGCGTTCTTGAAGTAGCGCAGACCGTGCGCCCGGATGCCGGCCGCGATGAACACCGTCCACGTGACGATCGCGAGGAACGCTGGCATCGCCATGCGCCCGTTGGCCGGCATGTTGATGAACGGCGTGATGCCGAAGAGGTTGCCGACCAGGATGAACAGGAACATCGAGCCGAGCAGCGGCACGTAGCGCAGGCCCTTGGGGCCGATCACCTCGAGCACGATGTTGTTGCGGATCAGCTCGACGATCGCCTCCATCGCCGACTGGAACCGCCCCGGCACGACCTTGGCGTTCAGGAACGCGCCGAGCATCAGCGCGATCGTGATCCCGGCGGCCAGCAGGTAGAGCAATCCCATCCGGTTGAAGGCGAAGACCGTGCCGTCGAACAGGATGGCGGGGAACTCGAACAGGTCGTCGAGCCGGATCTCCGGGAACTCGCCAGGTTCGGCCTGGACAGCGAGGATGCTCACGAGCGGTCCTTCCGGTCGGCCCGCTCGCGCGCGGCGACGTCGAGGAAGAGGAACTCCCGACGCGACGAGACGAAACGGACCTCGTAGGCCAGCAGGGTGAAGACCACGAAGGGTGTGGCGATGACGAGGGTCACCGGGTCGAGCACCTCGAGCGGGCGCAGGACCGCGAGCAGGGTGGCGTAGAGCCACAGGCGCACGAACAGTCCGCCCATCGCGACCGCCTGGATCGCGCCGACCCCGCGCCTCGCGGCCCAACCGTGCGCGAACCCGGTGAGGGCGAAAAGCCCGACGACGAGCACCACGACGAACACGGCCGTCCACGCGCCCGACGCGCCCCGGGCGAGCCCGGCGACCCCTGCAGCGACGAGCAGCAGCGGTGCGGCGACCCGCAGCGCGGCGTGCGCCATCACGACCTCGTGCGGTCGCGTGGGGACCGCGCGCAGGCGTGGGGTGCCCATCAGGGCGGCGTCGAGCTGAGCCACGTCGTGTTCTCGTCCCGTCGTCGCGGTGGTGGGCGGTCGTCGCGCCCGCGTTCGGTCCTGGCGGTGGGGCTCGGGGGGTGGTCCCGGCGGCAGCGCGCGAGCGTCACGGCCGCTGGAAGCGCGCCTCTTCCGCCTTCGATGCCTCTTCCGCCCGCAGGAAGGCGAGGTACATCCCGAGGACGAACCCCAGCACGGCGCCTGCGAGCATGAACCATGGATCGGTCGTGAGCCAGCGGTCCACGAGCCACCCGATGCCCATCCACACCCCCACCGCGGACAGGAGCTCGACGGTCACGATCCAGCCGGTGTCGAGATCCCGCCAGGCATCGCGGCGGAACTGCTTGGTTCGGTCATCCATGAGGCTCGCACGCTAGCAAGGGTTCGCAGGGAGAGCCAAAGGGCCGGCCGCCCTGTGCGGACGCCGGGCGCCAGGAACCGGGCGGGCCGCTCGTGGGCGTGCAGCTG